>JAHRYZ010000120.1 GCA_020621905.1 Rhizobium sp.
AACCGTCGGCAATCGTGTCGAAGGTCGGCGCGATGCCGTTGACGCTGACAGCCTTCAGCTTGTCTTCGTTTTCATACAGGAACGAGTAACCGAAGATACCGACGGCATTGGCGTCGGCTTCCAGACGCTGCACGATCAGGTTGTCGTTCTCACCGGCTTCTACGAACGGGCCGTCCTGACGCATGCGCGAGCAGACTTCGGTCCACTTCTTCTCGTCGGCCTTCTTCAGATCGGCCATGCCTTCGAGCTTGCCGCAACCGTCATGCATGACAAGCTCGACGAAAGCGTCGCGGGTGCCAGACGTCGGCGGAGGACCGAAGGCAACGATGTCGAAAGCCGGGAGCGAAGCGTCGACATCCGACCACTTCTTGTTCGGGTTGGCAACGAAGCCACCCTTGCCATCCGGAAGTTCGGCAGCCAGTGCCTTGAAGATCTGCTCTTCGGTCAGGTTCATGTCCGGAGCGCTGCGGGCGTGAGCGATCGAGAGGCCGTCATAGCCGATCATGGCTTCAGTGATGTTGTCGACGCCGTTCTTGGCGCAGAGTTCAACTTCCGAAGACTTGATGGCGCGCGATGCACCGGTGATGTCGGCAAATTCTTCACCGACGCCGCCGCAGAAAGCCTTGAAACCGCCACCGGTGCCGGTCGATTCAACGACGGGAGCCGGCTTGCCGGACTTCGTGGAGAATTCTTCGGATACGGCCTGGGTGTAAGGGAAAACCGTCGAGGAGCCGACGATCTTGATCTGGTCACGGGCGACAGCGGCGCCGACGAAGGCGACCGAGGCAACAAGGGCTGCCGCCGAAAGTTTCAAAACGTTCATTAGATTTCTCCCGTCATTGGGCTGGTGGGTCGATGCGACCAAGTTCAGCGTTGTCCGCCAAAGATCAGCACGCCGTTCATACCGACCCTTCCCCCACGCTTTTATGTCAGTTCGATGAAACATTTGTGACAATGCATCATACTGATTTTTCTATGATTTTTAGAATGGGGCAGCCGGACGCCCGAGTTTTATGTCAAAAACGCACGGTAAACTCGGTTCCCTGGTCGATTTCCGAGCGGACGATCAGCCTGGCCCGGTGGCGGGTGAGGATGTGCTTGACGATCGCCAGCCCCAATCCGGTGCCTTTCTTCGAGCGGCTGTCGGTCACGCTCACCCGGTAGAAGCGCTCCGTCAGGCGCGGGACATGCTCGGCCGGGATGCCCGGACCGTGGTCGACGATGCTGACTTCGACGGAGCCGCCGGCCGGATTGCGGACATAGACGTCGACGACCTTGCCCTCCTGGCCGTATTTGCAGGCATTCTCGATCAGGTTCTCGAACACCTGGACGGTTCGTCCAATCGCCCAGCACCTCGACCTTGCCGTTGGCACGTGAAGGCGGATTTCGACGTCGAGATCGAAGCGGCGGCGCCAGGCTGTCGCGCACATGGCCGATGACCGGCACGAGATCGACCAGCTGGTCGGGAGCGATATGCGCCTTGAGCTCCAGCCTGGAGAGCGACAGCAGGTCGTCGACCAGACGGCTCATGCGGTTCGCCTGGTCCAGCATGATGGCGAGGAAGCGCTCCTGCGCCTTGGGGTCGGCGCGGGCCGGCCCCTGCATGGTCTCGATGAAGCCGCGCAGGGAGGCGAGCGGCGTGCGCAGCTCGTGGCTGGCATTGGCGACGAAATCGCTGCGCATCCGGTCGATGCGGCGCAGTTCGGATATGTCCTTGAACGACAGCAGGAACAGGTCCTCCCGCGCGCCTTCTATATGGAGCGGCGCGATGCGGACGATATAGACCCGCTCGGAGGGAAGCCGCTCGGAATGCTCGATCTGGTTCGGCTCGTCGGTGGCGATGGTCTCGCGCACCATGTCGAGGACGCTCGGCGAGCGGAAGCGCGCCGAAATATGAAGGCCGGGCTCGAGCGCGCCGAAGGCCTTTTCCGCCGCGCGGTTCTGCTCGCGCAGGACAGCGTCGCGACCAAGGACGAAGACCGGCAGCTCGATGGCGCCGAGGACGGCGGAGATCACCGGACCGGACGCGTCGACCTTTTCCACTGGCGCCGGCGCAGGTGTGGTCTCGGATCGGACGACCGGCTGGTCCGCGCCATTGCGCAGCAGGATGGCGACGACCGCGAGGCCGAAGAGAATGGCGGCAAAAGCCGACTCCGCCCCGGAGAGATAGGCCGCGAGCGAGACAAGTGCGGCGGCGACGAGATAGGCCCAGCCAGACGCGGCACGCCGCACCAGAATTCGCCAGCCAAAGGAATTTCCGCTCAAGAGGCGTCCGCCTTCATGTTTCGTGCCCGATCATCAAACTGCCCTCATAGCGTCGATTCATGACAGATGTTTGCGGGCCGCACCATAACGGACCGGGATTTTCCCCGACCGTCGCGCCGCCGGCGGATATAAGCAAGGGCTTGAATCCGTGCGGCAAATATGGCCTGACTAGACTTCGCCCGGCGCCAGCCGCGGCGCGCGGGAGAAAAAGCATGAACACAGCACCGGAAAGCCGCGCCGTCGAACTGAAGATCGACGGCGAGACGCGCATCTTCGACATCGACGATCCGAAACTGCCGAAATGGATAGACGACGAATCGCTCGCCTCGGGGAATTTTCCCTACGACAAGAAGATGGACGAGGACGAGTATGAGAGCGACCTGGAAAAGCTGCAGATCGAACTCGTCAAGGTGCAGTTCTGGCAGCAGAAGACCGGCCAGCGCGTGATGGCGCTGCTCGAGGGGCGCGACGCCGCCGGCAAGGGCGGTTCGATCCATGCGACCCTCTCCTACATGAATCCGCGCTCCGCCCGGGTAGTGGCCCTGACCAAGCCGACCGAGACGGAAGCCGGGCAATGGTATTTCCAGCGCTATGTCCCGCATTTCCCGAGCCGCGGCGAATTCGTGCTGTTCGACCGCTCCTGGTACAACCGGGCCGGCGTCGAGCCGGTCATGGGCTTCTGCAGGCCGGAGCAATACGAGGATTTCCTCAAGCAGGCGCCGCGCTTCGAAAAGCTCGTCGAGCAGGACGACATCCACTTCTTCAAGTTCTGGCTGGACATCGGCCGCAAGATGCAGCTGGAACGCTTCCACGACCGGCGCCACGATCCGCTGAGAATGTGGAAACTGTCGTCGATGGACATCGCCGCGCTGCACAAGTGGGACGACTATACGGAAAAGCGCGATCGCATGCTGAAGGAGACGCATACCGACCATGCGCCCTGGACGGTGATCAAGGCGAACGACAAGCGGCGCGCGCGGCTGAACCTCATTCGCCACATCCTTCTGTCGCTCGACTACGAGGGCAAGGACGAAGGCAAGATCGGCAAGATCGACAAGAAGATCATCGGCACAGGCCCGGACTTCCTGAACAAGGGCTGAGGCGGCCGCCGGGCGGTCTATTCGCCCGGCAGGATGCGCACGGAATAGAGATTGACGCCGCGGCCGGTGCCGCCGAGATCGGCGTTCAACAGCAGGTGGCCGGCGGTGCCGGGCGCCATGGTGCGATCGAACGAGACTCGGAACAGCACGTCGGATCTTTCCGCATTGACGGTGAAGCGGTGGCGCGCGCAGTCGCCGAGCCGGCCGAAATCGCAGGAGACGGAAATCTGCACCGGCTTGTCGTCGGCCGACTGCAGGGTCAGCGCGATCGTCGAGGTGCGCCCCGCCATCTCCTGCAACACCTCGGTCGGCACGGTGATCTCGGCGCTGCCGTCATCATCGGGACTGCGCGACGTCACCTGAACGGCCGTGCCGTCGCTTGCCGAGACGACATCGACCAAGGCATTGCCACGGGCGCGGATGGCGGAAATCTGCTTGGGCTCGAACACCTGCAGCCAGCTGTCGGAAAAGCCGCTCTGGGTGTCGAGCGTGCGCGGCTCGGCGGTCGTTTCGGCCGGTTCATCCGCGGTCGGCTGACCGGCCGGCTGTGCCGCCGGCTCAGCGCCGGTGAAGTCCTCTTCCTCGGCACGCGGCGGCGGGTTGGGAACACTGGTGTCGCGCTCCGACTCCGACAGCAGCAGGCCGGTCGAATAGACCCACCAGGCCCCCATGCCGAGCGTGGCGAACAGAATGGAGAGTGCGAACAGGCGCGAATAGACGCCGCGGCGCGGCTTGCGCGGCCGGATCGGCGCCTCGGCGCGCACCTCGATCGCCTGATCGACCTCCTCGATGGAGGGGCGACGCTCCGGTTCGTCGATCGACGGCTCGGCTCGATGGTCGCGGGATACGGCCAGGCCTTCGCCGGTATGGGCGGGCGAACGCGGCTGGGGAGCCGGCTCGCCGAAACGGGGTTCGGCACGGGGCGAGGCTGTCATGGGCGATGCGACCGGCGGGGCGGAAACGGGAGCGGGCGCCGGCGCTTCGGCGGCGGCTGGGCGCATCGGCGGTTCCGGGGGACTGACGGCGTCGACGAGTCGGCTGCGCTCCTCCTGCTCGATCGCATGGATCAGCGCCTCGAGCCGGTGGCGCTGATGGGCGACCGTTTCGGCGTCGTTGATGTTCTGCTTGCGCAACCCGCTTTCCAGCGCCTGGCGCGCCGACTGGTAGATCCGGGCGCGGGTTTCCGCATTGGTGCGATCCGAGCGCTCGAGAGCGTTTCTGATTGCCGTTTCCAATCCGTTCAAAGGCGATCCTGCTCCTGCCGGCGGCAACTGTTCCGCCCACAATTGTGGTCTTAACGATTCGGTAACGGCTGGAGGCGCAATCCGCAAGCCCCGCCATCTGTGTTACACCGGATACGCAGAAGAAAGTGGCGGTCGTGAGGACCGTTCGTCGCCCCCGTGGCTGCCCCGGAGACCGCGCCATCGGGCAAGAGACGGGGCACTTCGACGCCGGCACACCGCCGACGGTCTTTTCCTCCGGCGCGGCTTCTGCTAGTTTATTGACGTTTCCGTAAACGTAATATCTAGCGAGGTTTCCCATGGCGCTTCCGCCGGTCCTTTCCGAACATCTCAGGCTTCCGGTGGTGGCCTCGCCACTGTTCATCATCTCCCATCCCGCGCTGACGCTGGCGCAGTGCAAGGCCGGCATCGTCGGCTCCTTCCCGGCGCTCAACGCCCGGCCGGAGGCCCAGCTGGACGAATGGCTGGCCGAGATCACCGAGGAACTGGCGAGCCACAATGCCAAGAACCCGGATCGCCCGGCCGCCCCCTTCGCCGTCAACCAGATCGTCCACACCTCGAACAAGAGGCTGGAGCATGATCTGATGATGTGCGTGAAATACAAGGTGCCGATCGTCATCTCCTCGCTCGGCGCGGTGCCGGAGGTCAACGCCGCCGTACATTCCTATGGCGGCATCGTGCTGCACGACGTGATCAACAACCGCCACGCCAATTCGGCGATCCGCAAGGGAGCCGACGGCCTGATCGCGGTGGCGACCGGGGCCGGCGGCCATGCCGGCACGCTGTCGCCCTTCGCGCTGATCCAGGAAATCCGCGAATGGTTCGACGGGCCGCTGCTGCTGGCCGGCGCGATCTCGACCGGCGGCGCCATTCTCGCCGCCCAGGCGATGGGCGCCGACATGGCCTATATCGGCTCGCCCTTCATCGCCACGACCGAGGCGCGCGCATCGGATGCCTACAAGCAGGCGATCGTCGAGGCCCATGCCAACGACATCGTCTATTCCAACTATTTCACCGGTATCCACGGCAATTACCTGAAGTCGTCGATCGCCGCCGCGGGCCTCGACCCCGACAACCTGCCGGTCGCCGACCCGTCGAAGATGGATTTCGACAAGGCGACCACCGGCGCCAAGGCCTGGAAGGACATCTGGGGCTGCGGCCAGGGGATCGGCGCGGTCAAGGCGGTGGAACCGGTCTCCGCCGTGGTCGACCGGCTGGAGAGCGAATACCAGGCCGCCCGCGCCCGCCTCGCCCTTTAGGGCGCCCATCCGCAGCGTCAGAGCCATGGAAGCGGGAAAACCGCGGGAGCCGAAATTCCCGGCTTGAATTTCCGGCGCGATGCCTGTATCAGCGCCGACAGATCAACGAACCGCACGCGCTGCGGTTCGCGTTGGCCGCTTTAGCTCAGGTGGTAGAGCACATCATTCGTAATGATGGGGTCGCAGGTTCGAGTCCTGCAAGCGGCACCACTCTCTTCCTTTGTCTCCCGATATCCATCCGTATCCGACCGCCGGTTCGTCACTGCGCCTGGATGGTTGCCGCGTGTTGCGCGACGCAGACTGAGGCCGCGAGACTGCCGCCGATGGCGATCAGGACCGGGTCGTCATAACCGATGAGCGCAATTCCCTCGCCGACGTTCTCCAGCGTGCCGCGCCATTGGCGTTCCGTCGGGCGGCTGACATTGCTGACGATGACGACGGGGGTCGCGGGGCTTGCACCTTCGCCCATCAGCCGCGCGGCGATCAGCGGCGCAGTCCGGCCGCCCATGTAGAAGACATTGGTCGTGTGCGGATCGGCCAGCGCCGACCAGTCCATGTCCTTCGGCAGCCCTCCGTCGCGCGAATGGCCGGTGACGAAGCGCACCGACTGCGCATGATCGCGATGGGTGAGCGACAGGCCGAGGCGCGAGGCCATGGCGCTGGCGGCCGTGATGCCCGGCACGACATCGACCGGAATGCCCTCCGCCTCAAGCCGTGCGATCTCCTCCCCTGCCCGGCCAAAAATCATCGGATCGCCGGATTTCAGGCGCACGACGCGTTTACCGGCCTTGGCCAGCCTGACCATCATGTCGTTGATGTCCTCCTGCCTGCAGCTTGTCCGGCCGCCGCGTTTTCCGACCAGCAGACGCTTGGCCTCACGACGGGCAAGCTCAAGCACCTCTTCCGACACAAGATCGTCAAACAGGATGACATCGGCGGCCTGAAGCGCGCGCACGGCCTTGAGCGTCAAAAGCTCGGCATCGCCGGGGCCGGCGCCGACCAGCGTGACGCGGCCGGTGGCTGGCGCGCCGCCGAGCCTTTCGGCATCGGCGAGGAGGGTTCGAGCGGCATCCTCGCCTGGCGGCTGGTTTCCGGCAAAGGCCCGGTCGACGAAGCGTTCCCAGAAGGCGCGACGCGGCTGGCCGGGGGCGAGCCTGTCGCTGACGCGCTCCCGCAGCGTCTGGGCCAGCTTCGCCCATTGCTTCAGCGCGGCCGGCAGCAGGGTCTCGATGCGGCGGCGGATCGCCTGGGCGAGGATCGGGGCGGCACCGTCGGTCGAGATCGACACGATGACGGGCGAGCGGTTGACGATCGAGCCGAACTGGAACTGGCAATAGGCGGGCTTGTCGATGATGTTGACCGGCACGCCGGCGGCAACGGCGGCGGCGAAGAAGACACGGGCTTCTTCGTCGGTTTCGCAGTCGGCAAGGGCCAAAGCCGCATGTCCGAAAATATCCGGATGCCAGTGTTCGGGGTGGTGGAGGATTTGGCCACGGCGCGCGTGATTTCCCCCCTCTGCCCTGCCGGACATCTCCCCCTCAAGGGGGGAGATCGGCTGGACGGCAGCCGCCGTCACCCAGTTCTGACCCTCGCCGGAAGCCGGAGATGTTTTCGCGGCACATGGGTCGGTATATCCGACGGAGGACGGGGAGCGACCACGGCGCGTCTTGCCGATCTCCCCCCTTGAGGGGGAGATGTCCGGCAGGACAGAAGGGGGTGGCGGCTGGATACTTTCGGGTAAAGGAGCGATCGCCTGCCCGATCAGCCCCCGCATGACATCCGACAGCTCGTCCTCGGCGCAATAGACGTGCACCTCCGCTCCGCAGGCGGCGAGCAGTTCCACCTTCCACGCGGCGGCGTCCGAGCCGCCGGCGACGACGGCGGGTTTACCTTCCAGCGACCAGAAGACCGGCAGCTTGGCGAGCGGAGCCATGCGGGCGGGCGCGGGCCTTGCGACCTTGTCATTCAGCGGCAGCGACCTGGCATCCATCGATGATCCCCCTGATTTCGGCGCGGCAGGAGCCGCAATTGGTTCCGGCATAGAGTGTCTCTCCGATCGCCTCGACGGTCAGGCAACCGCCACGAACGGCGCCGACGATCTGGTTGACGCCGACGGAGAAACACGAGCACACGGTGGCCCCCGGATCGCTGCGACCCGCACCTGGACGGCCGGCGACGACGGCGAAGCGGGTGCGGCTGTCGGCATGCGGCTCGGAGAGCTGCGCAATCGCCCAGTTGCGCGACACCGAGACCGGATCGGGCGCCAGGAACAGGGCGAACAGCAAGGCATCTCCTTGGAAAAAGGCGATGCGAGCCTCGCCGCTGGCACGGTCGCTGTAGCCGAGGCTTTCGGCGGCGTCGGGCAAGGCGAAATGGACACGGCACCAGGCCTCGACATCGGAGAGCGGCGCGTCGAAGGCGAGTTCGACGCGCCAGCCGCCCTCGGCCCGGGCGAGCGCCCAGTAGGTCGCGTCGAGACCGGAGGGCTTCACCGCGCTCACAGCAAAACCATAGGCGCCGGCGGCAAAGCGACGGGCAGCAATCGCGCCATGCTTGGAGGCCGGCTGGCCGGAGACCGGATCGATGATCGACGACAGCAGCGTGTCGATGCGGGCGCGGGCGGAGAATTCGTCCGTCCAGTGCATCGGCACGAAGACCCCGCCCCTCCCCTGCCGGGCGGTGAGCAGGGCGCGCACGATGATGTGGCCGTGCGGGCTTTCGAGCCGCACCAGATCGGCGTCGCTGATGCCGAGATTGGCGGCGTCGTCGGGGTGGATCTCGACGAAGGGTTCGGCCAGATGACCCGACAGGCGGGCGCTTTTGCCGGTGCGGGTCAGGGTATGCCAGTGATCACGCACCCGGCCGGTGTTGAGCACCAGGGGGAAGTCGGTGGAGGTCCGGACAGGCACTTCGGACTCGACCGCGACGAAGCGGGCCTTGCCATCGGCATGATAGAACCGACCATCGGCGAAGAAGCGGGTCTCTTGCCGTCCGGTTCCCGCCGGTTGCGGCCACTGGAAGGGGTCGAGCCCGGCAAAGCCGGTCTCCTCGATGTCACCATAGGCGCCGATGTCGAAGTCGCGGTTACCGTCGTTTTCGAAAGCCGAGAGCGCCGCGTGCTCGGCAAAGATCTCGGCCGGCGAGGCAAAGGCGAAGGCCTTGGCAAAGCCCATGCGGCGGCCGACTTCGGCCAGCTGCCACCAGTCCGGCCGGGCATCGCCGGGCGGGGGAAGAAAGGCGCGCTGGCGGGAAATGCGGCGCTCGGAGTTGGTCACCGTGCCGTCCTTCTCACCCCAGCCGGTGGCGGGAAGCAGGACGTGGGCCAGCCTTGTGGTGTCCGTGTCACGGATGATGTCGGAGACGACGACGAAGGGGCAGGCCGCGATCGCCGCCTTCACCGCATCGGCGTCCGGCATGGAGACCACCGGATTGGTCGACATGATCCACAGCGCCTTGATGCGTCCGTCGGCCACCGCCTGAAACATGTCGACGGCCTTGAAGCCCGGCTTCTCGGCCATGGTCGGCGCATTCCAGAAGCGCCGGACGCGGTCGCGGTGTTCCGGGTTTTCGATCGCCATGTGGGCGGCGAGCATGTTGGCGAGGCCACCGACCTCGCGTCCGCCCATGGCATTCGGCTGGCCGGTCAGCGAGAAAGGCCCCATGCCGGGACGGCCGATGCGGCCGGTGGCCAGATGGCAATTGATGATGGCACTGACCTTGTCGGTGCCGATGGAGGACTGGTTGACCCCCTGGCTGTAGCAGGTGACCGTCTTTTCCGTGCGCTCGAACAGGGCGAAGAATTCGCGGATCTGCATGGCCGGCAGGCCGGTCGCCTCGATCAGGTCGGCCATGGAAAGGGACGAGGCCGCGGCAAAGGCCTCGGCAAAGCCGTTCGTATGGGCACCGATATAGGTCTGGTCGAGCGCCGGGCTTCGGGCGAGATGGGCGAGCAGGCCGTTGAACAGCGCGGCATCGCCGTCGGGGCGAACGGCCAGGTGCAGGTCGGCGATGTCGCAGGTCATGGTGCGGCGCGGATCGATGACGACGATCTTCATCGCCGGTCGGGCCGCCCTGGCGGCGGCGATGCGCTGGTAGAGCACCGGATGGCACCAGGCGAGATTGGAGCCGGTGAGAACGATCAGGTCGGCCAGTTCCAGATCCCGATAGGTGCCGGGCACCGTGTCGGCGCCGAAGGCGCGGCGATGGCCGGCAACCGAGGATGCCATGCAGAGCCGCGAATTGGTGTCGATATTGGCCGAACCGATGAAGCCCTTCATCAGCTTGTTGGCGACATAGTAGTCCTCGGTCAGCAGCTGGCCGGAGACGTAGAAGGCGACCGAGTCGGGGCCTTGTTCGGCGATGGCTTGCGAGAATTTTTCCGCCACAAGGTCGAAGGCCGCGTCCCAACTGGCCGGTGCGCCCGCAATCTCCGGCGTCATCAGGCGGCCGTCGAGATCGATGGTTTCGGCCAGCGCCGAGCCCTTGGAGCACAGGCGGCCGAAATTGGCCGGATGGTCCGGGTCGCCCTTGACGCTCACCTTGCCGGTGTCGTCGACGCTAGCGATCACGCCACAGCCGACGCCGCAATAGGGACAGGTGGTGCGGGTTTCAGTGGACATTCGCAGTCATCCTCTGTTGTCTCAGACTACCCTTGCCCCTCATCCGGCTGCCGCCACCTTCTCCCCGTTCCGACGGGGAGAAGGGAATTGTGGCACCGTCGGCGTTCCATCCGCCTTCTCCCCGCCTGCGGGGAGAAGGTCCCGGCAGGGGGATGAGGGGCACTGTCCGCAGGGCGCGCGCCATCCGCCTACTCCGCCGCCATCATCAGGCTTTCCAGTGCGATCGACAGGTGGCCGCCCTCGTTGCGCACCGGGATTGTCCTCACCTCGCCCTCGTCGGCACCGAGCGCGCGGCCGGTTTCAAGCGAGATCACCCAGTTGTGCAGGGGGCAGGTTACGGCCTTGCCGTGGACGATGCCTTGGCTGAGCGGCCCGCCCTTGTGCGGGCAGTGGTCCTCGATGGCGAAGACCTCGTTTTCGGCCGTGCGGAACACGGCGATCTTGCCCTCAGGCGTCTTGACGCAGCGCGCGCCGCGCAACGGGATTTCGTCGATATGGCCGATGGTGATCCAGTTCATGGGTTTCGTTTCCTTGTTGTCTCTTCCCCTCACCCCGCTTGCGGGGAGAAGGCCAGGGTGAGGGGCAATGCTGCACGGCCCCTCATCCGCCCTTCGGGCACCTTCTCCCCGCAGGCGGGGAGAAGGAGTCATTCCGCCGCCGCCGAATAACCGACGGTCGCCAGGGGCTTGAATTCGTGCTTGTCCTTGCCGGAAACACGCTCCGACCACGGGTCGACCTGGGCGAATTTCTGGGAGAAGACGAAGCGCTCGTAGTAGGCCTTGCGCTTTTCCGCGTCGGTCATGATCTGCCGGCGGATCTCGTCCAGGCCGATGCGTTTCGCCCATTTGTAAATGCGCTCGAGATAGCGGGCCTGTTCGCGATACATCTGGGTGAGCGCGACGATGTGTTCGAGCGCCTCGCCCTCGGTCTTGACCAGGCCGAGCACCTCCGTGCCCTTGATGTCGAGGCCGGCAGCACCGGCGAAGTGGATCTCGAAACCGGAGTCCACGCAGATCACGCCAATGTCCTTGCAGGTCGCTTCCGCGCAGTTGCGCGGACATCCCGAGACGGCGAGCTTCAGCTTGGCCGGTGTCCAGGAGCCCCACATGAACTTCTCGATGCGGATGCCGAGCCCCGTCGAGTCCTGCGTGCCGAAGCGGCACCAGTCGGAGCCGACGCAGGTCTTCACGGTGCGCAGGCCCTTGGCATAGGCCTGGCCGGAGACGAAGCCGGCCTTGCCGAGATCAGCCCAGACGGCGGGCAGATCCTCCTTCTCGATGCCGAGCAGGTCGATGCGCTGGCCGCCCGTGACCTTCACCATCGGGATCTCGAACTTGTCGACCACGTCGGCGATGGCGCGCAGTTCGGCCGCGTTGGTCACGCCGCCCCACATGCGCGGCACGACCGAATAG
>JAHRYZ010000121.1 GCA_020621905.1 Rhizobium sp.
TGGAGATCGCCAGCGTAACGGCTTCTTCCGATAGCTCGTTCGCGGCCTGCAGGTCCTCGAAGGTTCTGCAGATCTCGACATTGATGCCGAACAACTCCCTCATGCGCGTACTGATCATGGACGTGAAGACGTTCGAATCCTCGGCAACAATGATTCGAACATCCGGGAAAGTTTCTCCGGAATATTGCATTCCGGAAATGCCTAGAAAAGCCATGACGCGCCTTCAACCTGAGAGAACTATTGGCATTTTAGCCGATACGGCTTGCAGATCCGTTAATCGACGATATGCGATCGAAGCATGCGAAGATTAATTCGTCATAAAAGCCGAGGCGTCACTTGTGTCTCTTCTTGACGATTGCCTGCTGTGCAGCGACCGGGGACAAGATGCCGCAGGGTCCCGGCCGAATCCCGCGTCTTTCTCGGTCGGGTGGCCGCGCGTTGCCACGCCCTGAACACGCAAAAGCGCTCGGACTTGGCCGGGCGCTGTATTCTGCCGATTCTGTTTGCTGATCGGGAGCCGGCTACTTGACCGTGGCAGCGCCATCCTTGATCTCGACGGTTTCGCCCCCCTCGAGGCCGATGCGGTCGCCGTTCGGCAGGGTCAGGAAACAGCCCGACGGGCAGATGGTCTCGGAGGCGCCGGCATCGATCGCGACTTCCGTGCGGTTGCCGTCTTCGACGACGGTCAAGACGACGGCACTCGAACCGGCATTGGATATCGACGCAGCCCAGGCACCGCTCGCCGAGCCGAAAAGGACCACTGTGGCTGCCAGAAACTTGATCATTACGCATTCGGCGCTTGCTGCGCCGCCCTCTCGTTTTGCCCGTCCGCCGGCTGTTGCCGGTCGATCAGGCATGCCCCTCTTCTAATATGCTTCCCCTGAACGCCTGCTGAACATGCCGTTCATGGCAGGATCTTGTCATCATCCGGGAGATCGCGCAAATCCGTCCGGGTCTCCTGGTTGCGGGCTCTGGCCCGACCACCGAAAACACGTCGGGCCTCCTCGTCGAGATGCAGGTGCACCTCCTGATGGGGATAGGGCATGAGGATGCGCTGCGAACGGAACCGCTCGAGGATCGTCACCCGCAATTCGTTGCGGATTGGCAGGGCGCCCAGCACGTCGCCGATGAAGCCGCGCAGCTCGAAATCGAGCGAGGACGCACCGAAGCCGTTGAACAGCACCACCGGCTCCGGATTGCGCAAAAGGCCCGGATGGGCGAGCGCGATCTCCATCAGCAGGTCCATCACCTGGCGTGGGTCGCTCTCATAGGAGACGCTGACCGGGATCTCGATGCGGCCAAGCTTGTTGCGATGGGTCCAGTTGCCGACCGGCGCGTTGATGAGTTCCGAGTTCGGCACGATGATCGACTGGCGCTGGAACGTCTCGATCTCGGTGGCGCGCACCGAAATGCGGCGCACGAAGCCCTCCGTCGTGCCGGTCGCCACCCAGTCGCCGACCTTGAAGGGCCGCTCGACCAGGAGGATCAGGCCGGAGACGAAGTTGGAACGATGTTCTGCAATAAACCGATGCCGAGCGACAGGGCGCCGGCGACCAGGGCGAGGCTCGACAGGTCGATGCCCGCCGCCGATATGCCGATCAGTCCGGCGATCCCGGTGCCGAGATAGCCGACTCCGGTCTTGACCGAATTGCGCACGCCGGCATCGACCTGCGAGCGGGCCATGACATTGCCGTCGAGCCATTTCTGCAGCCAGCGCGTCGCGACCAGGCCGAGGGTGAACAGCAGGATGCCGCCCAGGATGCCGAAGATCGAGATGCGGATCGTGCCGACATTGATCTCGGTGAAGATATTGATCAGCCAGAGCTCCAGATCGCGCGGCTGGAAGCCCCAGGAGATCAGGATGAGCGGAATGCCGATCGACAGCGCGAAGACGTAGATCAGCAGACCGGCGACGATGCCGGCCTGGTCCAGTGCCACCGGCTTGAGGGAGAACCTTTGCCCCAGATACCGGCCGACCCGCGTCTCGCCGAACTGGTTCGCAGCCGAAATCGCCTTGCCGGAGAGAATGCCGATATACATGGTGGCGACGACGGCGCCGGTCAGGACCATCTGCGTCGCAAGGAAACGGGACAGCCCGACATAGCCGATAGCGCTCAGCACGATCAGGCCGATGCCGATGATGCGCAACGGCACCGCGACCGCCTTCGGCCAGGACCGGCCTCGCTCCGACGGATCGCCGCTTTGGGCGAGCATCGGGCGCAGGAAGGAGACCACGAAGACGATCAGCCCGACCACGACCGAGGAAAGGAAGCTCTTCATCACCGTGAGCACGACGGGAGAGCTCAAGGTCTCGCTGACCGCGCCGAGCACGTAATCGGAGCCGTTGACGACCGCCATGGAGAGCACGGCGAAGTTCAGGTCGCGCGCGCCCTTGTCGGACAGCTTGACGAGCCGCCAGCTCGGCGCCTTCGGCGCAAGCACCGCCCGCGCCAGCATGGCGACGAAGAAGACGAGCCCGCCAAAACCGAACAGCGCTGCGGCGATCGGCGCGATGTCCGGCCGCAGCACATTGAACGTGTCGAGAAAGAAGAAGCTCGCGACGAGGAAGGCGGCAAGGGCCAGGGCCGGCAGGATCGTCGACCAGAACGCCACCGAGAACCGGCTCTTAGCTGGGATCGCTCTCGCCGGGTCCGGCGGATGAGCGAACCGACAACCGGTATTCGCCGGCCAGCAGCACCAGCGCCATGGCCAGCGACAGCGCCACCGCCGTGCCGAGCGGCACCCGCTTGTACTTCCAGATGAAGGAGAACCAGCTGCTGACGGTGCGCTGGAAGTCGCTGAATTCCGCCGAGAAAGCGTTGATCGCGTCATCGACCACGTCGCCGGAAATCTCGGTGTGTTCGAACAGGCGCTCGGTGAACAATTGACGCCGGAGGTCGGTGATGGTGTCGGAGAGGTTGGACGCACGGATCGACAGGTCTTCCGCCCGCCCGGTCAGCGTGTTGATCTCGAGGCGCGCCGCATTCAGGCGATTGCGTTCCTCGGTGACGCTCGGCGCCTCTTCCGGTTCGCCTTCGGCCGGCTTCTCGCCGAGCTGGGCCAGCCGCGCCTTCACGTCGTTGAAGCGGGGCCTGAGCTCGACCGATATCTTCAGCAACTGGCGGATGAGTTCGTCGGCCTTGACCTTGATGTCAACCAGCGCCGCGTCGTCGCTCTTGCGCTCCTCGACCTGCCCCTCGACCACGCCCAGCTGCTTTTCCGCCTCCGCGATCTGGGCGCTGACGCTCTCGATGACATCGTCCCGCGCCGGCACGACGTCCTGGGCGAATGCTGGGACAGCGCAGTAGGCCGCGACGAGGGGCTGGAAAGCCAGCGCCATGACGAGGGCGAACGGAAAGAGGCGGCGGTTGCGAAACAAAGTCGGTCCTTGCAATGGTCTCAAATCTGCGCGGACCATAGTGGCTGTTTTAGCCAAAAGAAAGAACGCCATGACGAGCCCTTACGACGAAAATCGCCGGGCGTCGGTGAGGACACCCGGCGATCAAATCGGCAGAGCCGCGAACGGGCGGCTCAGGCGGTTGCCATCGCCTTGCGCAACGCTTCGAACCGCTGCAACTGGTCGGCCAGCAACGCCTTCTCCGCGTCGCGCCGCACGAAGACCTTGAACATCGCCCGGCCGTCGCCGTTCATGAACCAGACGGAACACGACCGTCGTCCATGGAAGCCGCGGTCGACGAAGGCGATCGAGGCGCAGCGATCCTTGCGGATATGCCCGCCGATCGGACTGTCGCCGTGGATGTTGAACCAGCCGTGGCCCTCGCTGCCCTCCGGCAGCGTCCCCTCGACCTCCAGCACGATGTCGTCGGTGTGGACGATCATCAGCACGTCGCCCCAGCCTGCCATGTCCTGCCAAATCGGCAGGAATTGATCGGAGGAGGCCAGCACTGCGGCGCCGGCCGGCAGGACCGCCAGAACCTCGGCCGGGGTCACGTCAGCCTGAACGGCGATCGCCTCGACGACACCGTCGGGCATTTCGGCAAGTGCTGCGCGCGCCCGCTCGGCGCGCTCGTGGCTGGTTGTCGGCATATCCATCGTACTGCTCCTCACGCCGCCTGGTCGACGCGCTTGCCGTCGCGGTCCTCGTGGATGATGACCTCGAAACCCTCGAAATGCGGGCCGGACAGGTACTGGACCTTGGATTCGCCGGCACGAGCATGAGCGGCACGGAACTGCTCGGATTTGGTCCAGGCCTTGAAATGCTCCTCGGTCTCCCAGACGGCATGCGAGGCATAAAGCGTGTGATCTTCGGCGGTCGGGCCCTTCAGCATGTGGAATTCCACATAGCCAGGCACCTCGGCGAGACGGCCCTTGCGGTTCGCCCACATGGCCTCGAAGGCCTCCTCGTGGCCGGGCACGACCCGAAAACGGTTCATCGCAATAAACATGGCTGAAATCCTCTCTTGTGTCTGTCGGGCAAGTCGCCGGATGGGTCGACAATGGCCGTTCCGCTGCCGCCCTTCGCACCCGTGTCGCGGAGGCGCCGTGTTGCCTTGGTATTTAAACTTGTGTATTTATGTCAAGTTAAATGTCGCCGGCAACGGCGCACCCCGATCATTCGGCTTCCGGCGCTCAGCGTGCCGGTAGCGCTTCCCTTTTGGCAACAGGAATTTTCCAGCATGCAGTTTTTCCGAGCCTCGCGCACCGCCGCAAGAACCCTCGCCGCGCCCCTTGTTCTCCTGGCGCTTGCCGGCGCATCGGCCCGCGCCGAGGAGGTCCCGACGGATGCGAAACGGATCGTATCGATCGGCGGAACAGTGACGGAGATCATCTATGCGCTGGGCGAGGACGTCCGCATCGTCGCCGTCGACAGCACCAGCACCTATCCGGCGAGCGCGGCCGACAAGCCCGATGTCGGTTATATCCGCCAGCTCTCCGCCGAGGGCGTGCTGTCGCAGCGACCTGATCATCGCCGAAGCCGGTGCCGGCCCGGCCGACGCGATGGCCATCCTCAAGGCCAGCGGCATTCCGATCGTTTCCATTCCGACGCCGCCCGAGGCAGGTGCGATCGCCGGCAAGATCCGCGCGGTCGGCGCAGCCGTCGGCAAGGCCGACGCGGCGGACAGGCTCGCCTCCGAGGTCGATGCCGCCCTGAAGACGCTGGAAAGCCGGGTATCCGCCCTTCCCGTGCCGAAGAAGCGCGTGCTCTTCGCCCTGTCGCTCGCCAATGGCCGCGTCATGGCTGCCGGTACCGACACCTCGGCCGACGCCATCATCCGGCTCGCCGGCGGCATCAATGCGGCTGACGGCATCGCCGGCTACAAGCCGCTGAGCGACGAGGCGGTGATTGCTGCCGCACCCGAAGTCGTGCTGGTGATGGACAATCCGGCCATGCACCTGACCGCCGAACAGGCCTTCGCCCTGCCCGCCCTGCAGTCCAGTCCCGCCGGAAAGGCCCAGGCCTTCATCGCCATGGACGGGCTCTATTTGCTCGGTCTCGGCCCGCGCACGCCGCAGGCGGCGCTCGACCTGGCGGCCAAGCTCTATCCGGACGACGTGAAGCCGTGAGCGCGATGGCTTCGTTGATGGGACGGGCATCGGTCGCCGGCGATCGTTCCGGCCTCGGCATCGCCGTCATCCTGCTACTGCTGGTCCTGCTGGCCGGCGCGGCCCTGATCTCGCTGATCAGCGGTCCGACCGGGGTCGGACTGCAGGACCTCGTCACCTATCTCGGCGGCGAAGCCGACGCCTCGCCGACCAGGACCGCATCATCCTGGAAGCGGTCCGCCTGCCGCGCACGGCGCTTGGCCTGCTGGTGGGCGCCGGCCTCGGCATTTCCGGCGCCATGATGCAGGGACTGTTCCGCAATCCGCTGGCCGATCCCGGCATTGTCGGCGTCACATCGGGCGCGGCCTTCGCCGCGGTCTGCGCCATCGTGCTTGGCGGCACGGTGCTGGCGCCGCTCCAGGCCCTGTTCGGCAACCAGTTCCTGCCGGTCATGGCCTTTTCCGGCGGCCTCGCCAACACCTTCCTGCTCTATGCCATCGCTACCCGCAACGGCCAGACCTCGACCACCGCGCTCATCCTGTCGGGCATCGCCATCGGCGCCATGAGTGCGGCGGCGACCGGTCTGTTGATCTTCGTTGCCGACGACCGGGCGCTGCGCGACATCACCTTCTGGTCGCTCGGGTCGCTGGGCGGCGCGACCTATGCCAAGGTGCTGTCCATCCTGCCCTTCATCCTTCTCGTCATGGCCGCCCTGCCCTTCGCTGCCCGCGGTCTGGACGCACTGGTGCTGGGCGACGCCGCCGCCTTCCACATGGGCGTGCCGGTACAGCGGCTGAAGCGCATCTCGATCCTTGCGGTCGCCGCCGCCTGCGGCGCGACTGTGGCTGTCGCCGGATCGATCTCCTTCGTCGGCATCGTCGTTCCGCACCTGCTCCGGCTGGCGATCGGCCCGTCGCACCGCTTCCTGCTGCCGGCCTCGGCACTAGGCGGCGCAAGCCTGCTGCTCCTGGCCGACAGCCTCGCCCGCACGGTCGCTGCCCCGGCCGAACTGCCGATCGGCATCATCACTGCCATTCTCGGCGCCCCGGTCTTCCTCATGCTGCTGCTCGGCCGCAACGGCCGCGCCGCCATGGAGGGCCTGTGATGTTCGTCGCGCAGAATGCCAGCGTCATCCGAGATGGCCGCGCCCTGGTCGCCGATGTCGATCTGGCGCTGCGGCCCGGTGTGTTCACGGTCGTGATCGGCCCGAACGGCGCGGGAAAATCGACCCTGCTCAAGGCCCTGTCCGGCGAGATCCCACCCGATCGCGGCCAGGTCTTCTGCCATGAAAGGCCGCTCGCCCGGCTGTCCGCCGTCGAGCTTGCGGCCGATCGCGCCGTGCTGCCGCAGTCGACCACGCTGTCCTTCCCCTTCACCGCGCTCGAAGTCGTGCGCATGGGGGCGATCGCCAATGGCAGCCTCGATCCGACCCGGGCTGCCCGGGCTGCCCTTGTCCGCGTCGGGCTCGAAGGCTTCGAGGCGCGCCCCTGCCGCGCCCTTTCGGGCGGCGAGCAGCAGCGCGTCCAGTTCGCCCGCGCACTCGCTCAGGTGCCCTTGCCGGTCGAACACGGCCGCGCCCGTGCCCTCTTCCTCGACGAGCCGACCTCAAGCCTCGACATCGGCCACCAGATCGGCGTGCTGGAGATCGCCCGCGATTTCGCCCGGCGTGGCGGCGCGGTTCTCGCCATCCTCCACGACCTCAACCTCGCGGCGGAGTTCGCCGACCATCTGGTGGTCAGCATCATGGTCGGATCGTATCAGTCGCCGCTCGCCACGATCGACGGCCGGTCATCGCGGATGTCTACGGCATCAGCGGCGCGGTCGGACGCCTTCCGGCGGCGTCCGTGCCCTTCGTGCTGCCGCAATCCCGGCACGCGCCGCGCGCGAAAGCCGGCTAGGCAAGTTATCCACAGCAATCCACAGGCGGGAATCGATCAATCGACCGCAAAAACGGGAACACGGGGCGAACATCGCCACGAACCGGAGGGAACAAAAGGGCATTTTCCGATTGTCGCTGTGGTGCGGACCGGCAATCTGCCGGCCGGTCGAGGGAATCGCAGCGCTGTCGAAGACGCTGAGCCGGGCAAGGAACGGGCCGCCAGCCTTCGGCCGGCGGCACCGTGAGGTCGGAACGCTTATTCGTGGATCGTGTAGGAACCCAGTTCGCAGAGGTTCTGGCTGTCTTCGGTCGTATCGAGGTCCGAGCTTTCCTCGAACTCGAAGCGCATGTCGTATTCGCACTGGGTGCGCCCGTCGGCAATGGTCAGCTGAACGCTTGCGCCCGGCTCCAGGACGTGATCGCCGAACACATCGCCTTCCCAGCTGTCAACGCCGACCGGCGAGGTGTAGAAATGGGTGAGCACCGAGCTCGTGCCGTTGGTCAGCGTGAAGACCAGATCTTCAGCCTGGGCGGAGGTCGAGAAGAGGACGGCCAGCAGACCGGCGGCGGAGAGAATACGTTTCATATGGCTGCAATGCTCCAAGCCCGAAAGTGGGCGGGAACGACATATCCCTTGCCTTCGTGACGAAGCAATTGAAGCGCGCGAGAATTCGTGGCTGATGCCAATAATGGCCTGCAACGGGTTGCGTGAACCGCGGCCGGGAAACGCGCCAAGGGCCCGGCGCAGAAGGCGGCCAAAGGCCGACAAGCACTGACGTGCGCCTTGAAGCGCAACATCAGAAAACAGTGCTATGGGATTGAAATGGTGGGTGATGTAGGGCTCGAACCTACGACCCGCTGATTAAGAGTCAGCTGCTCTACCAACTGAGCTAATCACCCGACCAACGCCTTCCGGCGGTGTGAGAGCGCGTATAAACAGCATCTCCGATATTGTCCAGCGTTGAGGCAAAAAAACTTGGCTCAAACTTCAAAAAAATTACAAGAAGCGAAAAAAGCCAACGTTTTCAGAGGTCCAGAATTCCCGACGCAATGCGCACCGCCTGCCCGCCGATCCGCGCCCGGCTGATCTCGCCGTCCTTGGCGTCGACATGCAGATGGATATAGGACGGCCGCCCCATCTCCACGCCCTGCTCGACCATCAGCGGGTGATGACCGTCCGGAAGCCCGTCGAAATGATGGATGGCGCCGGACAGGGCCGCGACCGCCGAACCGGTCGCCGGGTCCTCGGCAATGCCCATGTCGGGGGAGAACATTCGCGCGTGGAACTTCGCCGCATGATGCACCCCGCCCCGGCAATAGACATAGGCCGAAGTCAGCATGCCTTCGCAGAGCGGCGCGATGCGCTCCCAGAGCTGCGAATCGAATTCCAGGGTTTCCACCGCGGTCAGGTTGTGCACCGGCACCATCAGGAAGGGCACGCCGGCGCCCCAGACGGACGGCACGTGATTCTCGAAGCCGATATCGGAGATCTTGAGCGCCAGCGCGTCGGCGATGCCCTGACGGTCCAGGGCAAGTTCGTAGCGGATCGAGGTCTTCGGCAGGTCGAATTCGGCAAAGCTCGCCTCGCCGTCGCGCAGCCTGACGGCGCAGCGCACCGGCCCGACATTTTCCTCCAGCACGGAGACGAGATCGAGCCCGCCGCTGTTGTTGCCATAGGCGCGCTCGGCGAGTGCCACCGCGGCGCCGACCGTCGGATGGCCGGCAAAGGGCAGCTCCCGTCCCGGCGTGAAGATGCGGATGCGGGCGGAGTGGGCGGGATTTGAGGCCTTCTGCACGAACACCGTCTCCGACAGATTGGTCTCCCCCGCGATGGCCTGCATCGCCGCGGGCGACAGGTCCTCGCCGTCGAAGATCACCGCGAGCGGATTGCCGGCGAGCTTCTGGTCGGTGAAGACGTCGTAGATGGAATAATGCCGCGCCAAAGGATCCTCCGCGATCGTTGATCGATTTGGCCAGAGACTGCCCGACCTTGCCCGCGCGCGCAAGCGAGCGATGTCAGCGCGGTCCGGCGAAGAACCAGTCGAGCACAGGCAGCATGGCCGGATTGTAGGGGTGCGCTGCGGGATCGGGCGAGCGGATGGCTACCGCACCGGCGATCTCCTTCTCCTCGTCGACCTCCATATGCGCGGCGATCCGGTCCAGGATCGCACCGGCCGGCAGATCGAAGCGGTAGAGCCGCGCGATGGTCAGCCGCCGACGGGCATAGCTGGCGAAGAAGCGCCCGTCGGTTGCCGCCTCGCCAAGGTCGAGGCCGGTTTCCTCGCGGACCTCGCGCACCATGTTGCCGGCGATGTCGCACTGGCCGTCGACGATGTCGTGCGGATCGAGCGATCCGGCGGCGCAGTAGACCAGGCCGGCATTGGCGGTGTGCGCGCCCATGCGCACCGCGATCAGCGCGCCGTCCGCCGAGGCGATCACCGGAAAGGCGAAGACATGGAAGCCGCCCTGCCCGAGCGGCTGCTTGCGCCACCAGAGAAAAGTCGAATAGGGCACGACATAACCCTCCCCCTCCACCACCCCCTTGCTGAGTGACAGCCGGTGCTGGAACACCATGCGGCCGTCGTACAGCGCCGGATTGGCGGCGATCTCCGCCTGCCAGTTCGCTTTGGCCGCCGCCCGGTTCTCCAGGTGGAACGGATGGGCGCCGTCGAGCACGCGCAGCCGGACGCCCTCCACCGGGAACAAATGCGCCACGGGCGGAAAGCCGGTCGCGCTGTCGGCATCGGTCGCAGACATCAGAGCTCCAGCGCCATGACGATCGGGCAATGATCGGAAGCCTTCGGCCGGTCCCAGCCGATGCGCGGGTAACGCTCCACGGTCTGCCCCGGCGGGAATGGCGTGCGAAAGGGTTGGCCGTTGCGGATGATCTCCGGCGCCCTGCCGGCATTGCGGCGGGCCAGCGCCGGCGACAGCCAGAGATAGTCCAGCTGGCAGAGATGCTGCTCTTCCGGCCCGCGCGCATGATAGAGCGTCCAGCGGTCGAGCGGGTCGCGCCGGCGCATGACGTTCTCGGCAAAACCGTCCGAGGAAAACACGTCGAGCGCGCTCTCCAGCCGGTCGCGGTGGACGAACTGATGACCGAGCCGCCGGTCGCCGATCACATCCACCCGCTCCTGGTAGTCGTTCATGTCGCCGCAGATGACGAAGTTCTCGTCGGCCGTCTCGCCCTTGCCGAAGCGCGCTTCGATGATGTGGCGGATCGCCTTGGTTTCGGCTTCCCGCACCGGCATGGTGAAGCTGCGCCCGTCGATCCCGTCGCGCCCGCTGGTCATCGATTTCAGATGCACGACATAGATGGTCAGCGGCCGCCCGCCGATCTTCAGGTCGAGTTCCAGGCAGTCGCGCTTGAAGATCTTGTCGTCGGCCTTGGCGGTCGCCGCAAGCGCCGGGGTAAACAGGTCGAGGTCGCGATAGGTCAGCGCCGCATGGCTGCGGATATCGACGATCTCGATCTTCTCGCCGTCCCGCGTCTCGTCGCGCATCATCACGCCGACGTCGATGCCGCGGCTGTCATTGCCCTCGACGAGATATTTGTGGCGATAGCCGGAACCCACCATGCGGAACAGATAGCCGTATTCGAAGGCCTTCAGCGCCTCCATGCTGTCGACCTCCTGCAGGCACAGGATGTCGGCCCCCATGTCGGCGATGGCGAGCGCCGAGAGCTGGCGGGTGTCGTCGGTCGAGGAGACCACGCGGGCCGATTCCAGCCGCTGATAGTCCTGCTCGTTGCGCACTTCGAACAGCTGCATCACCCGGTCCTGGCGCAACTGGTTGCGAAAGCCGGTGAAGTCGAACCTGGTCATCAGGTTCTCGATGTTGAACGTGCCAAGCCTGAGCGTCATGATTCTTTTCCCGTTTTCCGACCCAGTATAGACCAGCCTCCGTGAACGGACATATGGCGCGCGATGCCGTTGATCGATGAGGAAAACTACACGTGCCCGGCACTGGGCAGTCCTTGTGAACGCTCGTTAGGTGGCTACCGCCAGGGAACCGCCATTATGAGCCGCCACCGACCGCTGGATCAGAACGTAGAGACACGACGCAACTGTTCTTGCATCCAGTCTCCACTTGGAGATTCATCTTGGGAGCCGCTGCCAAGGTCCAAGTCTGTCTGGGCAGGCATACCTTTTTGCGGTAAGGCACCTTCTTGGGGCGTCACGATGGGGTAGAACAGGTGATTGTCGGAGACAGCAACGTATTTGCGGTCGAAAGCGTGATCACGAAAGCCATTCCGGCTCTCTCGCAACGCGCTCTAGGTTTCTTTGTCATTCACGTCGGCGGACGAACCTTTGGCGTTAAGGACTCTTGCGCCTCCATGCTGGGGTGTTCCTTCGGCGAAGTGAACAATCGACTGCAGCGGCGCGGAACGCATTTCGCAACCGTCCTGGCCAATGTCGATGCTGCACGAGTGGCTGACGCTCTGATGTCCGTTGTCAATGCGTTGGGCGCGAGGAAGCTACCGTTCCGGAGA
>JAHRYZ010000122.1:0-422 GCA_020621905.1 Rhizobium sp.
AATCTAATTGGCCCAGATCCCTCATGGCTATGTATTTCAAATGTAATTCTATTGCTCATACTCCAATATCCTTATCGGTGCAGGAATGAGTATATGCTGGCCACTGCCCGTGTTGAAGCCAGCGAACGGGAGTGAGCTATCGCTCCCCAGCAGACGCCTGACAGTCCTATAGACTTGCTTTGCCACGTATGACCACATCGGGCCGAAAATGACTGTTACTGGCGTCGCTTCATAATCCCGGAGAAGCGGCACACGGATGGGGCCGTCGGAAACGCCTCCTGCCCTTACCCCAGCCTGAGCACGATCTTGCCGATATGCTGCGAGCTTTTCATCAGACGATGCGCCTCGACAACCTAGCCGAACAGTAGCACGGTGTGGATGATGCGGAGACTAGGCCGGCTTCCAGGAGCGGCCAGATTTCA
>JAHRYZ010000122.1:432-11869 GCA_020621905.1 Rhizobium sp.
AGCCCGTGGTTTAAACTTCGGCTATCCCCTTACCTACAAGCCCAGAAGGTATAATTGTGAAATTGGAGATAGACGAACTGCGCGAATTCCTGGATCAGCACTCCGATGACGAAATTAGAAACGCCATCGTCGCTGAAGATTTTTCGGGCCTGGTCCATTTGCCAGCCGGCGTGCGACAAGCGCTTGCAGGTAATCCCGATGATATCTGGACCGATATCTGGTGGTATGTCGATATCAGGAACGAAGTGAGGCTTGATGACTTCCCATGCCTGCATATCGCCTATGCAGCGAGTGCAAAGGCAGGTTTTCTAATTGGCCAATCGCATGGCGTGTTCGCAATGGGCTCCAATGAAAAGCGGACCGAAGGAATTGTGATTGCCTTTTGCCCGTGGTGCGCCAAGCCTCTCAATGTGAATGCCCGGAATCCTCTCAGACTGGCTTAGAACAAGCTGTCCGCTAGAGACTGTCCCGGCGCATCGCTCCCAAAGCGTCAAAGCTAAAGCGAATGGCCAGTTCGGCAATCGCAGGGTTGGTGAACTCAACAACGGGATCATCGGTCTTGTCGTGTTTGCGATGGTATTCCCCCGCGTCGAAAGCTTCGTAGATTTCGAAGAACGGCTCCGGCACCTCGTTCTTACCAGATCCGAACCCTTCCTGCACTCCGGACCAAAGATCATTCATCACGCCGTCGCAGAAGGTGTAGCTTAATTCGCCCCTATGGTACCCCTTCGCAATCTCCAGTGCCGCACTATTGTAGAAGTCCCAATCATTGCACTCTCCCGCCCATCGCATGATGTCCGCGCGTGTGAGGCGTCGCGGGCTTTGGTCTATCGCGAACTGCAGGAACTCAGACATCGCTCTCATCCTTCCTTTAAGCGAGGCGCTTGACCGTGAGGTTCGGTCCACCGTATCGGCGACGGCGCAGCGTTGGTAGTTGGGCGCCAGGAGCGGTCACCCCGCCGCAGGTGCAACGGTCAAGATTCGCCTGGCTCGGAATCACGGGCAAAGCACCGAACCAGCGCAAAAACGGGTTCAAACCTGGTGAGAACATCCAGGCAGGCACCGCCCGTAACAAATCGGTAGTGCACCGCATCACTGTTTAGATCTCGGTAGAATTCAGATTGCGAGAGAAATAGGCGGCTATTTTCGACGCGATAGGCAAAATGGCGTGGCTTGAGGCCGCTGACTTCGATGCCATACTCTTCGATGGAAAGCAGAAGTTCGTCCTGGACTCGCACAATGTCTGCGTCACTGAAGTGAACTTTCAGCAGATCGTCACCAAATGGCAGAGAGAAGTATGCGGTGAGAACCTTGCCCTCGCCAAAGTAACTATGACGAAGATCATAAAGCTCCATGCCAGTGCACGAGAAATTTTGGAAGACGTCAATTGGAATGTAGCGCGTCGACATCATGCTCCCCGGCGTGAACCCCGACAATATTGACTGCGTCTGAATATTCAACACGGAAGCCGCTTCGGGGCCGATTGCTGAGCCGCAGCAATGATCGTATACGGTCAGCTGCCTTGCTCCATCGGCGCTATTGGGCAACGCCGCTACCATGGCGACGCCCCCGCCCTCACCCCAGCCTGAGCACGATCTTGCCGATATGCTGCGAGCTTTCCATCAGCCGGTGCGCCTCGACGACGTCGTCGAAGGGCAGGACGGTGTGGATGACGGGGGCGACGGTGCCGGCTTCGAGCAGCGGCCAGACCTCGGCGACGAGTTCGTCGCGGATGCCGCGTTTCTCCTCGGCGGTACGCGGGCGCATGGTGGAGCCGGTGACGGTCAGGCGCTTGACCATGATCGGGCTGAGGTCGACCTTGTCGGCGACGGCGCCGCCGAGGAAGGCGATGATCGACAGGCAGCCATCCTTGGCGAGACAGGCGAGGTTCTTCTGGAAATAGGCGGCGCCGATCATGTCGAGCACGGCATCGACGCCACGCCGATCCGTCTCGGCCTTGATCACGTCGACGAAATCCTCGTTTCTGTAGTTGATCGCGCGCCTGGCGCCGAGATCGACGCAGGCCTTGCACTTATCGTCCGAGCCGGCCGTGGCGAAGACCTCGGCGCCGAAGGCCTTGGCCAGTTGGATCGCGGTGGTGCCGATGCCCGACGTGCCGCCGTGAATTAGCACGGTCTCGCCTTCGGTCAGCCCCGCCATCTGGAAGAGATTGGCCCAGACGGTGAAGAAGGTCTCCGGCAGGGCCGCGGCCTTCACGGCGTCAAAACCCTTCGGCCAGGGCAGCGCCTGGCCGGTGGGAACCGCGCAGTATTCGGCATAGCCGCCGCCATTGGCGAGCGCGCAGACCTTGTCACCGATGGCGAATTCGGTGACGCCTTCGCCGAGCGCCACCACCTCGCCGGCGATCTCCAGCCCGAGCACGGGGCTTGCATCCTTCGGCGCCGGATAGGTGCCCTGGCGCTGGGCGACATCCGGGCGGTTGACGCCGGCGGCTTCGACCCGGACCAGGATCTCGCCGGGCCTCGGCGCCGGCAGCGGACCGGTGGCAAGGGTCATGACCTCGGCCGCGCCGAAGGACGGCAGGTCGACGAAACGCTGGAGGCGGAAGCGGCATGGCGGAACTCCTATCACCCGCGTCGGAGCTTCCGACATAGGGCATGGCCGCGATCTGGAAAGGAGGCTCATGCGCGGCGGGCGGTCGAGGCCCATGCCAGTCGTGCTCTCAGCGCCCGGAATAGAGGTCGATCACCAGGCCGCTGTCGCTGCTCTTCGCCTTCTTCTTCAGCTCGGCGATCTCCGACGACACCCGATTGACATCGTCGATCACCAGGCCCTGCGGCAGTTCGAGCACGCCGATCGAGCATCGCATCAGCGGGAATTCGCGGTCGCGCCCGTGGCGGTCCTGGCCCTGGATGCGCCCCGCCGCGCGGTCGTCCTCGGAATAGAGCTCGACCACGTCGTCGTGGAAATCGGACAGAAGGCGGTCGAGGATTTCGGTCAGTTCATCGCGCGTCCAGTCGCGCAGGCCGATGAAGAAATCGTCACCACCGACATGGCCGAGGAAATCGCCCTCGGCGAAGAAATAGCGCCTGAGCAGAGCAGCGAACAGCGAGATGGCGTGGTCGCCGCTCTGGAAGCCGTAATGGTCGTTGAACGGCTTGAAGTGGTCGAAGTCGCAATAGCAGAAGAAGCGGCAGTCGTCGCCGTCGCGGGCGAAATCCTGCATCAGGTCGCGGATGGCGCGGTTGCCGGGCAGTCCGGTCAGCGGGTTCTGGTCCTGCGCGGTCTTCAGCTGCTTTTCGTTGATGATGCGGATCAGCGAGGCGGCCGAGACGACGCCGGCATAGCGCATGTTCTCGGTGAGGATGACGCAGTCCGAACCGTCCATGTTGGCAAAGATCGACATCAGTCGCTCGGCATCGGCGTCCAGCCCGACGATCGGCGCACGCTCGACGAAATGCGAGATCGACCGCTCGTAGACCTTGTTCTTCAACAGGTCGCGACCGAAGGGCTGGTAGATGAATTCCTTCAGATGGAACTCGTTGATGATGCCGCGCGGCTCGCCATTGGCGTTGAGCACGGGGAAGAAGGACTGGCGCGGATTGCGGCGGAAGAGATCGAAGACGCTGTCGATGCTCTCGTGCTCGAACACGGTCGGCATGTGCTCGATCTGCCGGCGGATGAGGATCTCGTCGAGCGACTGGGCGCTGCGGCGCACCTTGCCGACCTCCTGGAGATGGGGAAAGGAGGGCTTCAGCTCGCTCATCAGCGTGGTCGGACGGGCGATGAACCAGCCCTGCACCAGGTCGACGCCAAATTCGCGGCAGGCGATGAATTCGGCCTCGGTCTCGATGCCCTCGGCAATCACCCGAACGCCGAGCACATGGCAGAAGTTGACGATGTTCTTGACCAGGTGGCGCTTGCGTGGATTGCCGTCGAGGCCGGCGATGAAATGGCGGTCGATCTTCACATAATCGAGCGGATAGTCGCACAGCAGCTTCATCTCGCCGTGGCCGACGCCGAAATCGTCGATCGCCAGCTTGAAGCCGGATTTCCGCAGCCGCGCCACAAGGCCGGCGAATTCCGGCACGCTGGTATTGTCGAAGCGCTCCGACAGTTCGAAGCAGATCGACGACGGCGGAATATTGGCCTGGCGCAGGTGCTGCAGCACGCTGTCGATCAGTTCGTCGCCGCGGGCGATCAGCCGGACGTCAAGGTTGAGAAAGAGCGTGGTGTCGGAAAAGTGCGGCAGGGTCGCGAACTTTGCGAGCGCGCGGCTTGCCACCATCTGCTCGAGCGCCACCAGATGACCGGCGGCGGCGGCCTGGTCGAGCAGGTCCAAGGGGCTGTCGAAGCCGATCCGGTCGTGGCCGCGCATCAGGCTCTCGTAACCGAACACCGCGCCGGTGCCGACCTCGACGATCGGCTGCAGGGCATTCTCGACGACGAGCTTGGCAAGGGTCAGCAACTGGTCATTGGCGAAACGGCGCAAGATGCCTGTCTCCACCGCGGCGCCCGGAACCATGATCTTTCTCCAAAATCCAATTGTTTTTTATGCCGGCGAGGTTGCCCTGCAAATCGTCAAGAAAACCTTTCCGCAGTGTGAAGGTTTGATGAAGGTTACGTGTCATGTGCCGAGGGAGCGCACACCGGTGTGCCATGACCGCCGCGGCACGCCCGGCCGACTGTGTCGGGCGGGCGGTCGAACGGCTGACGTGCGATCAGACGAACATCATCAGTACGGCGTAGCCGACGGTGACCATCACCAGGCCGACCACCAGCATTGGCAGCAGGGAGCTGCCGCCGTCGATCGGCTGGGCCGTCAGGGTTTTCGGGCGTCGCTCGGGGTCTGACCATGAGTTTTCTCCGGCCGGGCGGATGGCCGGCATGGTACCGGTGAAAGGCGCGCGGCGTCACTGGCCGCAGTGACCGCCGCCGTCTTGCGGCGATAGGGCCTGCGCGGCCGTGGTGGCGCGTCGGGCAGGAAGGCGGCCCGAAGAGGCCGTGGGGCCAGGCCGACAGGAAGCGCCGATCGCATCGCCCATCATGCCCGAGAGCTTGCATGCGCGGGTCAGGACGCACTGGTTGCCGGTGGCAAAACACTCGACCACGGCAAAATCGGTTCGGTCAGCCGGACGACGTCACCGATGCGGATCGCTCGGCGGACCGGGCGAGGACCAGACCTCCCGATCGTCCGCGCAGCGGTTGAGAACCGCCGCGCGTCAGCGTGTTGGCGACCTTGTTGAGATGGGTCCGCGATACACCGAAGGAACGCGACGCCGCCTCGATCGTGAACGGCTTCTCGCCGCTCGAGGCCGCGAACATCAGCATGCGCAGGGCATAGTCGGAAAAACTCGTCAGGCGCATGGCCGGGCTCTCCCGTGCGGCTCTGCTGCCCCGCCTCCCGCCCCGGTCACAGCGCATCCTCGGCAATCGGCTGAATGTTGAGCGCGTTCTCGCCGCGATGGAAGGCGATCGCCAGGCGAAAGCTGTGGGCGATGCGCAAGGCCCTGCTCATGAACAACTGCGCCACCTCGGACGGGCAGAGCCGCCGCACGGTGGCGCGAAACAGCGAAAGCCAGCGGCGGAAATGCCGCTCGTCGAGACCGGGGATCACCAGATGCGGCGGCAGTGGCCGGCCGTCATAGCGCGACGTGCGCAGAAGTGTCGCCGACCAGAAATCGCACATCTTTTCGAGATGCCGCGGCCAGGCCTCGGCGGCAATCGCTTCTGAGAAGACCGGACCCAGCAGATCGTCGCGCAGGATCTCGTCGTAGAAACCGTGGACCACGGCGCGCACCATCGACTCGTCCAGGAGTTCGGGCAAGGGAATGCCGTCAATAACGATGGTCCTGTCGATCCGGCTTTCTTCGATCAACCGCCTGCCCGCCTGTCTTCCCTAAGAATGAGATTTCGAACCTGCGCTACAAAAGATAGATTGTCAATCTATGTTTAAATCGTCACGCGCCGACGGCCGGCGTTTGCAAGTGACCGGGATGTGTCGCAAACGGAACGGAATGTGACCCCGGTAAAAGGGGACTCTGGTCCAAGGCCCGCTTATATGCTTGGCTCACCGAAGAATTACCGAGCCATTGCCAGACCGGGGTCGATCATGCGCGCACAGCCGAAAGCCTCTCACTTCATCGACGGGGAGTATGTCGAGGATACCGACGGCACCGTCATCGAGAGCATCTATCCCGCCACCGGCGAGGTGATCGCCAAGCTGCATGCCGCGACCCCGGCCATCGTCGAACGGGCGATCGCCTCTGCCAAGCGGGCGCAGAAGGAATGGGCGGCCATGAGCCCCATGGCGCGCGGCCGCATCCTCAAGCGCGCCGCCGAGATCATGCGGACGCGCAACCGCGTGCTTTCGGAGCTGGAAACACTCGACACCGGCAAGCCGATCCAGGAGACAATCGTCGCCGACCCGACCTCGGGCGCCGATGGCTTCGAATTCTTCGGCGGCATCGCGCCGACCGCGCTCAACGGCAGCCAGATCCCGCTGGGCGGCGACTGGGCCTATACCAAGCGCGTGCCGCTCGGCGTCGTGGTCGGCATCGGCGCGTGGAACTACCCGCAGCAGATCGCCTGCTGGAAGGGCGCGCCGGCCCTTGCCGCCGGGAACGCCATGGTGTTCAAGCCGTCGGAAGTGACTCCGCTCGGCGCGCTGAAGATCGCCGAGATCCTCATCGAGGCGGGCCTGCCGAAGGGCGTCTACAACGTCATCCAGGGCGACCGCGACACCGGCCCGCTGCTGGTTTCTCATCCCGATGTGGCCAAGGTGTCGCTGACCGGCTCGGTGCCGACCGGCCGCAAGGTGGCGGGCGCCGCCGCCAGCCAGCTCAAGCACGTCACCATGGAACTCGGCGGCAAGTCGCCGCTGATCATCTTCGACGACGCCGATGTCGAGAGCGCGATCTCGGGAGCCATGCTCGCCAATTTCTATTCGACCGGCCAGGTCTGCTCGAACGGCACCCGCGTCTTCGTGCACAAGGCGATCAAGGAGAGGTTCCTCGTGCGCCTCAAGGAACGGACCGAAGCGATCGCGATCGGCGATCCGCAGGACGAGGCCACCCAGATGGGGCCGCTCGTCTCCTGGGCGCAGCGCGAGAAGGTTCTGGGCTACATCGCCAAGGGCAAGGCCGAGGGCGCTACCCTCGTCACCGGCGGCGGCATTCCGAACAACGTCTCGGGCGAAGGCTATTTCGTCCAGCCGACCGTGTTTGCCGACGTGACCGACACGATGACGATCGCCAGGGAAGAGATCTTCGGGCCGGTGATGTGCGTGCTCGACTTCGACGACGAGGCGGACGTGATCGCACGCGCCAACGCCACCGAATTCGGGCTGGCCGGCGGCGTCTTCACGGCGGACTTCTCCCGCGCCCATCGCGTGGTCGACGAACTCGAAGCCGGGACGCTCTGGATCAACACCTACAATCTCTGCCCGGTGGAAATCCCGTTCGGCGGATCGAAGCAATCCGGCTTCGGACGGGAAAACTCGGCGGCGGCGCTGGAGCATTATACCGAGTTGAAGACGGTCTATGTCGGCATGGGCAAATGCGAGGCGCCGTATTGATTTTCCTCTTCTCCCCATCGGGGAGAAGATGCCCGAAGGGCAGATGAGGGGGCCATAGAGGCTTTGCCTCCCCCTCATCCGGCTGCCGCCACCTTCTCCCCGTTGGGGAGAAGAGGGACAACGGCCGGCGCCGTATTGAGATCCTTCTCCCCCTTGGTGGGGGGAGAAAGCAAAATCAACAGTTTAGCGAAGCTAAATGTTAGATTTTGCAAGTGAGGGGGCACCCTCACCTGCGATTTCTAGCACTTAGCTGACGCTAAGATGCTGAAATCGCTTCCTCTCCCACAAGGAGAGAGGCGGCGCAGGGGGCTAGGACATGAACAGCGCAGACTACATCATCATCGGTTCCGGCTCGGCGGGGTCCGCCATCGCCTATCGCCTGTCGGAGGACGGCAAGCACACCGTGCTGGTGCTGGAATATGGCGGGTCGGATGTCGGGCCGTTCATCCAGATGCCGGCGGCACTGGCCTGGCCGATGAGCATGAAGCGCTATAACTGGGGCTATCTCTCCGAGCCCGAGCCGAACCTCAACAACCGGCGCATCACCGCGCCGCGCGGCAAGGTGATCGGTGGCTCGTCCTCGATCAACGGTATGGTCTATGTGCGCGGGTCGGCGGAAGACTATACCCGCTGGGAGGAGGCCGGCGCCAAGGGCTGGGGCTATGCCGACGTGCTGCCCTACTTCAAGCGCATGGAAAACTCGCATGGCGGACAGGATGGCTGGCGCGGCACCGGCGGGCCGCTGCACGTCCAGCGCGGGCCGGTGAAGAACCCGCTGTTCAAGGCCTTCGTCGAGGCGGGCAAGCAGGCCGGCTTCGAAACCACGGACGACTATAACGGCGAGAAGCAGGAAGGCTTCGGCCTGATGGAGCAGACCATCTGGAAGTCGCGCCGCTGGTCCGCCGCCAACGCCTATCTGAAGCCGGCGCTGAAGCGACCGAATGTCGAACTGGTGCGCTGCTTCGCCCGCAAGATCGTGATCGAAAACGGCCGCGCTGTCGGCGTTGAGATCGAGCGCAATGGCAAGATCGAAGTGGTCAAGGCGAACCGCGAGGTGATCGTCGCCGCCTCGTCGTTCAACTCGCCGAAGCTGCTGCTGCTCTCCGGCATCGGGCCGGCCGCGCATCTGAAGGACATGGGCATCGAGGTGAAGCTCGACCGGCCCGGCGTCGGCGCCAATCTGATGGACCACATGGAATTCTATTTCCAGCAGGTCTCGACCAAGCCGGTCTCGCTCTATTCCTGGCTTCCGTGGTTCTGGCAGGGGGTGGCCGGCGCGCAATGGCTGTTCTCCGGCACCGGGCTTGGCGCTTCCAACCAGTTCGAAAGCTGTGCCTTCGTGCGCTCTGCGCCGGGCGTCAAACAGCCCGACATCCAGTATCACTTCCTGCCGGTGGCGATCTCCTATGACGGCAAGGCGGCGGCCGACAGCCACGGTTTCCAGGTGCATGTCGGCTACAACCACTCGAAGTCGCGCGGCAGCGTGACGCTTAGGTCTTCCGATCCGATGGCCGATCCGGTGATCCGCTTCAACTACATGAGCACCGAGGAAGACTGGGTGAAGTTCCGCCACTGCGTGCGCCTCACCCGCGAGATCTTCGGGCAGCGGGCGTTCGACGATTATCGCGGCTCGGAAATCCAGCCGGGCGAGCATGTGCAGACGGACGATCAGATCGACGACTTCCTGCGCGAGCATCTGGAAAGCGCCTATCACCCCTGCGGCACCTGCAAGATGGGCTCGAAGGACGATCCCATGGCGGTGGTCGATCCGGAATGCCGCGTCATCGGCATCGACGGTCTTCGCGTCGGAGATTCGTCCATCTTCCCGGACATCACCTACGGCAACCTCAACGGCCCATCTATCATGACCGGAGAAAAGGCCTCCGACCACATCCTCGGCAAACAGCCCCTGCCCCGCTCCAACCAGGAGCCGTGGATCAATCCGCGCTGGCAGACGAGCGACCGGTAAGGCTCAGTGGTAATCGTCCTCGCGCTGGTGGCGGACGGCGGCGATCGTCACCGTTCCGCCGTCGTCCACCCGAAAAAGCACCACATAGCCGCTTGAGCCGAAAGGAACGACGAGTTCACGCAAGAACGGATCTCCTCCGCGAGCCTTTCGACAACTGAAGGGAAACCGTTCCAAGAACATCACGGCTTTTGCAATCGCCTCATAAGCGTGTACCGCCGTCTCTTCATCTCGATCAAGCAGATAGGAATAGAGCCGCCGCACATCTTCGCGCCCCTTTACCGACCACTTGACCGCGTAGATCATTTCACGGCGCTTTCCGCGCGCTTGGCATCAAGCATACCCTTCAGTTCGCTCAACACCTCTTCCGACGTGAAATAGATCCCCGTCCGTTCCGATTCCGCCAGCGACGCCAGCCCGCGGGCAATAAACTCGGCCTGGGTCTTGCGAAAATGGATCTGCGCCTTCACCGAGCTCTCGACGAAGGCGGAGAGGCTTTCCCCCTCCTCGAGCACGCTTTCGGCGGCAGCCCGCAATTCAGGGTCGACGCGGAGTGAGGGAAGCGTTGCGGTCTTCATGGAAGCCTCCTGCGTTGCAAATGCGATGCATTCTGCGAAGCAAAGGGAGAAACGTCAATCCGCCACCTTCACTGCCCGAACAGCTTCCACCGTGTCGGGCGGAAACGGATGTCGGCGCCGACGGCGACGGGGGCGTCGAGGGGCACTTCGATCTCGAGATGGTAGGGCTCGTGGCCGTCATTGGCGACGTCGATTTCGGCGATGCGGGTGCCGGCGAGGCGGCGGCAGGCGGTGACCTTGCCGTAGAGCGAGTGGCTGTCGGTGGTGACGACGACGTCCTGCGGGCGGAAGAACAGTTCGCCCGGTCCTTGGCCGTTCTCGGTCGTGCCGATCGGCTCGCCCTGGAACAGCACGGTCTTGTCGCGGACCGTGACGGGCACATGCGAGGACTCGCCGATGAAGGAGAAGACGAAGGGCGAATTGGGCGTGTCGTAGACGTCGTCGGCGGTGCCGACCTGCTCGACCCGGCCCTGGCTCATCACCACGACCCGGTCGGCGAGCTCCAGTGCCTCTTCCTGGTCGTGGGTGACGAAGAAGGTCGTGTGGCCGGTGCGGTCGTGGAATTCTTTCAGCCAGCGGCGCAGTTCCTTGCGCACCTTGGCGTCGAGCGCGCCGAAGGGCTCGTCGAGAAGCAGCACGGTCGGCTCGATCGCCATGGCGCGGGCGAGCGCCACGCGCTGGCGCTGGCCGCCGGAGAGCTGCGCCGGATAGCGCTTCTCCAGACCCGACAGATGCACCATGTCGAGCAGGTCCGAGACGCGCTTCCTGATCTCGTGGGCCGGCGGGCGGTTGGCTTTGGGGCGCACCTTCAGGCCGAAGGCGATGTTTTCCGCGACCGTCATGTGGCGGAACAGCGCGTAGTGCTGGAAGACGAAGCCGATATGGCGCTCCTGCACGCTCTTTTCCGAGGCATCCTCCTCGCCGAAGAAGATCTTGCCGGCGGTCGGCTGTTCGAGCCCGGCGATCAGGCGCAGAAGCGTCGTCTTGCCGGAGCCCGAGGGGCCGAGCAGCGCGATCAGCTCGCCGGAGCGGATCGACAGCGACAGGTCGTAGAGTGCCGGAAACTGGCCGAACTCCTTGCGGATATTGGTGATCGTGACATCCATCGGGAGGACCTTTCAGTGTTTGCGGCTGCCGGCGATCGCATGGCCGTAGCGAAGTTCCAGAACGGTCTTCAGCGCCAGCGTCACGAGGGCAAGGAGAGCAAGAAGCGTCGAGACGGCGAAGGCCGCGACGAAATTGTATTCGTTGTAGAGGACCTCGACATGCAGCGGCATGGTTTCGGTGAGCCCCCGCACATGGCCGGACACCACCGAGACGGCGCCGAACTCGCCCATGGCGCGGGCGTTGCAGAGC
>JAHRYZ010000123.1 GCA_020621905.1 Rhizobium sp.
CACTCTTTCGATGATCGTCGCTGTCCCCATGCCGCCGCCGATGCACAGCGTCACCAGCGCGGTCGACTTGTTGGTGCGCTCGAGTTCGTCGAGCACGGTGCCGAGGATCATGGCGCCGGTGGCGCCGAGCGGATGGCCCATGGCGATCGCGCCGCCGGCGACGTTCATCACGTCGTGGCTGACGTTGAAATGCTGCATGAAGCGCAGCACGACGGCGGCGAAGGCCTCGTTCACCTCGAACAGGTCGATGTCGGAGATCTTCATGCCGGAGCGCTTCAGGAGCTTTTCGGTGACGTCGACCGGGCCGGTCAACATCAGGGCCGGATCGGAGCCGATGTTGGTGAAGGCGCGGATTCGGGCGCGCGGCTTCAAGCCCATCGACTGGCCGCCGGCCTTGGAGCCGACCAGCACGGCGGCGGCGCCGTCGACGATGCCCGACGAGTTGCCGGCATGGTGGACGTAGGAGATCTTTTCGATCTCCGGATGGGCCTGGATGGCGACGGCTTCGAAGCCGCCCATCTCGCCCGGCATCTGGAAGGAAGCCTGGAGGCTCGCCAGCGACTGCATGTCGGTGCTCGGGCGCATGTGCTCGTCACGGTCGAGGATGACGAGGCCGTTCTGGTCCTTCACCGGGATGACCGACTTGGCGAAATGGCCCTTTTCCCAGGAGGCGGCGGAGCGCTTCTGGCTCTCGACGGCATAGGCGTCGACGTCGTCACGGGTAAAGCCATATTTGGTGGCGATCAGGTCGGCCGAAACGCCCTGCGGCATGAAATAGGCCGGGAAGTTGACCGAGGGGTCCATGTACCAGGCGCCGCCGGACATGCCCATGCCGATGCGCGACATGCTCTCCACGCCGCCGGCGATGACGATGTCGTCGGAGCCGGCCATGACCTTGCCGGCGGCGAGGTTGATGGCGTCGAGGCCGGAGGCGCAGAAGCGCGAGATCTGGATGCCGGGGGCGGCAAAGGCATAGCCGGCTTCGAAGGCGGCAGCCTTGGGGATGACGGCGCCGGCTTCCATCACCGGATCGACGCAGCCGAAGATGATGTCGTCGACGGTGGCGGTGTCGAGGCCGTTGCGGTCGCGCAGGGCTTCCAGCGCCTTGGCGGCAAGGCGGGGCGTCGGCACTTCGTGCAGCGAGCCGTCCTTCTTGCCACGGCCGCGCGGGGTGCGCACGTGATCGTAGATGAATACGTCGGTCATTGGTTCTCTCCCTTGGTAGCAACCGGGTTGCCGTGGAATTCTATCGGGCCGACAGGCTGGCCCGGCGTTTGCTTCAAGCACCCCCTCACTTGCGATTTCTAACACTTAGCTAAAGCTAAGATGTTGAAATCGCTTTCTCTCCCACAAGGGGAGAGATGCCGGCTCCGCGAGCTCGGCGCCCCCCTCTCCCCTTGTGGGAGAGGTTACAAAATCGGCAGCTTAGCGCAGCTAAGTGCCCGATTTTGTTGGTGAGGGGGCGTCCTCAGCCACTATCAGAACGCTTCGGCGGCCATTTCCATGACGCTGTCGGCGCCGGCCTCGATGCGGATCTTGCGCAGTGCCGTCTCCGGCATGATCTTCTCCATGAAGAAGCGGCCGGTGAGCAGCTTGTTCTTGAAGTAGTCGGCATCGCCGGTGCCGGCGGCCAGGCTTTCATTGGCGGCCTTGGCCATCTTCGCCCACATGTAGCCGAGCACGACGAGGCCGAACATGTGCATGTAGTCGGTCGAGCCGGCGCCGGCATTGTCGGGCTTGGCCATGGCGTTCTGCATGAACCACATGGTCGAGGCCTGCAGGTCGTTCAGCCCCTTCTTCAGCGACTTGGTGAAGAAGGAGAGGTTTTCGTCGGCGCGGTTTTCCTCGCAGAAATCGCCGATCTCCTTGAACAGGGCCATGACGGCGCGGCCGCCATTGGCGCCGAGCTTGCGGCCGACGAGGTCGAGCGCCTGGATGCCGTTGGCGCCCTCGTAGATCATGGCGATGCGGGCATCGCGGACATACTGGCTCATGCCGTGCTCTTCGATATAGCCGTGGCCGCCGAAGACCTGCTGCGCCATGACGGCATGATCGAAGCCCTTGTCGGTCAGAACACCCTTCAGGATCGGGGTGGCGAGACCGAGCAGGTCGTCGGCCGTCTGCTTCTCGGTCGCGTCGCCGGAACGGTGGGCGATGTCGGATTTCAGCGCGGTCCACAGCGTGAAGGCGCGGCCGGCTTCGGTGAACGACTTGATGGTCAGAAGCGCGCGGCGGATGTCCGGGTGGACGATGATCGGGTCGGCTTTCTTGTCCGGCGCCTTGACGCCCGACAGCGAGCGGCCCTGGATGCGCTCGCGCGCATAGTTGACGGCATTCTGGTAGGCGACTTCGGCGATCGACAGGCCCTGGAGGCCGACGCCGAGGCGGGCCTCGTTCATCATGACGAACATGGCGGCAAGGCCCTTGTTCTCGGCGCCGAGCAGATAGCCGGTCGCCTCGTCATAGTTCATCACACAGGTCGAGTTGCCGTGGATGCCCATCTTGTGCTCGATCGCGCCGCAAAACGGTGTGCGCGCGCCGACAACCATCTTCATTGACCATGAACTTCGGAACGATGAACGGCGAGATGCCCTTGGTGCCTTCCGGCGCGCCCTCGATGCGGGCGATCACCAGATGGATGATGTTGTCGGTCATGCCGTGTTCGCCGGCCGAGATGAAGATCTTCTGGCCGGAAATCTTGTAGGAGCCGTCGCCCTGCGGAACCGCCTTGGTGCGCAGCAGGCCGAGATCGGTGCCGCAATGGGGTTCGGTGAGGTTCATGGTGCCGGACCAGGTGCCCTCAACCATCTTCGGCAGGTAGGTCTGCTTCTGCGCGTCCGAACCGTGCACGAGGATCGCGGCGATCGCGCCCTGGGTCAGGCCCGGATACATCATCAACGCCATGTTGGCGGACGACATGTATTCGCCGACGGCGGCGTGCAGCGTGTAGGGCAGGCCCTGGCCGCCGAATTCCTGCGGCACGGCGAGACCGATCCAGCCGCCTTGGCAATAGGCGTCATAGGCTTCCTTGAAGCCCTTCGGCACCGTCACGGTTCCGTCGTCGTTGCGCTTGCAGCCTTCCTGGTCGCCGGAGAGATTGAGCGGGAAGAGCTGTCCTTCGGCCAGCTTCGCAGCCTCGCCGACAATGGCCTCGATCATGTCCGGCGTGGCGTCCTCGAAACCGGGCAGATTGTGGTAGCGGTCGAGGCCGAGCACATTGTTCAGAACGAAAAGCGTATCGTTTACCGGGGCCTTGTAGACAGGCATGGATCATCTTCCTCCGAGACTAGATGCCGGACGGGGTCCGGATGGGTTCAGGCTATATATAAAATATTGACGTTTGCGTAAACGTCAAAATCTGCAGCGCGGAGGATTTTTTGCGCTTTCCCGCCGCCGGGTCGCATCTGCGCAGCCGAATCCACGAGCCCCCCAGCGCAGGATAATTCAGAAAGCGTTAAAAGTTTTTTCAGTCCGGTTAACGGGTTGTTTACCACGTTTCGTGAATTGTTGCGGGCGAAAGGTGATGATCCGCACTGCGTCGCGGCGGCCTCCGGATATCCGGTCCCAAGCCACTGCCGGGCATCTGTTCCGGCCAAGCGACCGGAGCCGACCATCGCCGAGCATCACCACACCCCGGGACCTTCGGTCCGGGGCGACCTGAACCGAAGCGAGCAAGACCATGAACGGATCGCGATCTACTCCTTCCCGCCCCGGCGGCGCTTCATCGCTCGACGCGCTGAACCGCACGATCGAAGGGCTGGAGGCGCGCATCGAAGGCCTGATGGGGACCACGGCGCGTCCGCGCCTGCCGGAGGAGCCGAGACGCGAAGGCGTGCGCGAGCGCGTCGAGGAACGCCTGCTGCGCTCCGAGCGCGACCAGCGCCCCGATCCGCTCGCAGAGATCCGCCAGCGCCAGCGCATGCTCGAGGAAAGCCGCTCGCGCCCGCTGGAACGCGCCGTACCCGCGCCCCGCACGGCCGAACGCGCCGATCCCTACATGCCGGCACCGCAGCCGCGCTCCGCTTCCATCCAGCCGCAGCAGCCGGCCGCCTTTCCGGCCGAGACGATTACCCGCGACATCACCCAGGCCTTGCTCGGGCTGCGCCAGGAACTGAAGCAGGACATTTCGGAGGGGCTTGCCCGCGAGATCAGCGGCCTGCGCAACGAGATGCGGGGCATCCGCAGCCTTGCCGAACAGCAGCGCCCGTCCGACGACGTGCGCGAGGACATTGCCCGCCTTGCCGACAGCATCCAGCACCTGGGCCAGGTCCGGGCGCCGGGCGCCGACGGGCTGCGCGCCGAATTCGAGGAACTGCGTTCGCTGATGGACGGTCTGGCGCGCGAGGATTCGGTGCGCCACATGGAAAGCCGCTGGGAGCAGATCGAGGAACGGCTGGAGGATGCCGATCCGGCAACCCTCAGGGACGAACTCGTGCGGCTCGCCGACCGGCTCGACGACATCAAGGCGCATCTCGGCACGATGGGCGACAATCGCGCCATCCACGCGCTGGAAGACAAGCTCGTGACGCTGGCGGCGGCCCTCGAACATATCGGCGCCCATATCGATCCGAGCGAACGCATGCTGACGGAGCAGTTTGCCGGCATCGACATGCGGCTCGACGAAATCACCCGGGCGATCGCCGCCGGTAGCCGCACGGTCGCCAATACGCCCGACAACACGACCTTCCAGCGCATTGAGGACCGCATCACCGGTCTTGCCCGCCAGATCGAGCTTCTCGCCCAGCATCAGCGCCCAGAGGAAGATCCAGCGAGCGATCTCGGCGAACGGATCGAATCCCTTGCCGCGCGCATCGAGGAACTGACCGCCGAGCAGGCCGCCAGCCGACTCGAGAACGCCTCGACACCTGTCGCAGCTACTGGAACGGGCGCGAAGCCGGTGCCGCAGCCAGGGCTGACCAGCTATCTCGCCGACATTTCCCGCAAGATCGACGCGCTCGACCACGGCGAAGTCAACGACCGGCTGGCCGACCGGCTGGACCTTCTGGCCCGCCGCATCGAGGAAATCGACGTCCCGGAGGCGAGCCCCGCCCGCATCGACGACAGCGTGCTTCGGCATTTCGAACAGCGCCTCAATGCCGTGGTCGACCGGCTCGAAGAAACGAACGCGACGCCGGCTGGCGACAATGCCAGCCTGCGCGGTCTCGAGGAGCAGATCGCCCATCTGTCGGCGCTGATCAGCAGCCCCTCGGCCGAGAGCGGCTCGGGCACGCAGTTTGCCGGGCGCATCTCGGCGCTCGAAGACTATATGGCGACGAGCGACGAATACATCATCGAAGCGGCGCGCCAGGCGGCGGAAACCGTGATGGAAACCTATGCACGGCAGGCGCCGGCGCAGGGCGGCAGCACGGCCGACGTGGCGGCACTTTCCGCGCTGTCCGACCATCTGCGCCATCTCGAGGATTTCAGCCGCAATTCCGAGGAGCGCACGCACCGGACCTTCGAGGCCCTGCACGACACGCTGGTGCAGATCGCCACTCGGCTCGACCAGCTGGGTGAAAGCGGCCAGCGTCTTGCGCATGAGGCCGCCGCCGCGCCTGAGGCCCCGCCGCGGTCGCAGCCTGTCGACCAGTCTGCACGGGCGCAGCCAGTCACCCAGGCCTTTGCGGAGAGCGCGCCCGCCATCGACACGGTTCAGGCACAACACGAGGCCGCAGCAACCGTTCAGGTCGACACGCTGCTGACCGAAGCGCCGATGATCGAAGCGGCGCGGTCGGAGAAGAAGGCAGAAAAGCCGAGCCTGCTCGCAGGCCTCAGCAAGCGCCTGCTGCCCGGCCAGAAGAAGGACGTGCAGGCCGCGTCAGGCCGCCGCCACATCGACAAGGCGCCGTCGATCGATCCGGCCGAGGTCATGCCCTCGGAAGAAGAAAACGAATTGCTGGAACCGGGCTCCGGCGCGCCGGACGTCCGCAAGATCCTCGAACGCGTCCGGGCGAGCCAGGCCAGCCAGCGTGGAGAGGCGGCCGGCGACGCCGATGCCGACCGGGCCGACTATATCGCCGCCGCGCGCCGCGCCGCTCAGGCCGCCGCGCTCGAGATGGAGCATACGCCGAGAACCACCTCGGCCATGCCGTCGAACGCTGCCGAAAAGGTTTCTGCCCTTGCCCGCTATCGCCGTCCTATCCTGATGGCGGTCGGCGCGATCCTGCTCGCCGCCATGGCCTTGCCGCTCGTCAATACGCTGACCCGGGGCGAGAAGTCGCCGCCGACGATCACCGCACCGACCGTCGAGAACAGCATGGCGCCGGTCGCCGACGACAAGGAAACGGCCGCGCAGACCGCGATCGAACCGTCCGCAGCGACCGAGGAGCAGCTCGCCGCGACCTCCGTTCCGGCCGAACCGACCATCACCACCGAGGCGCCTGCCCCTGCGGCGGCCGCACTCGCCGAGCATGCTCCACTGGATGACGGCGCGCCGCAGACGCTAACGCCGGCCGGATCCGAACAGGTCGAGCAGACCGACGGTTTTGCCCCGGCGCCAAAGGCAGCACTGCCGGAAGACGCCGTCGCCGCTGCCGCTCCGCAGGCCGAAACCGCAGCCCAGCCGGCAACGGCTCCGGCCGCCGAGATCGTCGTTCCGGCGGAGATCACGCCGCCGTCGCTGTCGCTTGCCGCCAAGCAGGGCGACCCGCTGGCGCTGTTCGAAATCGGCGCGCGCTATACCGACGGCCGCGGCGTGGCAAGCGACTTCACCGAAGCGGCGAAGTGGTACAGGCTCTCGGCCGACAAGGGTTTCGCCCCGGCCCAGTACCGACTCGCCAACCTCCTGGAAAAGGGCACCGGTGTGCCGCGCGACATCGCAGCCGCCAAGGCGCTCTACCAGAAGGCCGCAGACGCCGGCAATGCCAGCGCCATGCACAACCTTGCCGTCCTCTACGCCTCGGGCAGCGACGGGGCGCAGGACTATGCCAAGGCCGCCGAATGGTTCGGCAAGGCCGCCGATCTCGGCGTCTCGGACAGCCAGTTCAACCTGGCGATCCTCTATGCGCGCGGCAATGGCGTGCCGCAGGACCTCGAGGCTTCCTACAAGTGGTTCGCGCTGGTCGCCAAGGAAGGCGACAAGGACGCTGCCCAGAAGCGCGACGAAGTGGCCAATGCCATGAAGCCGGATCAGCTGGAGCGGGCCCGCGCCCAGGTCGACCTGTGGAAGGCCAAGCCCCTCGACGTCGACGCAAACTCCGCCAACATCCCGGACGAGTGGGTCGGCAAGGGCCTGAAAACCGCCAGCGTCGACATGAAGAAGGCGATCCGCAACATTCAGGCGATCCTGGGCAGGAACGGTTTCGATGCCGGCACGCCGGACGGCGTGATGGGCGAAAAGACCGTCTCCGCCATCAAGGCCTTCCAGAAGTCGATCGGCCAGGAACCGACCGGCCAGGTGACGGACAAGCTGGTCAACGAACTGCTGGCGCGCAACAAATAAAGGCGGCGCGTCATAAAAATGGAAAAAAGCCGGCGTAAGGCAGGCCCAAGAATTGACTCACCCTGCTTGGGGGCGCAAGAAAGAACTGATATAGGTCAAGTCCGATCAAAGACTTGAGCCTGTTTCGCTTTCTGCCGAACACAGGCGGCATCCCCGACTTGACCCCCTTTTGAACCCGCTTCGGCGGGCTGGCGCATTTGAGGTCCGAGCGTGACGATCTACCTGCCGATCGCAGAACTGTCGGTGAACATCTTCATCATTCTCGGAATGGGTGCCGCCGTCGGGTTTCTGTCCGGCATGTTCGGCGTCGGCGGCGGGTTTCTCATCACGCCGCTGCTGATCTTCTACAACATTCCGCCCGTGGTCGCCGTTGCGACCGGCGCCAACCAGGTGGTGGCCTCCTCGGTCTCCGGGGCGATTACGCATTTCCGCCGCGGCACGCTCGACGTCAAGCTCGGGCTGGTGCTGCTCGTCGGGGGTCTCGCCGGCGCCTCGATCGGCGTGTTCATCTTCTCCTGGCTGAGGCGGCAGGGCCAGCTCGACCTCGTCATTTCGCTACTCTACGTCGTCTTTCTCGGCACCGTCGGCATCCTGATGCTGATGGAGAGCCTCAACGCCATGCGCCGGGCGGCGCGGAACCAGCCGGTGAGCCTCAAGCGCCCCGGCCAGCACAACTGGGTGCACCGCCTGCCCTTCAAGATGCGGTTCAAGAAGTCGAAGATCTATCTGAGCGTTCTGCCGATCATCGCGCTCGGCTTCGCCATCGGTATCCTGACGTCGGTCATGGGCGTCGGCGGCGGCTTCATCATGGTGCCGGCGATGATCTATCTGCTGCGCATCCCGACGAGCGTCGTCGTCGGCACCTCGCTGTTCCAGATCATCTTCACCACCGCCTACACCACCATCGTCCAGGCGGCGACCAACTATTCGGTCGACATCGTGCTCGCCTTCATCCTGATGCTCGCCGGCGTCATCGGCGCGCAATACGGTGTGCGCGTCGGCCAGAAGCTGCGCGGCGAACAGCTGCGCGCGCTGCTCGGCCTGCTGGTCCTGGCGGTGGGGCTCAGGCTCGCGGTCGAGCTGGTGGTTACGCCGGACGACCTCTATTCCATCGCGATCGGAGGCTGACGATGCGCCGGCTCCTCCTCACAGTCTCGACCGTGGCCGTCCTTCTCCTCGGCAGCGAAAGCCGCGCCCAGGTGCCGCTCGCGACCGACATGACCGGCAAGGAGGGCCTCGACATCGGCACCTCCACCAGCGAAATCGCCATCACCTCGGATTTCCGCGGCGCCGATCTTACCATTTTCGGCGCCGTGACCAACACCGACACGCTGCTGCTGGCGATCGGCCAGTATGACGTGGTCGTGACGCTGGAAGGGCCGCGCGACGACACGACGGTGCGGCGCAAGGACCGGCTGTTCGGCATCTGGGTCAACCGCACGTCCATGACCTTCGAGCGCATGCCGACCTCCTATTCGCTGGCGAGCACGCGGGCGCTTTCGGAAGTCACCAAGCCGCAGACGCTGACCCAGCTCGGCATCGGTACCGACCACATGGCGCTGACGCCGACCGGCTACCTGAGCAATGCCGCCAATCTCAAGGATTTCCGCGAGGCGTTCCGGCGACTGAAGCAGACAGGCGGCCTCTACCAGGGCGAAGAGGCGGGCGTGCGCTTCGTCAGCTCCAGCCTGTTCAAGGCGACGCTCCGGCTGCCGGCCAATATTCCCGACGGGGTGCACATCGCCCATGCCTATCTGTTCAAGACCGGCGAGTTCATCGCCGAGCGGGAGCTGCCGCTCCGGGTGATCAAGACTGGCCTGGAAGATTCCATTTCGCAGGCGGCGCACGAGAACCCGCTGACCTACGGCATGTTTTCGGTGCTGCTGGCGCTGATCACCGGCTGGGGTGCGAGCCTGATCTTCCGCCGCGACTAGTCCCGTTCGGCCGTCTCCATCTTCGCCTTGACCTCGAGATAGGCCGCGGTCAGCCGCGCGAGCGCCGACGGCGTGCCGGCGGGCATCGGCGTGCCGAGATGCAGGGCCTTAAGCTCGGCCATGAAATCCCGCCAGAGGTCACGCCCGCCTTTTTCCAGAAGTTCGGCGCGGATGGCCAGGTCTTCCGACACGTCCAGATATTTGCGGCCCCAGGCGCCCATTTCGGCGAACAGCGGCACGAGGTCGATCGACATTTCGGTGAGGCTGTAGATCGCCTTCTGCTTGTGGCTCGGATCGTCGGCGCGGCTGAGCAGTCCCTTGTCGACCAGCTTCTTCAGGCGATCGGCGAGAATGTTGGAGGCGATCCCCTCCTCGGAATTCTGTAAAAGTTCGCGGAAGTGGCGGCGGTTGCCGAACATGACGTCGCGGATGACGATCAGGCTCCAGCGGTCGCCGAGAACCTCGAGCGTCAGATTGATCGGGCATCCGGAGCGGTGGGTTTCGGACATGGCGTCTCCTCTCGACCAGTTGCGATCTGCCATCAGTTGAGCTAAAAGACAACCGCTTGCATATCGCAATCAGTTTTTGCCATTCAAAGGGAGGACCCCATGCGCAAACTGATCATCTGGAACCTGATGACGCTCGACGGCTATTTCGAGGGCAAGTCGCCCTGGGATCTCGGTTATCACCAACTCGCCTGGGGCGAGGAATTGAGAGCCTATTCACTGGAGATCGGCCGGCAGGCGGACCTGCTCGTCTTCGGCCGCAAGACCTATGAGGGCATGGCGGCCTATTGGATCGACGCAAGCGAAGAACTGGAGATCAAGGACTACATGAACGCGATCGCCAAGATCGTCGCCAGCCGCAGCCTCGACAGGGCGGACTGGAACAATACCCGCATCGTGCACGACATCGTCGGCGAAATCACCACGCTCAAGGCGCAGCCGGGCAAGGACATCTTCGTCTTCGGCAGTGCGGAACTCACGGACAGCCTGCTCAAGGCCGGGCTGGTCGACGAGATCCGGCTCTGCATCGTGCCGGTCGTGCTCGGCGGCGGCAATCCGCATTTCAAGGCAGCCGAGACGCCGAGGGTGTTCACGCTGCTCGAGACCCGGCCGCTGAAGACCGGCGGGGTGATCCTGCGCTATGCGCCTGCGCCGGGAGGCTGAAGCCTAGACGATGCAGCGCGGACCAGGGTCGCAGCCGCGTCGCCCGCGGTCTCCATATAACCCGGATCGCGATTGAGCAGCACGACGGCGAAGGCGCCGTCGAACAGCAGGATGATCTGGCGGGCGAGCATGCGCGGTTCGGGCAATCCGTCCGCTTCGAACAGCCCTGCGAGCCAGTCCTCGACCCGCCGCTTGTGGGCCGCGCCGATCTTGATCGCCGGATGACCGGGCATATTGGCAAGCTCGGCGGAGGTGCGCAGGAAGCCGCAGCCTTTCCATTTCGGGTGACGGGCGAAGGCCGCGAGCCGGACGAAGATGGTCCTGATCCGCTCCGGCAAGGGACCTTCCGCCTCGGCGAACCATTGCTGGAACCTGGCGAAGCTCGGCTGGTCGCGCTGTTCGAGATAGGCGGCGACCAGATCGTCCTTGCTCTCGAAGTGATAGTAGAGCGTTCGTTTGGTAATGCCGGCCTTGTCGGCGATCGCGTCGACGCTGACGCGACGGATGCCCTCGTCATAGAAGAGCTTCGCGGCGGCGGAGATGATGCTTTCCCGGGTCTGTCTCGGTGGCGCTGTCATGCAGGCAATGTATACCGACCAGTGAGTGTGCACAATCCGCTCATTTTGCTAGCCTTGCGTGATGGCAGAACATTGCGGAGGCAAGGGCATGGGACGGCGGGACGAGGCCGGCGTGGCGTGGGTCGGGACCGGGGCAAAGGGGATGGCGAAGCCCACCGAGGGAACCGCCGTCGAGATCGCCTGCCGGGACGGGGTCATGCTCGGCGGGCATGTCTGGGGCGGAGCGGAGGACGCGCCGAACGGCACGGTCATCATCAATCCGGCGACCGGCGTGCTTGCGCGCTACTATCACTATTTCGCACGCTTCCTGGCCGACCACGGCTTTCAGGTCCTGACCTACGACTATCGCGGGATCGGCCTCTCCCGGCCGGCGCGACTGAAGGGTTGCGGCTACCGCTGGCGCGACTGGGGCGAATGCGATTTCGAAGCCGCCGTCGAATTCATGTCGGCCCGGTGCAAGGAGGGACCGCTCCTGGTCGTCGGCCACAGCATAGGCGGCTTTCTGCCCGGTCTGGCGTGCAATGTCGACCGGATCGACCGGATGCTGACGGTCGGCGCGCAATATGCCTATTGGCGTGACTATGCGGCGGAGGGGAGATGGCGGCTGTTCTTCAAATGGCACGTGGCCATGCCGGTACTGACCGCACTGTTCGGCTTTTTTCCCGGCAGGCGCCTCGGCTGGCTGGAAGACCTGCCGGGGCCGGTCGCCAACGAATGG
>JAHRYZ010000124.1:0-9849 GCA_020621905.1 Rhizobium sp.
CTCGACGGCAGACAGCATCTTGTTGTCCGAGCGCATGGTCGTGGCGATCGACCAGTAGGCCGCATTGTCGGCCGCGGTGGCGACGCGCTGGCCGGAAGAGACCCGGGACAGAGTGTCGTCGCGATTGCCCGTCGTCGATCTGAGGACGTCCAGCGCAAGAATAGCGCCGTTATTCGTGTTAAAACTCAACATACAACACCTACGCAATACCTGGTCTCTTGCGGAGGGCGCCGTGGATGACGCCCTCCCAGAAGACACTCAAAACCAACACGCCTCACGAACGCACTACCGACTGGAAGCAAGCCGGTTATACATGCGTTAGGGTTAACACTTGCCTTACGCGCTTTGGATTTTATGGTTAATATTCAGTATATTACATGGTGTGACTGTCGGGCGGTGGAAATGCCGGTCCTCCCCGGCGCAGGCGCCGGACGCGACAGCCTCGTGCCGGATTTCGCGCGGTCTTGACGACGTTCTCGTTTTGTTTCATTTGATTTTGATGGCCGTCAGCATCGACACCCTCGGCAAGGCAATCCGGCACCACATGTTCGTGGTGGCGACCTGTCGGCGTTGCGGGCGCCAGGCGCGCTTTCTCGCCAGCGACCTTGGCGGTTTCTACGGCCACGGGCGCGACCTGCGCAGCCTGCCCTTCCGCTGCAGCGTGTGCGATGTGCGCGACTGCCGGGTGACCCTGATGGAGCCGCCCTTCGACCGCACGCCGGAGACAATCGTCTGGCGGCCGGTGAAGATTCGCGGGTGAACGTCGGCCGACGGCGCCCCTCCCCCGCATGGTGAATGAAAAGATAACGGCCCATTCACTCGGGGTTCAGCGGCGATCGCGATAGATCCCCCTCGCCCGATATTGGGTGTCAAAGGATTGTCTCACATGCATAAACTGAAACTCGCCCTGATTGCTTCGACGCTGGTTCTGTCGGCCGGCGCCTCGCAAGCGGAAGATCTCGTCTTCACGCTGAAGAACGGCACGAAGTCGGTGCTGAACAATTTCCACACCTCGCCGGTCGGCGTCGACAAGTGGGAAGACGACATCTTCGGCCAGGACGTTCTGGAGCCGGGCGAGAGCATGCAGATCACGATCGCCGACGGTCGCGACAAGTGCGACTACGACATGCGCTTCGAATTCCAGGGCGACGATCTCGAAACCACGACCGATACGCAGAACCTGTGCGAGATGGGCGAATACACGATCCAGGAATAAGCGGCACGCCTCGCCGCTGCCCTTGTGCCCGCCGGGGGAAACCGGCGGGCCTTGACAGCAATGGCAGCGCAGCCGGAGGCCGCGTGGCGATAGCCCATCTCGATCACTGGCTCAACCTCACCGCAGCCGACTTCACGGTGATCTGACCGAAGCCGGCGCCGGTCCGCGGTGACGGCGGCGCCACCGGTCCGGCCGGCAATGCCCGGCCCCCGGGCTTTGTTGCGACTGGATCTGCCGCTGAACATCCGGGTGTCGTCCGCGCGCACGGCGGCAGACCGTCGGAACAGCGGCTTATTCGCCCGCGACCGGCTTTCTTCCGCAGATCCTGACGGCGAGACCAAAGCCGATCTTGCTGACGAACATCGTCAGGACGAAGGCGATCGGCCAGGCCGTGGCAATCAGCCGGGGCCAGGCCTGCAGCCACTCGAGGGTGGGGCCGAGGGCCAGCACGGACATGATGCCCGACATGGAGGTGGCCATCATGAAGGTGATGAGGACTTGGGCAAGCAGCAGGGTTTTCTTGTCGTACATAGCGGTCTCACTGTCTAAGGGTCGGGCGTGACAGGAGCCAAAAACTGACACGGCACCACCCTGGATTGGGGTTGGTGCCGTGGGTTCGCGAAGCGCGACCATATCCCGCAAGGCGGGGACCGGAATAACCAGACCGGTCTCAAATTTTTTCGGCAGGCGCTGCTTGGACGCAGACTGGTAGAGTCGGGTCCGGCGCCGGACGGCATCGGCTCGTCTTGCGAATTCGGCAAACCCGTGGGAGGCTGGCGCGCTCTCAAGGGAAGAACGCATGAAGCATCTCATCGCCACCACACTCGCCTGCGCCGCTCTTGCCACGCCGGCCGCCGCCGCCCTTTCGGGCTATTACGACAGCGCGGAAAAGATCACCACCATCCTTTCCAGCAGCGCTGTCGCGGATGCCGTGCGCCAAGCGCCAATTGGCTCGATCTCCAACACCGGCACGCGCAAGGACGGAGCCAGCGAATGGCAGGTCAGAACCCAGGAATGCGATCTCCTGGTCTACCTGATTCCCGTTTTGCCGGACGGCCCGGGCAAGACGACCTACAAGCTCGACGTTCCGGGCAAGTGCGAGTAAGGGACCTGCGAGGCGAGACGACGAAGTGCGCCACGCCCCCACACGTGATTTCGGCCTGCCACCGCCGGTGTACCCGATCACCCGACTGCCTGCCCTGCGCCTGACCTGACCGTCCTGCGGGCGGTTGCGGCTGTCGAGGGCCCTCAGATGCCGAACATCCCCGAGGGGCGGGCCTCGGGCGCTTGCGGCTGGTCGTCCTTCGTGCCGTGGCTGCTCGAGCAGCGCATCCGGCCGCGTGTCTCGTCGCGCAGGCAGATCTCGTAGCCGTCCTCGTCGAGGAAGAAGGCCGCGCAGGTGTTGCCTCGCATTCCGTCCGGCAGGAGGCAGATCTCCGCCATCGGGTAGTCGTCGCTGTCGCCGGTGTCCGGCGCCACCGGCATCTGCGCTTGCGCGGACACGGGCAGGACCAGCGCGACGTAAAACGCCATCAGGGTGACGAGTGCGGTCAATCGCATGATCGTTTCGCCTCCTTCCCTCAGGGCCTGAAGACGCGGGTGCCGGTCCCCGTGCCGCCGCGCGGGCCGGTCCTCGTCACCGTGCAGGGCGATCGTTGGCGCGCACCGCACCGAGCGCTGCTGGAAGAACTGACCAGGGTCGCCGTACCCGCCGGAGTGCGGGGCGGTCTGCCGTTCCACCATAGACACCGGTCGCCGAGCCTGCCGCAACTGCCGTCGGCGCAGTCGACCGAGCGGTCGTAGGCGTTCACCCGGCCGGCCGATAGCGGCATAGACGCTCCAGTTCCGGGTACCACGGATAGGCGGCATATAGGTGTCCCAGTAGACCGGTTATAGTCACGACACGTGACGACCGGCAACGGCCGCGCCAGCACCACCGGGGCGCCCTGGAGACGACCTGGACATAGCGGGCCGTGACCCAGCCGCGATAGGATCCATAGGCAATGTCGCACAGCTATATCCGGCCACGCAGCCACGGGTGACGATGCGCGCCGACCGCACCATGACGGGATAGGCCGTGGACGGACCCGCCCGCAGATTGACGTTTCCGGTTGCCACGGCGAGGGTCGCCGCTGCGGCAACCGTCGAAGCGCCGGCCAGGACGGCAAGCGCCAGTAGAAGTCTGTTCAGCATCTTTCTCTCCTAAGTCCAATCCCGCCGGGGCAGCGGGAATGGCTCGAGAGTGCGGGCCGGACTTGGCTGGCGTCTTTCCCGCTCGTTGCGAATTGTAGAGTTTTGTATCAGCCGGTAAGGAGGGCGCGGCGGACGGGCGTCGATGCCACGGACGGGAGGGCGATTGGCGGCCGCTCCGTTCCGGAAGAAATTCGGCGAAAATGGCCGGAGCGCCAAATCAGGGCGAGCCTCGGCTAGTCGTGCCCTAAAGATGGCTTTGCGACATGCCCGGCTGGACCGGGCTACTTCTCATAGCTTCGCGAGACTGGACGGGCGAACCATTCGCGCAATGCTCGCCATGCGGTGACCAGACCCCGTTTTTCCAGCAGGTAATAACCGAGCGCGCCGGCACAAATCCCTGCCAGCACGGCGGCGGCGAAGACTGCCGGCGCAGGTACGCCCATCGATGCGCCGACCTTGGCAATGACCGAAATCGCAAAGGTGTGCCAGAGATAGATGGCGTAGGAGGCGTCGCCCAGGACAACCGCGACCGGGACAAATCGAATGCGGCGTCCGGCTTCGAGGGCGAGCACGCCGACGACCAACGCCGCGGCCAGCGGTCCACAGACCAGCGCATCGAAGGGCAGGCCGGCAACCTGGATCGTGGCGAAACCGGAGAGCGCAAGCGCGATCAGGGCGAGACCCATGGCCGGAGAAGGCACCTTGCCCTTCAGCCACAGCTCGCCGATCACCATGCCGGCGACGAATTCCAGGATGATCGGCCGCGTAAAGCTCAAGAGCACCGCATTGTCGGGGACGAATAATGTACCAGCGATCACCAGCAGGCCGAACAGGGCGCCTATCGCCGGCAGGCGCCAGGCGCGGGGAAGAAGCAAGGTGCCGGCGAAGACCACGTAGAAGAACATCTCGAAGTTCAGAGTCCAGCCCTGGACCAGCACCGGCCATATTCCGCCCTTGCTGGGCGAGCGGGCCGGAATGAAGAACAGCGATGCGAGCACATGCTCGAGCGAGAGGACAAGATTGGGAAAGAGCCCGCCCAGGGCGCCCGCAACCATGACGGCGGTCGCCAGCCAGTAGACCGGCACGATGCGGCGGATGCGGGCGCGCAGGAATTGCAGGGGCGTCGGCTCGCGGCGGGCGCTCACCACCCACATGATGAAGCCACTGATGACGAAGAACACGTCGACGCCGGCCGCACCGATGGCGAAATGATAGCCCGTCTTCTCCGCTGCGTGAAACAGGACCACGGCGATCGCCGCCGCCGCGCGCAGATACTGGATGCCGCTCAGCGTTTGCTGCGGGAGCGAGATCATGACGGCGTACCCGCAACTGGGCTTGCGCCGGTGCGCTGGTAAGCCGTGGCGGGAAGGTCCGGCAACCGGAAATGCAATGCCCGGCGCAGTTCCGTCAGCTTGCCGGCGGAGAAGTAGAGCAGGAACGATCCGACATGGTAGGGCGTCAGGATGTCGATCTCGACGAAGGCGCGCATCGCCAGCAGCGCGGCCACGCCGAAGAGAACGGCCGAGTCAGCATCGACGGTGCGGGTCAGGACCCGTCGGAGATGCCCGAAGATCGTCGCCAGGAGAACGAGGCAAAGCAGGGCAAGGCCGACCACACCGGTTTCGACCACGGTCTCGATGAAGGTGTTGTGGAAGTGGAAGCCCGACCGCGAGCCAATGAAGAACTCCTCCCACAGGCGCTCCGCCTCCGAAAAGCCCTGGACCCAATAGGCCTGGTAGCCGATGCCGAAGAAGAGATTGGCCCGCGCCGCTTCGAAGCCCTGCTGCCAGAGATAGGTGCGCCCGGTGAGCGTCGAATCCTTGCCGAAGGCGCCCAGCACGAGATCGGCTCCGCCGGCATTGAGGAAAGCAAAGGCGCCGGCGATTGCCAGGATCAGACCGGCAAGGAACAGGTTGCGGCGGCTCGCCGGCCTCAGCGCCTGCAGGAGACGCACCCCGAGTGCCACCGCCACGATCGCTGCGGTGGTGAGCACCGAGGTGGCCGACTGGGACGCCACGAGCGCATAGGCGGCGAGCAGGGCAACGCCGCCGCTCAGCACCAGCCAGTGCCGCCGCTCGCCCAGCAGGAAGACTGCGGCAAAAGCGAAATAGACGCCGAGCGAGGCGTAGAAGCCGAGCTGGTTCTTCGAGGCGAAGGCCCCGACGAAACTGTAGCCGCCATCCAGCGGATCGAGATGGTAGACCCCGAACAGCAGCGAATAGACAAGAACCAGCCCCGTCCCGAGCACCGCGCCGCGCGAAAGCGTGCGTACGTCGATGATGCGCATGGCGATCAGTGCGCAGACGACATGGGAGAGATACTGCACGGCGGTTCGTGCCGTGAGCGAAGGAGCGGCCGACCAGAACACCGACAGGCAGGCGAAGACGGCAAAGGCGAATATCCAGGAATAGCGGGCATAGTTTCCGAGCACTCGGCGATAGTCGATGAGGACCAGCGGCAGCCACAGGGCATAGTAGGCAAGGATCGAGACCTGGCCGAACCGCGCCGAATAGGCAAAGACGAAGAGCGACAGCGCGATCGCGACCGTGCCATAGGCTCCGTTTCGTCCCTGATCGATCAGGCTCGACTTGGCGATCCGCATCCCGACCTCACCGCATCGCCAGGCCCGCGGCCACCTTAACCACGTCGCCCGGAAGGATCCTGGTATTCTCGTCGGCGGGGATCTCGCTCGCCTTGCCGTCCTTCTCGCGCACGATGGCATAGCTGACGCTGGCAACCGCCTGCTTGGCGACCGTGGCCGCCTCGGCCGATTGCATCATGGCTTCCGCCATCAGGTCGCGACTCGTGCCGAGCTTGAGAGCGATCGTGTCGAGTTCCCGTTCGGTATTCTGCAGTTCCTGCGCCAGCTGCGCATCCCGGTCGTTCTTCAGATCGGTTTCGTCCTGGGTTGCCTTGCTGACATCCTGCTTCGCCTTCAGCGTGGCCGTATCGATATCGAGAAGCCCCGCCTGAAGGTCGGCGACCTGCTGTTCGATGGCGAGCCGCCGCGAGCTGACGGTCAGGCCCTTTTCGGTGAGGTTGTAGACCTTCTCCCGGTCGCTCTCGACCAGCTTCAACTGGCGCGACTGGGTCTCGGACTTCTTCGCCAGCGATTCGATCTCGCTTCGCAGCAGTGTCTTGAGGTCGGCCAGCGCGGTGAGCTGCAGCTTCAGACGCTTGTCGCGCGTCTGCATCAGCGCGGTTTCGCTCGCCAGGAGGTCGGCGGCTTCCGGCATGTCCTTGATCTCGCCCGGCATGGCGATCGCGGCACTGCCGGCGATCTCGGCCTGCAGGCGGGCCCGGCGCACCAGAAGACGATTGCGTTCGGCAACCAGCACGGAGGAATCGCCCTCAGCGCGGATGAAGTCGCGGGCGAAGCGCTGTCCGGTCTCGCCGCGCCTCAGCCCCCCGCCGAGGCTGATTGCCTTCAGCACCGTCATGTTCGGCGCATAAGGATACTCTCCGGGCGTCTGCACTTCCCCGGCGAGATAGATCGGGCGGTATTGCGCCAGTTCCACAGAAGCCGACGGCCGGTCCCTGAGGCCGAAGAGCAGCTGCATCTTCGTGCCCACCTCCTCGGCGACCTCCGCCGTCGTCTTGCCTGAGGCAGTGAGCTCTCCGAGGAAGGGCAAGGAAACCGTGCCGGACGCGCCGACCGTGTAGTCGCCGCTGACCGTGGACCAGTCCCTGACCGCGCCTTCGGCGGTACGCCATTCGGCAACGCGGATGCGCAGCTTGTCCATCACGTCCAGCCGGTAGTCGTCCGCCCGCGCCGATGCCAGTGGCACAGCGAGAATGAGCAGACCCAAGAGGGCCGACGCGAAATGGAAAACGAAACGGGAGCGCGGCTGCGCCCCGATGCTGGCGATGATGGACATGCGTATCCCCGTTTGGCTGTTTTCAGGACAGTCGCGTCCGCCCGCAGGCGGACAGGGCGGGCGTTCAATAGCTGCCGCGCGAGAGGCAGACCGCGGGAACGGTCAAGCCGATGATCTTGATGTCGGTCATCAGCGACCAGTTCTGGACGTAGTGCGAATCCAGGGCGACCCGGGATTCGTAGGAGACGTCGTTGCGGCCGCTGACCTGCCAGAGACCCGTCAGGCCGGGACGGCTGCGCAGGTAGTACTGGGCGGCGGCGTCGTAGAGTTCGAGCTCGTCCTCGACGACCGGGCGCGGCCCGACCACGCTCATTTCGCCGCGGACGATATTGATGAGCTGCGGCAGCTCGTCGAGGCTGAGCTTGCGCAACACCCCGCCCACCGTGGTCACCCGCGGGTCGTTCTGCAGCTTGCGGGCGGCGCGCCATTCTTCGTAGGCGGACGGGTTGTTCTCCAGGTATTCCTTGAGAATCCGGTCGCCGTCTTCGCGCATGGTGCGGAATTTCAGGCAGCGAAACGGCCGGCCGCCATGGCCGACGCGGCTATGTCCGTAGAAGATCCGGCCCCCGTCGGAGAATTTCACCAGCGCCATCAGCATCAGGAAGATGGGACTGAGGAACAGGAGGGCCGACAAGGCCATGAAGATATCGAATCCACGTTTTGGGATTCCGCCGACCGGCGACATTGCGGCGGTATGCGTATGGAGAAACGGCGAACTGGCCGATCGAGTCGCGGACTTCATAGAGGTAACTCCATTTACGTTTTGCGATTGGTCGGGTCCCTCGGGACGCAATGCCCTATCCAAGGTTGACTGTGTGGTGACAATTTGTCCGATCCGCCCAAACTTTAAGGCAAGGCCTGAACGCGGTTCCGCCGGCCCTTGATCGGCCTCGCGATCATAGTTCAGGTGCAGTTCGCCCCGCGCATTTCCTGATCTTTGCCAAGTGACGATGCCGGCGATGCGACGAACCGGACTTGCCGGCTCACGCCATTTTACTGGAACCGAGCCAAGACAGCCTGCCACCTATACACAAATCTTCTTGGCACAGGCGGCTGGCCGTTGCCCGATCCACGGAAATACACGCGCCTGCGGAAACCTTTTGCGTTGCAACATTATATTGCGCCGCACATTTTGCGTTGCGAATATTCTAAAATTGTAACAATAAGTGATCGATCCCGCCCCCTCATCCGGCCCCATCCCATGGATGGCAATCCTGACGCGAACAGAACGCGGCAAAACCACCCTCGATCGACCTGATTCGCCCAACTTGACCCGCGAGGGACCGGCACCATGCGATGCAGCGGGCCTCATGACGGTCCTTCAAGACGCGCTAACGGATACGAAAGGCTCTGCTGTCATAACCGGAAGCGCAGGGCTTGCGATGAACTTAAGGCGTTGAAGTTAGCCTCGCCGACCAATATACCTATGCAAATGCCTTGGAGGAGAAGGCGAACCGCCATGAAAAAGAACAGCGGATGTGGGGTCGCATGATGTATGCACCTCGGGTCTTTGCCAGCATGCTGGGCGCATTGATCGTCTTTGCGATCGTGACCTATGTCCTGACCGGTTCGATCGGCACGACGCTATGGCAGACCGCCGTCGCCGCCGTTCTGCTCCAGGTTGGCTATTTCGTCGGCGTGCTGATCCTGGTAAGCCGCTCCGCGCGCCAGAAAAGCCAGGGCGCCTCTGCCGGCGAGACCGTCAAACCCGACCAGAACGCCGCCAAGTCCGGTGCCGTTCCCGTCTCGCGTCTGAACGCTCCCGAACATCCCAACCTCTAGCACCGGGTACCCGCAGCGACGCAAATCGTCGCGCCTGCCCCGTTTGCGTCACGATCGACCTCCATGCTGGCCTGATCCACCGACCCCCCACGGGCCGGGAACTGATTTCCCGGCCGGACAAAGGAGTGAGGCGTGACCAACCCCACATCGATCTGCGTCATCATTGCCGCCAAGGACGCGTCCGCCACGATCGTACGCTCCGTAACCTCGGCCCTGGCCGAGCCGGAGGTCGCCGAAGTGATCGTCATCGACGACGGATCGACCGACGCCACGGGCTCCGCGGCCCTGGGCGCGGACGACGGCAGCGGACGGCTGCAGATCGTGCGCTTCGATGACAATCGTGGCCCGGCAGCGGCGCGCAACCATGCAATCACCCTGTCATCCTCCCCGCTGATTGCCGTGCTCGACGCCGACGATTTCTTCCTGCCGGGACGTTTTCGCAACCTGCTTGGCCTTCCCGACTGGGACTTCGCTGCCGACAACATCGTCTTCGTTGACGAGCGCCATGCGGACATGACCCGTCTCGACGTGGCGGCGTTTCAGCCCACCTCCGGACTGATCGATCTCGAACATTTCATCGCGGGAAACATCTCCAGGCGCGGCAAGAGCCGGGGCGAGACGGGATTCCTGAAGCCGGTGATGCGGCGGGACTTCCTTAAGGCGAACGGCCTGAGCTACCGGGAGGAGCTGAGGCTGGGCGAGGACTATGACCTCTATGTCCGGGCGCTGGCCAAGGGCGCGGAGGCGCTGATCGTCTTCCAGGGCGCCGAACACTACATC
>JAHRYZ010000124.1:9859-11838 GCA_020621905.1 Rhizobium sp.
CCGCTACCGGGTCAGCCATGCCTGCGGCTATGGCGCCGTGGTCCGGCAGAATTCGCTGAGCGGCCAGCATCGCACCGAGGACCTGAAACGGCTCTACGAGGCCGACCGCGCCATCCTGCAGGCGGGCGACCTCGCACCCGGGGCGGCACGGCTGATCCGCCGGCATGAACGCCACATTCGCGGCCGCTACGAGCTTCGCCATTTCCTCGACCTGAAGAACGGCCAGGGGCCGGGCGCGGCCCTGCGCTACGCGCTCTCGCATCCGGTGGCGCTGCCCGCCATTGCCGGCGGCATCCTCGCCGACAAGACCGAGCGTTTCCGACGTGCGTCTCCGCAAGTTCCGACCCGCCCCGGCGGCGTGCCGGCGCTCCGCTACCTGCTGCCCGCGACACCGGTTCCGGTTCAGAAATAGTCCCGGCGAACGCCGTCCATCACCGCCAGCAGGCGCGCCTTGCGCTCGGCCAGCACCGCGCCGGCGCTGAGCTGCGGCTCCGCGCGGCTCGCCTGCCAGAGCGCGAAGGTCGAGGGCATGGCGAGCGCCTGCTTGGCGGCGACGCGCAGCTTCGTCTGACGCGGTTCGCGGGTCGCAACCAGCATTCCACCGTCGATCACCCGGCTGTTCGGATCGGCCGCGACCTCCGCCCCTTCATCCTTGAAATCGACGCCCCAGAACCGCGCGCCCTTGATCATCGCCTCCGCACGGGTCGAGACCGGCACCTTGCGCGGCGCATAGGAAACGCCGACCGTTCTCGCCCAGTCGTTCCACTTGAAGCTGTTGATGCTCTGCGAGGTCGTGACCGCGACCCATGGCACGCGGAAGGCATCGGCGAGGATCGCGCCGTGCATGGATTCCGCGACGATCGTCTCCGACTGGGCGATCGCCCGGATGACGTCCTTCGCCTCCCCGCGTGGATCGATATAGTGCAGGCCGACCGTCTCGCAGATCGCCGGCCAGATTCCAGCGATCGCCGTTTCCCAATGCGGAACGAAGCTCTTGCGGTGGGTCTTCGGCAGATCCTTGAACTCGGGCATGTCGGCGACCATCACCGCCGGATCAACGATGCCCATGTCCGCGGAAAGTCCCGCCCGCTCGGCCGTCAGCGGCCCGCGCACGCAGCGCACATCCCATTGCGAACGGTCCGACATATCGGGCAGCGCGCCATAGCCGTAGCCGCTGCCGAGAACCAGCTTGTGGCCGTCCGCCGGAAGCAGCGCCGTGTTGAGCACGGTGCCGACGCCGACGAGAAGGGTCTCGGGATGGGTCTCGCGGAAGCCGGGAAGCAGGAAATCCCAGAGCCAGAGATTGAGGTCGTCGCCGAAATTGCCGTACTGCGATTCCCAGTAATACGGTTTCATGGCTTGCTCCTGGTTGCGGCCGCGACCGATCGATCGGACGGGCCTCGGCCATAGATGATTGCGAAAGGCTGCGGCGTCAGGCCTGGCGCGAGATTTTGCCGGCCGCCAGTCCGACCGCACTGCCCAGCAGGCGCGGATCGCGCCACAGCCAGCGCACCAGAAGCTCGACCTGCGGCAGCTTGCGCCGCTTGACCAGCCGCGCCTGACTCCACAGCGCCTGACGGCGCGCCGTCTGTTTGTAGCTGCGGATGGACGCCACTTCCTGCCCGCGCCCGTAGAAGCGCCCCTCCAGCGTATCGAGCGCCATCCAGGTGTTGAACTGCTGCTTGAGGAACTGCGGCGAGTCGCTGTCGATGCCGTGGAAGATGTTGACGCCCTCCCCGCGCTCGGCGCCCGGCACATCGCACAGGATGACCCTATCGGCCGCCAGCACGCAGTCGCAGAAGAACAGCACGTCTTCCGCCGCGAGCCTGAGCTCCGCCTCGAACCGGATCGACCGGAACAACCGCCGGCCGATCACCATGCAGGAGAGGTGCAGGAAGCTCCAGTTCTTCAGCATCACACTGGTCATTTCCGGCAGTTCGACGATCAGCGGATCGTCCTGCAGCCGGATGACCTGTTCG
>JAHRYZ010000125.1 GCA_020621905.1 Rhizobium sp.
TGCCGTCAGCGCGTCGATCATGGCCTCGACGGCGCGCGCCGCCGCTTCGAGCGCCGCACCACCGCGCGCCCGCACCACCAGTTCGGTGGAGAAGCGCTGGCCGTCGAAATGCGGATAGGAACCGATCGAGGTCTGAGGATGCGCCTTCTGCACCGCGCCGAGCAGGGTGCCGATGTCGCCTTCGCCGAACGGGCAGGCGATCGAGCGCGACAGGACTTTGGCGCCGGCCGGTAGCGTGGCGACGACCGAATCGAGCATGGCCTGGAAGACCTGCGGCACGCCGGCCATCACATGGACATTGCCGATGATGAAGCCGGGTGCCACCGAGACCGGATTGGGGATGTGGCGGCTGCCCTCGGGCATGCGCGCCATGCGCTGGCGGGCCTCGGTGAATTCCATGTTGCGCCGCTCGTACATCTCGCCCAGCAGCCGCATGGCCTCGGCATCGTGCCGGCAGGGCACGCCTAAGGCCTTCGACACGGCATCCGCGGTGATGTCGTCGTGGGTCGGCCCGATGCCGCCGGAGGTGAAGACGTAAGTGTAGCGGGCGCGCAGCGCATTGAGGGCGGTGACGATCTCGTCCTCCTCGTCGCCGACGATCCGCACCTCCTTGAGGTCGATCCCGGCCAGCGTCAGAACCTCGGCGAGGTGGCCGATATTCTTGTCCTTGGTCCGGCCGGACAGGAGTTCGTCGCCGATGGCGAGCATGGCGGCGGTCTTGATGGTCGTGTCAGTCATGGGCGTGTCCCGATCGGTTGGCCAAGCAGTTCTATCGGCTCGGCTTGGCTTGGCAAGAGCGCTGAGCCGCGGGTGGAGCGGTTCGGAAAATATGACAGGGCGGAACGATTTCCCGCACGGAAGAGTGAACAGTGCGTCACCGCGGCGATGGCTGGTCCGCGACCCGCAGTAGGCTACATATCCTTCATCGGATTCAACGCGGGCGCGTAGCGTCCATCCACAAGGAGATACGAAATGGCTAAGGTACTGGTTCTCTACTATTCCGCTTACGGCCACATCGAAACCATGGCCTATGCCGCTGCCGAAGGCGCGAAGTCGGCCGGCGCGGACGTCACCGTCAAGCGCGTGCCGGAACTGGTTCCCGAAAGCGTCGCCAAGGCCTCCTATTTCAAGATGGACCAGAAGGCCGAGATCGCCACCCCGGCTGAACTCGACCAGTATGACGCGATCATCGTCGGCGCCGGCACCCGCTTCGGCACGGTCGCCTCGCAGATGCGCAATTTCTGGGACCAGACCGGCGGCCTGTGGGCGCAGGGCAAGCTGGTCGGCAAGGTCGGCTCGATCTTCACCTCGTCGGCCACCCAGCACGGCGGCGAGAATCGACCATCCTCGGCTATCCCCACCCTGATGCACCACGGCATGGTCGTCGTCGGCGCCTTACGCCTTTGCGGGCCAGTCTGGCGTCGAAGCGGTCAAGGGCGGCTCGCCCTACGGCGCCTCGACTATCACCGACGGCGACGGCTCGCGTCAGCCTTCGAGGTCGAGCTGGAAGCCGCCCGCTACCAGGGCGCCCATGTCGCCAAGATCGCGCCAAGCTCGCCTGGGCATGACCAGGAGACAATCGTCCTCTGCGGGGTGATCGAGGGGCGGGGAAACCTCCGCCCCTCGATTTTGAGAGGAGCAGATATAGCTGTCACAACCGGGGAAAAAATTAGCGAATGATGGTCTAGCGTCGGGCGAACCGGAAAGGACGCAATGCCATGGACGAAAGGCGCACTGCAACGAGGCTTCGCGCGCTGAAGGCGGCCCGGATCGTGCTGCCGGGCGGCTATTCCACCTTCGACTGCATGGTCCGCAATCTCTCGTCCGTGGGCGCCAAGCTGGTGCTCGAACAGACCTTCGGCGTGCCCGACGCCTTCCAGCTGAACTTCGAGGACGGCAGCGTGCGACAGTGCACCGTCAAATGGCGCAATCCCAAGGAACTGGGCGTCGCCTTTACCGCCGAAGCCTGATCCGCTTGACCCAATTCCCGCCCTTGACCTTCACGCCCAAGTCGGTGAAACAGGTTGCCGCGCGGGCGTGGCGAAACTGGTAGACGCAAGAGACTTAAAATCTCTCGGCCTCGGCTGTGCGGGTTCGATCCCCGCCGCCCGCACCACCGTCCTTTACGGTTACAGAGTGGGAACGGGATAGCGTCTGCGGGCGACGAGCTTGAGGCTGCCGTCCGGCTGGACGATGTAGCGCTCTTCCCATTCCTTGCCGAACTGGTCCTGCAGACGGTGCAGCACCGTGCTGCCGACGGGCGATTTGGTCAGCCGGGTGGATGGCCCCGCGCCATAGGTGATGCTGCCGGGGATGGGCTGGACTTCGCCCGAGACGGCGGTGCAGCCGGCCAGAGCGAGCGAGAGGGAAAGGGCGGCAAGACGTCTCATGGGATTTCTCCTTCGGTTTCGGCTAAAACGGTCCCCTCACGAACTTGTTCCGGCGCTCTCCCCCGTGCGTCATACTCATCGTCCGGTCAGGGGTCGAAATCTTCGGCTCGCGTGCAGAACGTCCGAGGCGGCGTGAGCGTCGCAGGCCATTCCGTGAGCGGAAATCTCCGACCAAGGCAAGTGCGCGGTCGAGAGACGGCCGTGGGACAAGGCGACCACGCGTCTCCATCAGCGTTCACGATGCGGACAGGCTCTAATTCCCCACCACCGTGAACTTCTGCTCGAACGCGGTGAAGTGGCTGCTGACATTATCGTTGACCGTGTACTTCAACACATAGTCGCCGGGTTCGGCGCCGGTGATGTCGAGCGTCAGGTGGGTGAAGATCTCCTGGTTGCGCTCCAGGCCGGTGAAGGTGAACTCGCCGAACTTCTTCTGGCTGGCGAGGACCTTGCCGTCGGCTTCGGAAATCTCGAAATCGACGCTGAAACTGGATCTTTGCAGGCCGTCGTCCATCGGCTTCCAGCTGAGCCCGATCAGTTCGACATAGGTGATCAGCATCTCGCCGGGCTTGAACACCGCATCCGGCTTGGCCGCATAGGCGCCGTAGGCCTTCGGCTTTTCGGAGACGAACAGCGCCTTGCCGACGCTGAACGGCAGCGTCATGGAAAAGGCGCCGAAGGCGTCGCGGATCGTGTCGTAGGCGCCGACGGCATCGCCGGCGGCGGCCTTGCTTTCCGCCTCGCGGGCCGCATCGAGAAGCGGACCGGCCCTGGCCACGGTTGCGGCGGATACGGCCGCCAATGCGGCGGCGAGAAGTGCTGCGGTCATCCGTCTGCCCATGATTGCGGCCCGTCCCTGCATCGCGTCCCCCATTTCAGCCAATATGAGCACACTCTGAAAAATTGGGGAGAGTCGTCAAGCGGTCTCGTCAGGTCCGCCAGAAAATCGGCATCAGCAGCACGAGCACGGAGAGGACTTCGAGGCGGCCGAGCAGCATCATCAGCGACAGGAGATAGAGTTCGGGATCGTTGAAGCTGGCGAAGTTGCCGACGGGACCGATCAGTGCGCTGACGCCCGGGCCGACATTGGACAGCGCCGTGATGACCGCCGAGGTCGAGGTGGCGAAGTCATAGCCGAGCGCGGACATGGCCATGCTGCCCATGACCCAAAGGAAGACATAGGCGCTGAAGAACAGGAAGACCGTGCGCTGGGTCTCGGCTTCGACCGTCTGCTTGCCGTAGCGCACCGTTTAGACGGCGTTCGGATAGTTCAGCTTCTTCAGGCCGGTGGTGATGACGTTGAACAGGATGACGAAGCGATAGGCCTTGATGCCGCCGGCGGTCGAACCGGAGCAGCCGCCCATGAAGGTGGCGAAGAAGGCCGCCATCACCACGAACGGCCCCCAGAGCAGATAGTCCTGGCTGGCAAAGCCGGTGGTCGACAGGATCGAGGCGAAGTTGAAGAACGAATGGGTGAGCGCATCGAGGAGATCGGCGCCGTTCTTCAGGTGGTTGTAGAGCGCGGTTGCGATGGCGAAGGCCGACACATAGCCGAGGAAGACGACGATCTGCGGGTCACGCAGGGCATCGAGCCGGCCGCGGACGGCAAAAACGATCAGGATCGAGAACGGCAGGCTGCAGAGTGTCATGAAGAGGGTCGAGATCCACAGGATCGCATCGCTCTGGAAAAAGCCGAAGGAGGCGTCGTGGGTCGAGAATCCAGCCGTCGCCACAGTCGAGAAGGCATGGTTGATCGCGTCGAAATGGCTCATGCCGGCGAAGTCATAGGCCATGGCGCACAGAAGCGTGATGCCGACATAGATCGCCATGAAGGCACGGGTGAAGGTGGCGAGCCGGGCGAACGGCTTGTCGTTGGTGTCGGACGATTCCATCTTGAAGAAGGACATGCCGCCGACGCGCAGGAAGGGCAGGACGAAGAGGCCGAGGGCCACGATGCCGATGCCGCCGAGCCAGGCGAGCAGCGAGCGCCACATCAGGAGGCCGGGGGGCATGGTGTCGAGGCCGGAGATGACCGAAGAACCGGTGGTGGTGATGCCGGACATCGATTCGAACAGGGCCTGGGCGAAGCTGAGTTCCGGGCCGGAAAACATGAAGGGCACGGCGCCGACCACGGCGAAGACCGCCCACAGCACGTTGACCAGCAGGAAGCCGAGCCGCTTGCTGAAGGTGGGTGGCGGCCCGCGCGTCGCCATGGCCGCCATCAGCGACAGCCCGCCGACCATGAAGGCGCAGGTGGCGAAGACCCGCCAGTCGGAGTGACCGTAGTAGAGGTCGACCATGGCCGGGACGAGCATTGCCGTCGAAAGATAAAGACCGCAGAGGGCGGCGATATAGACGACCGAACGGAGGAGGCTGGCGTTCAAGAAAATGTCCCGGTTTGTTTGCCGCGCAAAGAAGCTTTGTCTCCGTCACGTCTCTATGCCATAGCGGGAGCGAGATCAAAATTCAACGGATGGACGACGTGACGAAGATGGACGTAGAGGCCGCGGTCGAAGCCCTGCGGGAGCTTTTCCCCGCGACCCCGCTGCAGCTCAACGAACATCTGAGCGCCCGCTACGGTGCACAGGTCTATCTCAAGCGCGAGGATCTGACGCCGGTCCGTTCCTACAAGATCCGCGGCGCGTTCAATTTCCTGCGCAAGATCGTCGCCGACGGGACGGACAAGAAGACCTTCGTCTGCGCCTCGGCCGGTAACCATGCCCAGGGCTTTGCCTTCGCCTGCCGCCATTTCGGTGTGCAGGGCGTGGTCTTCATGCCGGTGACGACGCCGCAGCAGAAGATCGACAAGACCCGCACCTTCGGCGGTGAATTCATCACCATCCGCCTGTTCGGCGACATTTTCGACCAGTGCTATGCGGCGGCCCGCGAGCATGTCGAGGCGATCGGCGGCTTCATGGTGCCGCCCTTCGACCATGCGGACATCATCGAGGGACAGGCGACCGTCGCGGCCGAGATCGTCGAGCAGTTGCCGGAGGGCGTGACGCCGGACCTGGTCGTGGTCCCGGTCGGCGGCGGCGGGCTGTCCGCCGGCCTCACCGCCTATCTCGCCGACCGGCTGCCGCCGGACGCCTTCCTGTTTGCCGAACCGGCCGGGGCGCCGAGCCTGAAGAAGAGCCTCGAGGCAGGCCAGATCGTCACCCTGCCGAAGGTCGACAATTTCGTCGACGGCGCCGCCGTCGCCCGCATCGGCGATCTCAATTTCGCCGCGCTGAAGCATTTCTCCCCCGAGCAGGTGATGATCATCGCCGAAAACGCCGTCTGCGTGACGATCACCGAGATGCTGAACGTCGAGGGCGTGGTGCTGGAGCCGGCGGGGGCGCTGTCGATCGCGGCGCTCGACCAGCTGGGCCGCGAAGAGCTCGAGGGCAAGACGGTCGTCGCCGTGGTCAGCGGCGGCAATTTCGACTTCGAGCGGCTGCCGGACGTCAAGGAGCGCGCCATGCGCCATGCCGGGCTGAAGAAGTATTTCATCCTGCGCCTGCCGCAGCGCCCGGGTGCGCTCCGCGACTTCCTCAACCTGCTCGGCCCCGACGACGACATCGCCCGCTTCGAATACCTGAAGAAGTCGGCGCGCAATTTCGGCTCGATCCTGATCGGCATCGAGACGCGGGACCGCAAGAGCTTTGCCGACCTCTTCGGCCGCTTCGAGACCGCCGGCCTCGGCTACGAGGACATCACCGAAAACGAGATCCTCGCCAACCTGATCATCTGATCGGGCCGGCGCCTGAAACGCCCGCCCATTCGCGGGCGTTTTCGATCCGGTTGGTCCACACCAGGCCGGGGAAGTTCTTCGGCACGTCCTTCCACGCTTCCAGGCTGTCGATCCCGGCCGAACCCGGGTCGCCCGTGCCGTAGGGGCCGAGCAGGATGACGTCGGTGCCGGCCGCCTGCATGCGCTCGACGAAACGCACCGGCCAGCCCCACAGCAGCGGCGCATAGTTTACCGGCACCGGCAGAAGCCGGTTGCGGCAGCTCGCCGGCACATGGCCCGACCAGCCGGTGGCGAGATAGGACAGCTGGCACTCCTTGGCCGACGTCCGGGTATAGCCGCGAAGGGCGGGCAGGGCGGCCAGCGTCTCCTCCGTCGGGCGGCCCCCGCCATAGACCCCGAAGACGGTGGCAAGCGCCTTCGGATCGCGGGAAAGCCGGGCAGCGAGTTCCGTGCCTTCCTCGGCGCGCTCGCTCTTGAAGTTGACGAGGAAGCGCTTGTCCGGGAAGGCCTCGAACACCTGGTCGAGTTCCGGCATCAGGCCGATGCCCTGGCCGCGGAAAGGAAAGGTCTGGCCGCCGTCGGCGGTGTAGCCGTAGCCGATGTCGGCCTTGGCGAGATCGGCAAAGGGCGTGTTTTCGGTCACCCCGGCAAGGTCGGTGCGGCAGTCGAGGGTCCAGTCGTGGAACACGGCGAACTTGCCGTCCGGCGTCAGGTGCACGTCGAGTTCGACGACCGCGGCGCCGGCCGAAAAGGCGGCCTGCATCGAGGCCAGCGTATTTTCGAGATAGGGATGCGACGGCGGCCCGATTCGGGTCGCGGTGCAGGTCTCGTTGTCGAGCCCCGCGCGGTCGTAGACCTGATGCTGGCCGCGATGGGCGATCACCCGCGGCCCGCTTCCCTCCGGAAACCGGCTGAACAGGCTGGTGTTCATCAACCAGACGATGCCGGCGAAGGCGACCAGGGCAACGAGGATGCGGCGGATCATGACATTTTCCTTTTCGCCGGGGAGGGTGAGGGGCGATTGGGTCATTTCCGCGACCGAACGGCGGCAGGGGCTTCTGTCGTCGGCGCTCCTGTGCTAGGCAGGCGCCATGTCCATCTTGTCCAGTCTCTTCTCGTTCTTTTCCGGCGGCGCCAAGCCGCAGAAGGCTTCGACCGGCCCGACCGCCGAGCCGCAGGTCCACCAGGACTGCGTGATCCATGCCAGCCCGATCCGCGAAGGCAGCCAGTTGAGGCTCGCCGGCCGCATCGAGAAGCAGGTGAACGGCGAGACGCTGGAGCGCATCTTCATTCGCGCCGACGTCTTCACCTCGGAACAAGATGCGCTGGAATGCACCTTTCGCGGCGCGCCAGATCATCGACCAGAACGGCGCCGCATTGTTCTCCGACGGCGCCAAGTCGCGCAACGTCTGACCGCGTCCGAGGGGCTGCCGCAAGCCTCTTCCCCCATACCCGACATGCTGAAAAGTCCGTTAAAGCGATCACCGATTGTTAAGTGATTTTGGCTTCTATGGTGCATTGCATAATTTCGGGATTTTATTGTGTATTGTCATTTGAGGCGTCTTCGACCGTTTGGGTTTCGATGGCCGCGGCCTCTTGTGGGCGCGGCAGCCTGCCTGCCTCTTTCGGGCGGTGCGCAGGCCGAGCAAACCGCCGCCTTGGCCACCGTGCACAGCGTCGATCTCGTCTGGGTCATGACCGCCGCGGCCCTGGTGATGATGATGCAGGTGGGGTTCCTGCTGCTCGAAGCCGGCATGGTGCGCTCGAAGAATTCGATCAATGTCGCCCAGAAGAACCTGCTCGATTTCGTCTTCGGCGTCGTCGCCTTTGCCGCGGTCGGCTTCATGATCGCTTTCGGCGCCTCGTCCTGGCTGCCGATTGGCATTGACGGCGACTATTTCCTGCTGCGCTCCCTCGACGATTGGGAGGCGGGTTTCTTCGTCTTCCAGGTGATGTTCTGCGGCACGGCCGCGACGATCGTCTCCGGGGCGGTGGCCGAGCGCATGAAGCTCGTCGCCTATGTCATCGGCTCGCTCGTGCTGTCGGCGCTGATCTATCCGACCTTCGTCCATTGGGCCTGGGGGGCGGCGCTGGCGCCCAATGCCGGCGCCTTCCTCGGCAATCTCGGCTTCGTCGATTTCGCCGGCTCGACGGTGGTGCATTCGACCGGCGGCTGGATCTCGCTCGCCGCCTGCATCGTCATCGGACCGCGCCTCGGGCGCTATGACGAAAACGGGCGTCCGGTGCGGATCGCCGGCCACAGCCCGGTGCTGTCGACCACCGGTGCGCTGCTGCTGTTCTTCGGCTGGATCGGCTTCAACGGCGGCTCCACCCTGCATGCCACGGCCGATGTCGCACCGATCATCCTGAATACGGTGCTCGCCGGCGGCATGGGCACCTGCGTCGGTTATATGCTCGGCCATATCCTGGACGGCGTCGTCCTGCCGGAAAAGTCGCTGTCGGGCATGCTCGGCGGGCTGGTTGCGGTGACGGCCGGTTGCCACATTCTCGAACCCGGCGGGGCGCTGCTGATCGGCGCCATCGGCGGGCTTGTGGCGATTGCCGGAAACGAACTGCTGGAACGACGCCTCAAGATCGACGATGCGGTCGGTGCCATCGGCGTGCATGCCTTTGCCGGTGTCGCCGGCACGCTGCTGCTGGCGCTTTTGGCCCCCGTCGAGCGGCTGCCGGCCGGCTCGCGCTTCGACCAGTTCTATATCCAGGTGTTCGGCGCCGGACTGAATTTCTACTGGTCCTTCGGGCTCGGCTACCTGTTCTTCTTCGCGCTCGACCGGATCATGCGGATCCGCGTGCCGGCCGAGGTCGAGGAGATCGGCCTCAACGTTTCGGAACACGGCAGCCGGCTCGGCGTCGGCCATGTCGAACAGGCGCTGGCCGACCTGGTCGGCGGCACCGCCGATCTCCACCATCGCCTGCCGGTGGTGGTAGGCGACGAGGCGGAAAAGCTGACCGGGCTGTTCAACCGGCTGATGGACAACATCGTCGCCGAGGAGAAGGCGCGCGAGGAGATGCGCTCGCTGAAGCGCGACCATGAGGAAGCCGAACGCGTGACCGCGCTCGCCGATGCGACTTTCGAGGCGATCGTCATCCATGACGGCGGGATCATCGTCGACGGCAACCAGCAGCTCGGCGAACTGGTCGGCGTGCCGCTGGCGAACCTGATCGGACGCTCCATCTACGATTTCCTGCCGGAGCCGGACATGGCGGTGCTGAACCATGCGTCGACGGGCGGCGTCGACCTCAATCGGGAAATCACCCTGAAGCGTGCCGACGGTGAACTCGTGCCGACCGAGGCGCGCGGCCGCGAGATCGTCTATCGCGGCAAGTCGATGCGGATCGGCTGCCTGGTCGACCTGCGCGAGCGCAAGCTGGCGGAATGCCATATCCGCTATCTGGCGCTGCATGATCCGCTGACCGGCCTGCCGAACCGGGCGCTGTTCAACGAGAAGCTGGCGGAGAGCGTGCTGACGGCGCCGATGGGCAAGGGCTGCGCGGTCGTCATGGTCGACCTCGATCATTTCAAGGACATCAACGACGTTCACGGCCATCCGGCGGGCGACGCGGTGATCCGCGAGACGGCCGATCGCCTGCAGACGATCCTTGGCCGCCACGACGTCGCGGCCCGGCTCGGCGGCGACGAATTCGCGCTCATCCTGTCGAGCGTCAACTTTCACACCCAGGTGGAGGATGTCTGCCGTCGGCTGGTTGAGGCTTTCCGGGCACCCTTCGAGATCGACCGCGGCGAGCGGGTCAAATGCGGGGTGAGCATCGGCGCGGCGGTGTGTCCGGAACATGCCGATAGCGCCGAGGAACTGGTTGGACGGGCCGACATTGCCCTCTATCACGCGAAGAATTCCGGGCGGAATACCTTCATGCTGTTCAAGGCCGGGATGAACGAGCTGATCGAGAAGCGGCGCGCGCTGGAAATCGACATGGATGCGGCGCTGGCGCGCAACGAATACGAACTGTTCCTGCAGCCACGCGTCACCGTGCAGACCGCCCGGATCGGTTCCTACGAGGCGCTGATCCGCTGGCACCATCCCGAGCGCGGACTGGTCAATCCCGGCGATTTCATCCCTGTGGCCGAGGTGTCCGGCCGGATCATCGCGCTCGGCGAATGGGTCATTCTCGAGGCCTGCCGGATCCTCTCGGAAACGTCGGTCGAGCGGCTGTCGATCAATGTCAGCCCGCTACAGTTCCGCCACGGTGACTTCCAGCGCCGGCTGGGCGAGATCGTCCGCGCCGCCGGCGTCGATCCGAGCCGGCTGGAGCTGGAGATCACCGAGAACGTGCTGATCGACGACGACCGCCGCGCCCTGCAACTGCTGACCGAACTCAAGCGCGACGGTTTTTCGATCGCGCTCGACGACTTCGGCACCGGCTATTCCTCGCTCTCCTACTTGAGCCGCTACCCCTTCGACGCGATCAAGATCGACCGTAGCTTCGTCAGCAATCTCGGCGAGGACGAAAGTGCGGCGGCGATCGTGCATGCCATCATCGACCTCGGCACGCGGCTCGGCATGCGGGTCGTGGCGGAGGGTGTGGAGACCACCGAACAGGCGCTGTTCCTGGCGCGCTCGGGCTGCGACGAGCTGCAGGGCTATCTGCTCGGTAAGCCGATGGCGCTTGGCGAGATCGCCGAGACGGTGCCGGCTTCGATCGCCGTGGCACTGGGCAGGGAAACCGGAAGCAAGAAGGTCACGCCGGCGTCTCGTGGCGTGGAAAGGGGCGGCGGTTGACCTCGCGGAAAGCCGAAGCCCCATCCGGTCCGTGTGCGGCGGCAGGCTGAGCATGGGTGGCGGAGGCCAACGCGTTCTGCAAATCCCAATGTCCGCCGCCACCGGATTGTCGGGTGGCGGCCGGCAGGGCCTGGCGCTCAGGCGGCGCGGGCCAGTTCGCGCGCCTTTTCTTCCGCCGCGGAGATCGCCTTTTCGGCGGCTTCCGGGCCGTAGGCGACGCCTTCGATGCGGATCGTCTCGACGTCCGAGATGCCGAGGAAGGCCAGAACAGACCGCAGATAGGGTTCGGCAAGAGTCAGCGTCGTGCCCGGGCCGGACGAGTAGATGCCGCCCGAGGCGATCACCAGATAGGCCTTCTTGCCGGTGGCAAGACCGACCGGACCGTTCTCGCTGTAACGGAAGGTGCGCCCGGCGCGGGCCACGTGGTCGACCCAGGATTTGACGATCGACGAAATGCCGAAATTGATGAAGCCGGTCGAGATGATGATCGTGTCGGCGGCGAGCAGTTCGTCGACCGCGGCATCGGAAACGGCGATGGCTTCGGCCTGTGCCGGCGTGCGCTCTTCCGGCTGCAGGCGGATGGCCGAGGAGAAATCGGCGCCGATATGGGGCAGGGGGTCGCGGGCGAGGTCGCGCTCGACAACGGTGGAAGCCTCGGCCTTGGCGGACAGGTCGTCGGCAAGCTGGCGGGCGATCTTGTTGGAGAGCGAATCGTCGCCGCGGGTGCTGCCGGTTACGAGGAGGATGGAGGACATGGACGTCACCTCTGGATGTGAAATGGGCTGGCCGCTTGCGACCCTGGGAGCCGGTCTCAGGCGGTTCGTGACTGATAATCCCTGTTTCCCATCGATGGAACTGTGATAATATGGATCGAAATCATCGATAAAGTGGATG
>JAHRYZ010000126.1 GCA_020621905.1 Rhizobium sp.
CGCCTACGAAGTCTCCAATCTCGAACTGCCCGACGGCACAAGGCTGATCGGCGTGCCGGGCGCCACCCGCCTCTCCTACAGTGGCGACGGCCATCTGGTGACCGCGCGCGACGTTCGCCATGTCGCGCTGTCGGGCATCACGCTCGACGGCGCCAATCGCTGGCTCGCCGACTATGCCGATGCGCTCGTCTCCTTTCGCGCCGTCGACGCGGTGCAGGTCGTCGACTGCGAGATCGTCGGCAGCCGCAAGCATGGCCTGCAACTGGAGCGCTGCGGCGGCCGGATCAGCGACTGCCGCATCACCGGTGCTGCCGATGCCGGGCTCCTGGCGATCGAGACGAAGGCGCTGACGATCAAGGACAACGACGTCTCCGACTGCGGCAATGGCGGCATTCTGGTGCATCGCTGGACCAAGGGCGAGGACGGCGCCATGGTGAGCGGCAACCGTATCGCCCGGATCGGCGCCCGCGCCGGCGGCACCGGGCAGAACGGCAACGGTATCAACCTGTTCCGCGCCGACAATGTGCTGGTTTCGGGCAATCATGTTTCCGACTGCGCCTTCTCGGCGATCCGGGCCAATTCGGCGTCGAACGTCACGATCGCCACCAACCAGTGCCTGCGCTCGGGCGAAACGGCGATCTATGCCGAGTTCTCTTTCGAAGGCGCGCTGATCGCCGACAACCTGGTCGATGGCGCGGCCAACGGCATTCTCGTCGTCAACCTCGACCAGGGCGGCCGCCTGTCGACCGTTTCCGGCAATATCGTGCGCAACATGAAGCCTCGAGGCCCCACAGCCATGACGGCGCCGGTTTCGGTTTCGGCATTGCGGTGGAGGCGGACACGGTGGTGAGCGGCAACGTCATCGAGAACGCGCCGAAATGGGGGCTGATGCTCGGCTGGGGGCCCTATCTGCGCGACGTGGTGGCCAGCGCCAACATCATCCGCAACTGCCCGGTCGGCATTGCGGTTTCCGTGGTCGAAGGCAGCGGCACGACGGTGGTTTCCGGCAATGTGATCGGCGGGGCGAGCGACGGCGCCATCCTCGGCTATCGCTGGAACGACAAGGCAGGCGGCGAACTGATCGACGGTGGCGGAAACTACGGGCACCTGACGATCGAGGGAAACCGGCGCGGCTGAGGGTGAGGCCGCGGCCGCCGGGGCGCCACCTGACCGGCAACGTCGAAGCGAACGCACGAAAACATCGTTACATTGCTATTTTAGAGTCCTCGTAACAACTGCTTAAGGCCGACGTGATTGTATTCGCGGAAACACAACCTCACACACGGCCATGCTGACAAAGCTGCAGAACAAGATTCTCGAGATGATTGCCACGGGCGTTCCGCTCGGGGAGACGGTCGACCTCCTGTGCCGCACCGTCGAAGAGATCGTCCCCGACATCGTCTGTTCGGTGCTGGTGCTCGATCAGCAGAACCGGCTGCGCCACCTTGCCGGCCCCTCGCTTCCCGCCCACTACGCCGCAGCGATCGACGGCGTGCAGATCGGCCCCGGCGTCGGATCGTGCGGCGCGGCGGCCTTCACCGGCAGGCCGGTGACGGTCACCGACATCGCCACCCACCCCTTCTGGGCCGACTTCAAGCATCTCGCCCTGCCGCTCGGGCTCGCCGCCTGCTGGTCGACGCCGATCATCGGCACGGGAAAGGTGCTCGGAACCTTCGCCTTCTATTTTCGCACGCCGCGTGGCCCATCCGAGATCGAGCAGAAGATCGTCGAAGCCTGCGTGCATCTCTGCGCCATCGCCATCGAGCGGGACCAACGCATCACCGAACGGCGCCGGCTTGCCGAAACCGATGCGCTGACGCAACTGCCCAATCGCGGCCGGTTCAACGACGTGGTGGCCTCGCAGGACCAGAGTGATTGTCCCTGGGGCGTGCTGCTGGCCGACGTCGACAATCTCAAGCTGATCAACGACACCTTCGGCCACCGGGCGGGCGACGACCTGATCCGCTACGTGGCGGCCCGCATCGCCTCCGTCGGCGAGGCCGGCATGAGCTTTCGCCTCGGCGGCGACGAATTTGCCGTCATCGTCACCGGTGACGAAAGCAAGAATCTCTCCGCGGTCGCCGCCCGGGTGCTGGAGGCGATCAGGCTGCCCTGCACCTGCTCCGACCATGTGATCTATCCCTCGGTCACGCTCGGCGGCGCCGTGGCGATGGCCGGCGACAGCGCCGAACAGGTGCGCCAGAACGCCGACTATGCCCTCTATCATGCCAAGGAACGGGCGCGCGGCAACTATATCGAATACGTGCCGGGCCTCGGCACCGCGATCGTCAAGCGTTTCCGGGCGATCCAGGACGTGACCGAGGCGCTGCGCGAAGACCGCATCGAGGCCTATTACCAGCCGATCGTCGAACTGGCGACCGGCCGGATCGTCAGCCTCGAGGCGCTCTGCCGGATGAAGACCCACAAGGGAGAGATGATCTCGGCGGCGCATTTCCACGAAGCGACCAAGGACGCCAACATCGCCTTCGAACTGACGCGGCGCATGCTCGGCCGGGTCGCCGCCGATACGCGGCGCTGGCTGGATGCCGGGATCGACTTCGGCCGGGTCAGCGTCAACCTGTCCGCCGCCGACTTCTACCGCGCGGGCCTCGCCGACCGGGTCGCCTCCAGTTTCGCCGAAGCGGGCGTGCCGTTGAAGAAGGTCACCGTCGAAGTGACCGAAAGCGTCTATCTCGACCAGCGCGACCAGATCGTCGCCGAGCAGATCCAGGACCTGAGGACCGCCGGGATGAGCGTTGCGCTCGACGACTTCGGCACCGGTTTCGCCTCGCTGACCCATCTGCTCACCGTGCCCGTCGACGTCATCAAGATCGACAAGTGCTTCGTGCAGCGCATGGTCAACGACCGGGCCGGCGCCGTCATCATCAAGGGGCTGATCGACATCGCCAAGGGCCTCGGCATCGGCGTCGTCGCCGAGGGCGTGGAGACGGCGGAACAGGCCGAATCGCTCTACCGGCTCGGCTGCGCCAACGCCCAGGGCTATCTCTATTCGCGGGCGATCGACCGCTCGGACATTTCCACGCTCATCAAGGAGCGCCGCATCATCGGCACCCCGCTCGGGATAGCCGAAGCCCCCCTCAGCGTGGCCGGCTGACCAGCCGGGGAACGGACTGAACACGTCTGCCTGGTCGACGCCCCCCGATCAGCGGCTCGCCAGCAGTTTCGCCGTTGCCGCCCGGACATCGCCGAGGTGGGTGAAGAGCGCGACGTGTTCCCCTTCCGGGATCGCCAGCAGATGCGCCTCGGCCAGGACTTGGCCTATCCTTTCCGCATGGGCAAAGGGCACGACGCGGTCGGCCTTGCCGTGGATCACCAGGACCGGCGCCCTGACGGCCCCGATCGGCAGCGCATCAATCGCCGCGCAACTGGCAGTGTCGTTCAGCAGGCCGGGCATGCGATGGTTCAGCCGGGTCATGGTCGAGCGCTGCAGGGCGCGGACCAGTGGTCCGGCCTCAGGATCGGCAAGCGTGCGGCGGCGCAGGTCGGCGTCGAGAATCGACTGGCGGATCGCCCGTTCCGGCGCGAAACGGCCCATCGCCGCCATGATCCAGCGAACCGGGGCAAGGCGCGTCATCTTCACCATGGCCTCGAACCTGTCCTGGTATTCCGGCGGGATGGTCAGCGTTCCGCTGCAGGCCGAAACGAGGATCAGCGAACGGCATTTCTGCGGATGGCGCGCGGCGAAATGAATGGCCGAAGGGCCGCCGCCGGACACGGCGATGACATCGGCGGCCGCGATGCCCAGCCGGTCGAGCAGCGCGGCAAAGAGGTCGGCCTAGGCCTCCGGCGTCTTCGCCGTTTCGAGCGGCGTGCCGAGATAGCCGGGGCGCGACGGGGCAAGGATGCGCCGTCCTGCCCAGTCGGAAAGACCGGCCATGGCGAGCAGCAGCGCCTGGTCGTAACCGCCCATGGCGCCATGCAGGCAAAGCAAGGCATCGCCCTCTCCCGTATCGACATATTCGAGCGGACCGGCCGGCAGGTGGCAGACCTCGGGGCGCACCGCATCGAGCCGTGCCTGAACCGGTAAGGCGGACAGTGGATTGTGCGGCATGCGCTTACCCCTCGACCGAAGACGGGACGGAACGATCGACGGCGGCCGCCGCCACCGTTGCCGGTGCCCCGCTCCCCCGGATCAGCGCCAGCGCATCGGGCGGCGGGCGGCGTTCGACCCGGCGGTAGCTGCGGCAGTCGGCCGTGCGCGACAGCAGCCTCATATTGACCATCTCGCGGCGAACGAGCGCGTGGTCGCCGAAGGCATGATGGCGCTTCAACAGGTCGTTGACCTGGCGCTCGGTCATCTCCACTTCGGCGGGGAAGAAGGACCACAGCTTCCACAGGCAGAGCGCCTGAAGATTGGTCTTGCCCGGCCAGCGCAGCAGGACGTCAGCCACGTCGAAGCAGCGCGCCGCGGTCTCGACGCGCCGGAAGTCGACTTCCGGCTGCGGCTCCGGGGCCGTGGCGAGACGGGTTTCGGCGGTGCGCGAGGCCTTCAGGTGCTGGTAGTTGCGAAAGCCCGCCGCGCGCGACAGGATGTTGAGGATCTCGACATGGCCGGGCGTTTCGCTCCGCGCTTCGAGTTCCCGCTTGATGGTCCTGGCAAGCGCCGACAGATCGGGCGCCTCATAGGTATGGATTATACGCGACATCGTCACTTCCTCGATATCGTGCCCTGGCGAACCAGAAAAGCCGGTGGTCACCGTCTTCCGACCAGGCACGGGAAAAGTGGCTGTCGGTTTTCTTCAGAGAAAGTCAGGTTTAGCTCCCCTTGCGGGGCGGTGACGCCTGGGTGAACTGCGGACCCATGCCCCATGCGATAAGATTTCGCCGCCGCGAAGTCAACATTGGCGCCGGCGGTCATCATCGAAATTCATGGCCGGATCACCGATCCCCGGCTTTTCATCGGTGCTCGCGACCGATAGCCTTCCGGCAAATCAATCGGAGGATCCCTTTCATGCTGAAGATCTATGGCGTCTACAAGTCGCGGGCGACGCGCACCTTCTGGCTCGCCGGCGAACTCGGGCTGACATTCGAGCATGTGCCGATCATCCAGGCCTACAAGCTCGCCGACCCGATGGCGCCGGGGGTGAGAACCAATACCCGCTCGCCGGAATACCTCGCCGTCAATCCGATGGGGGCGATCCCGGCGATCGACGACGACGGGCTGAGGCTCTATGAGAGCATGGCGATCAACCTCTACCTCGCCAAGAAGCACGGCGGCCCGCTGGCGCCGAAGGATCTCGCCGAGGACGCGCTGATCACCCAGTGGTCGTTCTTCGCCGTGACCGAAATCGAGACCAATGCGCTGAAGATCTCCATGGCCAATGCGCAGGGGCGGCTTGCCACCGAGGCCGGACAGGCCGAGGCGGAGGTCGTGTCGCGCCTGCTGAAGCGACCGTTCGGCGTGCTGGAAAAGCATTTCGCCGCCAATGATTATGCGGTGGGCGGACGCTTCACCGTCGCCGACCTCAACCTCGCCGAGGTGGTGCGCTACGGCCAGCCCTACCAGCCGCTGATGGACGAGCATCCGCACACCGCCGCCTGGCTGAAGCGCTGCCAGGAGCGCCCCGCCTTCAAGGCGATGTGGCAGACGCGTCTCGACGAACAGGAATAAGCAGGCGCTGGCGCGTCGCGGGCTCACGCCCGCGGCCGTCTCCCGTGACCGGGCGGTCGCCTCAGCGCAGCCGGGTCATCTTGTAGTCGCCCTTGCGGATATGCAGGTGGTAATAGGTGCCGGGCGATTCTGAGGTGATCAGGGTCTGGTAGATGGTCTCCGGAACGCCGTCGATCTCGTAGACGCCGCCCTTGCGCAGCTCCACTTCGAGCCGCAACGCTTCCGGATCATAGTCCACCGCGGCGATTTCGCGCGACGAAAGCGTAATCCTGCTCATACACGCACCTCATGCACATCCGGAACGGTCTTGCGGTGTTCGTCCTTGCAGTCGATGCCCTCAATTGTGCATCGCAGCATTCAATTGTCAATTGCAAAGCGACAACCGGGAGGCCGGTTTGCGGCTTGCGCGCGACCTGATCGCGCCTAGGCTGGACGAAGAACAAGATCGAGGAGACCCCATGCGCCCGTTCCATCTGGCCTTTCCCATCACCGACATCGAGGCGACGCGGCATTTCTACGGCACGGTGCTCGGCTGTCGCATCGGCCGGGAAAGCCCCGGCAAGTGGATCGATTTCGACCTGTTCGGGCACCAGATGTCGGCGCATCTGAGGCCGGAGATGCCGAAGGACACGGCCAGCGGCGCGGTCGACGGCGACGTGGTGCCGATCCCGCATTTCGGCGTGATCCTCGCCATGGGCGATTTCCTGGCGCTGGTCGGGCGGCTGGAGGCCGACCCGGACACGCGCTGGGGTCTGAAGCCAAAACTGCGCTTCGAGGGGCAGGCCGGCGAGCAGCGCACCCTGTTCATCTTCGATCCCTCCGGCAATGCGCTGGAGTTCAAGGCCTTCAACGACGACGCGGCGATCTTTGCCGTCTGACGTCTCCTGCCCGCCGGGCCGCAGCGCGGTTCGGCGATCCCGGGAACGGTGGCCCCTCCCCTGACGCGGAGGGGCCCGCCCGATGGTGGTGATCACGGCCCACCCGTTTCAGGCGCAGCCGGGCACGTCCTCCAGCCGGTACCAGACGGGAATGCCGCGTTCCGTGGCGATGCGCACATCGTTGTCCGCCCCCTTCGAGGCGCCGGGCAGGCGCAGCACGCCTTCGCACAATTGCAGCAGGCGCCCCGCCACCGGGTGAAAAATCTCTTCGTAGAGATCGTCGCCGATCGTCTTGCCGCCCGCGGCGTGCCAGACCGGCAGCGCCACCCATTCGCCGATCATCGGCACGTGCCCCGCCTTAAACAGCGCGTGCGACGGCGCCTCCAGCCGTTTCAGGTTCTCCGCCATCTTCACCGGGTCGTCGCCGGTGCCGGAGCGATAGGGGCCGGCAATCAAAATCAGCATGCGTTCATCTCCCATGGTTTGTCCGACCTGCATCCTGCAGGCCTGCACGATCTTGCGTGATCCTGCTGGATTGTCGAATCCATTCGCGTATTATCGTGAATATTCCGGAACGAACACGCAGGAACACGTTATGCTCGGCAGCCAGCGCAGGACGCATATCCTCGAAACCCTGAGAACCGAGGGCCAGGCGCTGGCGGGCGCGCTGGCGCGGGAACTCAACGTGTCTGAAGACACGATCCGCCGCGACATGAACGAGATGGCGGCTCGGGGACTGCTGAAGCGGGTGCATGGCGGGGCGCTGCCCGTTGCCCCCGACCTGCCGGACCTCACCGTCCGGCGGAGCGTGCGAATGCGGAAAAGGCGGCGCGCGCGCGGGCGGCTCCTCATGGCCGGGCGATGGTGTTCCTCGACGGCGGCACGACGACGGCGGAGATCGCCCGCCACCTGCCGCGCGACATGCCGCTCGTCATCGCCACCCATTCGCCGACGATCGCCGCCGATTTCGAGCACCATGCCAAGGTCGAGGTGATCCTGATCGGCGGGCGGCTCTACAAGCATTCGATGGTTGCGGTCGGTGCCCGGGCGATGGCGGCGATCGACGCGATCCGCCCCGACATCTTCTTCCTCGGCGTCACCGCCGCGCATCCACGCCACGGGCTGTCGACCGGCGATTTCGAGGAGGCGGCGATCAAGCGGCACATCCTCGATGCCAGCGCGAAAACCTATGTGGCGGTGACGGAGGAAAAGCTCGACGCCGTCTCCCCCTGCCGCATCGCACCGCTCGGCGCCATCACCGGGCTGATCGTGCCGGCCGGAATCGAGGCGGAGAGACTGGCGCCCTATCGCGAGGCCGGGGTGGCGGTAGTGACCGATTGAGTGTCACCGGAGCCGGTTGGCACCTTTTCCGCCGTCGCGACCCTTTCCGCTCCGCGCCTATCCACGGGCCGCAAAAAACAACCTCTGCGAGATTTAGCATATCGGCTTATTGACAGGGGTCGACGCCTGACCAACCATGAGACGCGCATTTTTGACGAGGACAGGGGATGCGGCAGGCTCGGGAATCAGCAGGCGTATCGTTCTTCCCGCAGCACCCGGTCGGCATCCGGGCCCTGCCCCGCCTCCCATTGCTCTTGGCCGCCATTCTCACCCTGGCCTGCGTGCTCATCGGCTCACCTGCCCCGGCCCTCGCGCAATCGGCGCGATCCGATGACAGTCAGATCGTTGAGAAGATTGAAGTCGTCCTGCTCAATCCATCGCCGGATGCAACCGTCAATCAGCGGGTTTCGGACCTGATCCGCAGGAGCCTCAACCTGTTTCCCGGCATGACGTTCAACCGGACGGAAGTTCAGCTGGCCCTCTCCAGAAGCACCCGCCAGGCCGCCATCGCCGACGCACAACTGGAAGTGACGCCGGGCTCTGCCGGCGGCGTGATCGTCACGATCAGGGCGCAGCTGGGAGACAAGGTCTCGCGCGAGGATCGCGGCTACCTTCTCACGGGCGAAACCGGCGACCTGCCCGTGCTGTTCGACCGGGACGGGACCATCATCGTCGGCAAGCTCGAAGCCCTGACCATGCTCTATGGCAATGTCGACGCCTGGTACGGACGGCCTGACCTGTTCCTGGCGGGTAACCCGCTCGTCTCCGGGGAAACGGCCGGGAAGGGCGCCAGCGGATGGGCCGAAGGCTTCGTTCACACCGGCCTCTACGGGCTGACCCCGCTTGGCGAGGATGTCTATGCCTATGGCGGGCTGAGCACCATTCTCAGGCCTCGGCGGCACCAGCTCTTCACCGACGAAAGCCGGTACCATCTGGCGATCGAGGATGCCTATCTCGGCCTGGTCGGCGGCGAGACGTTCGAGACCGGCGATCGCCTGGTGTGGAACGTGTCGGCAGGGCGCAAGCGCTACGCGATCGGCGACAGCATGATCATCGGCAACACCGCCTCGAACGGCGACGAGCGGGCAGCCCTGCAGTCCAATCCGCGCTGGGCCGCCGACATGCTGGTGCTCGGTCAGCTGCGCTACCACACCAGCCTGGCGGAACTGTTCTACCTCGATCCGGACGAATTGCCGGAGGTCGATTCCCGCACGCGGATGGCGGGGATCAACCTCGAGACCGACATCGGCGCAGGTTTCAGTCTCGGCGGCTCGTTCATCAAGGTTCTCGAATCCGACTATGCCTATTATGCCCTCACCGCACCGGACCCGGCCTCCGCGACGCTTGGCCGCGAAGGTCCAGGTCTACGACGCGCGGCTGCGGTGGAAACAGCCGACGGGCGGTTTTCGCCAGCGCGGAATCGCCGTGCAGCGCGACGATTTCGACATGTTCGCAACGGCGCTGGCGGGCGAGGTCGGATACCAGTTCCAGGAACTGCCCTGGACGCCGGTGATCAGCTACCGCTACGCGCAATTTTCCGGAGACGACCCCGCGACCGCGCGCTTCGAGCGGTGGGATCCCCTGCTTTCGGGCGGCAACGGGGAACAGTGGGTGCAGGGCATCAACCATTTCAAGCTGTTTCAGGACAGCAACCTCGTGACGCATCGGATCCAGATGCGTCTGCGGCCAAACCCTAAGGTCGAACTGGTCCCGCAATTCTGGATCTTCACGGCCGACAGCGCGACGAATCTCGGCGGCAACCCGGCGCTCTCCTTCCTGGGGTCCGAGGAGCTCGGCTACGAGGCCAACCTGACGGCCAAGTGGTTCATTTCGCCGCAAGTGATGCTGCAGGGGCATGTGGCGGCGACCTTTCCCGGCGAGGCCGCGCGGGACGCCGCCTCCGGCGATCTCGATCCGTGGTGGAGCGCCATGGCGTTCCTGCGCGTCGCATTCTGATTTCAACCTGGTTCTGCGAGGAGGAAGTGACATGGATAGACGGGATCTGCTGAAGGGAATGACGCTTGCGGCAGGCGCGGTCGCCGCGAGCACCGCCATCGACGGCGTCGCCGAGACGGCTGCCAATGCGCAACAGGCGGCGGGGCGGCCCGAGGGCAATGCGGTCGTCGACATCAAGCCGGTGGACAGCGCATTCTTCATCTCCGACCGTTTCGCCGGCAGGACCTTCATCGTGACCGGCTCGGCGCGGGGCATGGGCAAGGCGGCGGCGATCCGCCTGGCGCGGGAGGGCGCCAATGTCGTCGGCGTCGACTGGATCAAGGATCTCGGCGAGGAGACCAACGCCGCCATCCTCGCCGGCGGCGGCAAGGCGGCCTTCGTCTACGGCGATGTCGGCGACCCTGCCGTCGCCGACCAGGCGGTGGCGGCCGCGGTCTCGCAGTTCGGCAGGCTCGACCGCTTAACAATGCCGGCGTCATGGACGGCGTCTATTCGGGCGACCCCATCGACTTCGACAAGCAGCGCGACCTGATCTTCGCCCGCATCCACGAGGCGAGCGACGCCTATTGGGAAAACGTGTTCAAGACGAATGCCACGGGCATGTTCTACTGCATGCGCGCGCAATTGCGGCAACTGGTCAGCCAGGGCAGCGGCGGGGCGATCGTCAATGTCGGCTCGATCGCCGGCATGACCGGCCTTGCCGGAAATCCCGCCTATGTCGCCAGCAAGCATGCCGTCACGGGGCTGACCCGCAACGCGGCGATCGACTACGCGCCCTATGGGATCCGGGTGAACTCCGTCAACATGGCGGCGACGGATACGCCGATGGTCGCCCGGGCCGGCGAACTCGTGGCGCTGTCGGCCCAGGCGACCTCGGGGCCGGCCATGGGACGCCTGAAGATCGACAGCATCCTTGCCTATACCGACAAGAAGCACCGACCGGCGACCGTTGCCGAGCAGGTCGGCATGATGCTCTTCCTGCTCTCCGACGAAGCCTCCAACTTCACCGGCGGCATCTACGCCACCGACGGCGGCTGGACCGCCTATTGACGGGTGCAAGGGGGAGTTGGGCGCGCGTGACATGCCTGTCGCGTGGCGGGGCGGCGGAGGATTGGCTTGAGGAGCGCGCCAAGTTTCCCGCCATCGTCACCGACGTCCTGCTTTCGGCCTGCCCTCCTACTCTGGCCTCCCCTCCCCAACCCCTCTCCACAAGGGGGAGGGACTAAACGTAGCCGCGGCGCCACCGCGATTCCTCTCCCCCCTTGTGGGGGAGATGGCCGGCAGGCCAGAGGGGGTTTGGTTCGGCGTACTGGGGGGTGATGGGGCGGAGGCCGGCAGCAGATTTTTGGTCACGCCGGGCTCTCGCGCGAGACGAGTGGTGTTGCCCCCGCTTGTTCGTGGTAGGCATGCCTCGTTTCAGCATCGCAAAGCAGAAGGAGTCAGCCGTAATGAAGTGCCTGCGCATCTATGCCAGCCCGGATGGCGAATCGCATTTCGACGAAGTTGAATTGCCGACGACCAAGATTTCGGTGCACCCCGACGCCGTGTCGTTCAACGTTACGGCCAGCTATCCGGCGTCGCGCGTCCGCTTCACCCATATCCCGGCGGGCATGCGCGAGGTTGCCTGGCATACGGTTCCCGAGTCGGTCCTTACGATCAGGCTGGATGGCTCGGTGGAATACGAGACGAGCGACGGAGAGGTGCGCCACGTTCAGGCGGGCAGCTTCGTGCTCGTCGAAGACACGCACGGCAAGGGCCACCTGTCACGCCATTCCCCAGAGGCACAGACCGTCATCTGGATCTCGCTGCCAAACAGCCTCGATTTGCCGCCTGCGTAGTCTGCCCGCGTATCGGCCGGCTCAGCCTTCCGTCTCCCCCTTGTGGGGAGACGGAAGGCCAGAGGGGGCTTTTCTCGGGCGTAGAGGGGATTTTGGGGCGGAGGTTGGCAG
>JAHRYZ010000127.1 GCA_020621905.1 Rhizobium sp.
CAGGGCCTTGAGGTGCTGGGAGACCGCGGGTCTGCTGATCGGCAGACCGCTTGCCAGTTCGTTGACCGTTGTGGGCGCGCGCCGCAACACCTCCAGCAGGTGCCGGCGGTGCGGGTCGGCGATCGCGACGAAAGGGTCCAGGTTCGACATAGGTTCAGATTACGTCAATCTCGGGGTTCCGGCAAGCGCATTGTGCGGTGCAGCAAACGCCGCGCGCCGGACTGTTTGCCTATAGTCCGGTGACCCCGTCATAGAGCAGCTTGCTGCCGGCGATCAGCACCATGCCGTACATCAGCGGGTAGAAAAGGGCAGGCTTCAGATAGTGCACGAGCCGGGCGCCGATGAGGGTGGAAACGAGCGCGATCGGCAGAAGCGTCGCCGACAGTGTCAGGTTTGCGGCGCCCAGTTCCCCGAGCGCGAAGTATGGCAGCACCTTGACCGCATTCATGATGGCGAAGAAGCGGGTGCTGGTGCCGGTATAGGCAAGCGGATCGAGGCGCAGTGGCAGGGTGTAGATCTGGAACGGCGGGCCGCCGGCATGGGCGACGAAGCTGCCATAGCCGGACAGCGTGCCCCACAGGGTCGCGGCCACGGGTCGCTCGGGTGCAGCGGCGGGCGTCGCCTTCGGGGTCTTGCGGGCCGCTTCGATGAAATAGCGCAGGGCGAACAGCAGGGAGATGCCGCCGAGCAGCAGGCGCATGACGTTGACCGAAACATAGGCGGACGTCGCCCAGCCGATCGCGATGCCGAGAATGCCGCCGGGCAGCATGGCGAGTAGGGTAGGGCGGTTGTTGTGGCGCCGCCAGGCCCAAAGCGCCACCGCATCCATCACCAGCAGGATGGGCAGGAAGATCGCTGCCGCCTGCATCGGCGGCACGACCATGGCGAGCAAGGGCACGCCGATCAGGGCGAAGGCTCCGCCCAGGCCGCCTTTCGACAGGCCGACGAGAGCCACCGCGGGAATGGCCGCGGCATAGAACAGCAGATCGGGACTCATTTGTTTCGGTTGATCCTTTCGAAGGACCGGTCTATCGGATTTACTCACGCAAAACGAGGGAGGAACGCGGAGAAAGCTGCGTCCTTCCGGAAACGGATCCACTCATGACCAGTCCCGAAGATCGCTGCCGTCTCGTCCTGATCGTTCCCGACATCGCCGGCGCCGAGGAAAAGGCGCGCGTGGTCGGCGATGCGCTGAAGGGCGGCGACGTCGCGTCGGTCATCATCCCGCAATACGGCCTCGATGACGCGGCCTTCCAGAAGCATGCCGAACTGCTCGTGCCGCTCATCCAGGATGCCGGGGCCGCCGCGCTCGTCGTCGACAACAGCCGGGTTGCCGGACGGGCAAAGGCCGACGGCCTGCATATCAGCGGCAATGCGGCAGCACTTGCGGATGCGAAAGAGAAGCACGCGCCGAAGATGATCGTCGGTGGCGGCAATGCCATGGACCGGCATCATGCGCTGGAGATCGGCGAGCTCCAGCCAGACTACATCTTCTTCGGCAAGCTCGACGGCGACATCAAGCCGGAGGCGCATTCGAAGAACCTCGCGCTCGGCGAATGGTGGTCGTCGATGATCGCTATCCCCAGCATCGTCATGGGCGGACAGGATCCGGCATCCGCGCTTGCCGTCGCCGAAGCCGGCGTCGAATTCGTGGCGCTGCGCGAGGCGGTCTTTGCCGATCCGGCCCTTGCTGCGACGGTCGTCGCGCGGGTGAATGCCGAGCTTGACGAAAAAGCGCCACGGTTTGAAGATTGATACGCATCATGCGCTCCAGTCTTTTCCATCGGCCCGTGCTGTTCGCTCTTGCTGCGTGCCTCGCAGCCACCGTCGCCGTGCCGGATTCCCCGCATGCGCAGCAGGCCTTCGATCGTCCGCCGATGCGGCCGCTCGCGCCATCCGACGTGCGGGTTCTGGAGCGCGGGGACCAGCCGGCGGGGGCGGACGGAACGCTCGACCGGAGCGCGCGACCGGGTTCCGAGGCTGCGGAAAAGCGGGAAGCGGCGGAAGGCGAGAAGGAGCCGCAAGGCATCAACATCTACGCCCGGATGGGGGCTCCCCTTCCGGAGCTGCCGCCTGAGCCGGAATACAAGGGGAAAGTCGACGAGGCCTATGGTGCCTTCCAGCGGGGCTTCTTCCTGACGGCGGTCGACAAGGCGTTACCGCGCGCCCAGCTCGGCGATCCCGCGGCACAGACCCTGCTTGCCGAGCTGATGGACCGTGGGCTCGGCATCAAGAAGGACGTGAAGGGCGCGGCCTTCTGGTACGGCCAGGCGGCCGCCGGCGGCGATCCGGCCGCCATGTTCAAGTACGCAATGCTCTTGATGGAAGGCAAGGTCGTCCCGCACGACAAGGCCAAGGCCGACGAATATATGCGCAAGGCGGCGGACGCAGGAAACGGCTCGGCGCAGTTTAACTGGGCACAGACCCTGGTTGCCGACAATCGCGGTCCCAAGGGTCTCTCCCTGGCTTTGCCCTATTATGAGAAGGCGGCCGAGGGCGGTATCGCCGATGCGCAATATGCGGTGGCGCAGATCTACGAATCGCTGAAGGACCTGCCCCAGGAGAAGCGCAGCAAGGCGCGCTACTGGCTCGAACGGTCGGCGAAGGCAGGCTTCGACACCGCCCAGCTCGACATCGGCATCTGGCTGGTCAACGGCATCGCCGGCGAACGCAACTATGACGAAGGCTTCCGGTGGCTGAACACCGCCGCCAATCGCGGCAATGTCATCGCACAGAATCGGATCGCCCATCTCTATGTCAACGCGCTCGGCACGCGCCCCGACCCGATCGAGGCGGCCAAGTGGTACGTCCTGTCGCGGCGGGCCGGGCTGAAGGATCCGGCGCTCGAAGATTTTTATCTCGGTCTGACCGACGAAGAGCAGAAGAAGGCGATCGACGCGGCGAACAAGTTCCGGCGCGGCTGACGGCGGCCGCAGGCGCAAGGGGGTGGGTGTGGACCATGTCGAACTCTACCAACGCCTCGGACTGGCGATCGCCATCGGCGCGGCCGTCGGGGTCGAGCGCCACTGGCGCGAAAAGGACGCGCCAGAGGGCGCGCGTACGGCCGGCATTCGCACCTTCACCATGTTCGGCATGGCCGGCGGGGTTGCCGGACTGATCGAAAAAAGCTTCGGCGTCGCGTCGGCCTATCCGGGTATCGCGCTCACCGGCTTCCTGATCGCCATCGCCACTGTCATGGCCGTCTTCGAAATGCGCGAGGCGATTGCCGAGAAATCCTACAGCGTCACATCCGTCATCGCCGCCATCCTGACCTTTGGGCTCGGCGCGCTTGCGGCGCTGGGCGACATGGCGCTTGCCTCGGCCGGGGGGGCTGCGCTGATCGCCATCCTGGCGAGCCGGGAATTCCTCCACGCGGCGATCCGGCGCCTGCAATGGATCGAACTGCGCTCGGCGGTCATCCTGCTTGCCATGACCTTCGTGCTGCTGCCGATCATCCCCGATACGCCGTACGGGCCGTTCGGCGGGGTGTCGCCGAAGAGCATCGTCCTGCTCGTCATCATGCTCGCCTCGATCTCCTTTGCCGGTTATGTCGCGGTCAGGATGCTCGGCGCGATCCGTGGCGACGTCCTGGCCGGCGCGATCGGCGGCCTGGTCTCCTCGACCGGCACCACCGTCGCCTTTGCCCGCCGCAGCCGCGCCGGCGAGGCGGGGCTGACGCTGATTGCGGGCGCGATCAGCGCCGGCGCGGTGTCGCTGCTGCGCACGGCGCTGCTGGTCGCAACGCTTGCACCCGCACTGCTGGCGGCGCTTCTGTGGCCGCTGATTGCCGCCGCTTTCGTTCTGGTGCTCTATGCGCTGGTGCTCGCCAGGCAGCACGTTTCGAGCGGGGGTCAGGGCATTCCGGCCAATCCGTTCGAACTCGCAGCCGTTGCGAAGATGGCCCTGCTTCTGGCAGGCGTCGCCTTTCTGGCGCGTGCCGCGACCCAGCAGTTCGGCGATGCCGGCCTGATCTTCGCCTCTGCGCTTTCCGCCCTTGCCGACGTCGATGCCGCAACCGTCACGGTGGCGGGCCTGCTGCCGACGCTGGATGTCGGCCTGGCTGCGCAGGCCATCGGTATCGCGGTCTTAAGCAACATGGCCGCCAAGGCGGTCTATGGGAGCCTTTTCGGCAGCCTGCATTTTTCTCTGCACCTGTGGGCGGCGACCGCGCTTTCTGGCGCGGCAGCGCTTGCCGCCTGGGTCCTGGGCGGGCTTGCGTAAGGACGCCGGTCGCGGGGCTGCTGGTGGATGCCCCTTGAATTCCGGCTGTTTTTGTGGTCTTGAACCGCCCAAACTGCCGCCGAGAACCATCGCGCCGCTCCTGCCGCCGTCTCCCGGCGCATGCCGCACTTTCAAGGAAACCCTAAATGGCCCGTTCAGCACTCCTCAATGTCATGGTTCAGTCCGCGCTCAAGGCGGGCAAGTCCCTGGCGCGCGATTTCGGCGAGGTGCAGAACCTGCAGGTGTCGGTCAAGGGACCGAGCGACTTCGTCTCGCAGGCCGACATCAAGGCCGAGAAGATCGTGCGCGACGAACTGCTGAAGGCACGTCCGACCTATGGTTTCCTCGGCGAGGAGAGCGAGGAGATCAAGGGCACCGACGGCGCCCATCGCTGGATCGTCGATCCGCTGGACGGTACGACGAACTTCCTGCACGGCATTCCGCAGTTCGCCGTTTCCATCGCGCTCGAGCGCAATGGCGAAGTCGTCGCCGGCGTCATCTTCAATCCGGCGACCGACGAGCTCTATACCGCTGAAAAGGGCGGTGGAGCCTTCCTCAACGACCGTCGCATCCGGGTCGCCGCGCGCAAGGTGCTGTCCGATTGCGTCATCGGTTGCGGTATTCCCCATCTCGGCCGAGGTGCACACGGCAAGTTCCTGATTGAACTGCGCCATGTCATGGGCGAAGTCGCCGGCGTGCGCCGCATGGGTGCGGCAGCGCTCGATTTTGCCTATGTGGCCGCCGGCCGGCTCGACGGCTTCTGGGAAGCCGAGCTCAACCCGTGGGACATGGCGGCCGGCCTGCTGCTGATCCGCGAGGCTGGTGGTTTCGTCAGCGACATGTTTGACGGCACCAACATGTTTCACACGGGCACCGTCGTCGCCGGCAACGAATACATCCGCAAGCAGCTGATCGAAGTGCTCGCGCGGCCGATCCCGAAGGCCTGAGCCTGTACACAGCCGTCGACCCTGGTCGGCGGCTTTTAGCTTCAATTCGTCGCAATTTTCCACTAGCCTCCGGCGCACAGATTACCGGAGGCTACGGACGACATGGCGAAAGTTAAGCTGGCGGATTTGGAGGCGGCGGAAGCCGCGCCGGGCGAATACGGTCACAAGCTCTCCAGCCCTATGCCCTTCTTCACGACGATGGTGATCTTCCTGATCATCGTCGGATTCATCGCCGCCATCCTCTATCGCCAGGCGCATGCGGCGTTCATCACCAACCCGGGCCTCAATGGCCTGATCCTGGGGGTTCTGGCCGTCGGCATCGTGCTGGTCTTCAACCACGTGCTGGCGCTCAGGCCCGAGGTGCGCTGGTTCAATTCCTTCCGCGCTGCCGGCCATGCCGACAGGGTCGGCCGCGATCCGCGGCTGCTGGCGCCGATGCGGGCGCTGATCGGCGGCCGCCGTTCGATGGCCATCTCGACCACGGCGTTGCGTTCCATCCTCGATTCGATCGCCACCCGCCTCGACGAATCACGCGACACCTCGCGCTATCTGATCGGTCTCCTCGTCTTCCTCGGCCTTCTCGGCACGTTCTGGGGCCTGCTCGGCACGATCGCCTCGATCAGCGAGGTGATCCAGTCGCTCGATCCGGGAGCGGGCGACAGTGCCGACGTGCTGCAGGCGATGAAGACAGGTCTGACCGGGCCGTTGTCGGGCATGGGCACGGCGTTCTCGTCCTCGCTGCTCGGCCTTTCCGGCTCGCTCATCCTCGGCTTCCTCGACCTGCAGGCCGGACGCGCGCAGAATCGGTTCTATACCGAGCTGGAAAACTGGCTTTCGTCGGTGACCGACGTCGATTCCGACATCGCACCGGCAGGCACGCTGACCGGCGTGCCGGCGGAGGACATCAAACGGCTGGTCGACCAACTGGCAAAGATTGCCAGCCGTGAGAATGCCGGCGGCGGCGACCGTTCGGTGGCCGCCATCGCCGGGCTGGCAGAGGGTATCCAGGGACTGGTCAAGAACATGCGCAACGAGCAGCAGATGCTGCGCGACTGGATCGAGGCGCAGCAGGAAGACGCCCGCGCCATGCGCAAGACGCTTGAAAAGCTCAACGACAAGCTGGGCGGGGGCAAGTAGCCATGGCGCTCGGCCGCAACCGCCGCCGCGACAGGGGCGTAGACTATTGGCCGGGCTTCGTCGACGCGCTGTCGACGCTGCTCCTCGCCATCATGTTCCTGCTCACCGTCTTCGTACTGGCGCAGTTCATCCTCAGCCGCGAAATCACCGGCAAGGACGAGGTGCTCAACCGCTTGAACAGCCAGATCGCCGAACTGACTCAGTTGCTGGCCCTGGAGAAGAGCGGCAAGCAGGATCTCGAGGATACCCTGGCCACACTGCAATCCTCGCTTTCCGTTTCCGAGAGCGAACGCAGCCGGCTGCAGCAATTGCTCGACGCCGGCTCCGGCTCGACGGAAGTCGCCAACCAGAAGCTCGGGCGCCTGAGCCAGGAACTCGAAGCGGAAAAACAGGTGAGTGAGCGGGCGATGAGCCAGATCGACCTGCTCAACCAGCAGATTGCCGCTCTCCGCGCCCAGATCGCGGCGGTTGAGGAGGCGCTGCAGGCGTCGGAAGCGCGGGACCAGAACGCGCAAGTGAAGATCGCCGATCTCGGGCGGCGGCTGAATGTCGCGCTCGCCCAGCGCGTCCAGGAACTCAACCGCTATCGTTCGGACTTCTTCGGTCGGCTGCGGGAAATCCTCTCCGACCGGGAGAACATCCGCATCGTCGGCGACCGCTTCGTCTTCCAGTCGGAAGTCCTGTTCCCGTCCGGCGGCAACGTGCTCAATCCGGAGGGCGAAGTCGAGATGGCGAAGCTTGCGAGCGCCTTGCTCGATCTCGCCAAGGAAATCCCGCCGGAGATCAACTGGGTGCTGCGCGTCGACGGCCACACCGACAACGTGCCATTGAGTGGATCGGGCCGCTATGCCGACAACTGGGAGCTCTCGGCCGCGCGCGCCATCTCCGTGGTCAAATACCTAATCTCGAAGGGCGTCCCGTCCAATCGGCTGGTGGCAGCCGGATTCGGCGAAAACCAGCCGATCGCCGAGGGCGACAGCGTGGAAGCCCGAGCCCAGAATCGGCGTATCGAACTCAAGCTCACCGAGCGATGATCGTCCTGCCGCCGCACTGGTAGAAGTGCTGGGTTGTGCGACTCTTTACGTGCCCGTAAAAGTAAGAAAAGCGGCGACATTCGAGGGAGAGTCCGGATGAACTACGATGTGCTGGTGATCGGGGGAGGGCTGGCCGGGCTCGTGGCTGCGACTGAAGGGCGAACCGGGCTCAAGGTCTGCGTCGTCGACCAGGAGGGGGAGCAGAATCTCGGCGGACAGGCCTTCTGGTCGCTTGGAGGTCTGTTCTTCATCGACAGTCCCGAACAACGGCGCCTCGGCATACGCGACAACTTCGAACTGGCGCGGCAGGACTGGTTCGGCTCGGCCGGTTTCGATCGCGTCGAGGACTACTGGCCGCGCCATTGGGCCGAGGCCTATCTGGAATTCGCTGCGGGAGAGAAGCGCGAATGGCTGCATCGCCAGGGAGTGCGATGGTTCCCCGTCGTCGGCTGGGCCGAGCGTGGCGGCTCGCTTGCCGACGGTCACGGCAATTCCGTGCCGCGTTTCCATGTCACCTGGGGCACCGGCCCGGCCGTTCTGGCGCCCTTCGTCCGGCGTGCGCGGGCGGCAGAACAGCGTGGCAACCTCGTCTTCCGCTTCCGTCATCAAGTCGATCAACTCATCGTCACCAACCGTGCGGTCAAGGGCGCGCGCGGCAGTATTCTGGCGACCGATCCGGCCCCTCGTGGCGCGGCGACGTCGCGCGCGGTGGTCGGCGAATTCGAGCTGAGGGCCGGCGCCGTCATCGTCTCGTCGGGCGGTATTGGCGGCAATCATGACCTGGTGCGCAAGAACTGGTCCGTCCAGCGTCTGGGGCCGCCGCCGAAGTCCATGGTCGCGGGCGTGCCGCAATATGTCGACGGCCGGATGCTGGACATCGCGCGCGCGGCCGGGGGGGAGATCATCAACGGCGACCGCATGTGGCACTATACCGAAGGCCTCCGCAATTTCGACCCGATCTGGCCGAACCACGGCATCCGCATCCTCCCTGGCCCTTCGTCCTTCTGGTGCGATGCCAGCGGCAACCGTTTTTCCGCGCCGGCCATACCGGGCTTCGACACGCTGGCGACGCTGAAGGCGATCCGCGCGAAGGGCGAGGAATACAGCTGGTTCATTCTCAACAAGGCGATCATCAAGCGGGAATTCGCGCTCTCCGGCTCGGAACAGAACCCCGATCTGACCGACAAGAACATCCGGCTGCTGCTGAAGCGCCTCGGCCAGAACCCGCCCGGACCGGTTCAGGCCTTCATGGACAAGGGAGAGGACTTCGTGGTTCGCGAAACGCTCGAAGACCTGGTCGTGGGCATGAACGAACTGACGGGGGAGCACCGGATCGGCGTCCACCATCTGCGCAGCCAAGTGGAGGCGCGCGACCGCGAAATCGACAATGCCTTCAACAAGGACGCCCAGGTGACCGCCATTCGCGGTGCCCGCAACTATATTGGCGACCGGCTCATGCGCACGGCAAAGCCGCACCGGCTGCTCGATCCCAAGGCCGGTCCGCTGATCGCCGTCCGGCTGCATATCCTGACCCGCAAGACACTGGGCGGCCTGCACACCGATCTTTCGTCACGGTGCTCGACGACACCAACAAGCCGGTGCCGGGGCCTATGCCGCGGGCGAGGTGGCGGGTTTCGGCGGGGCGGGTCCATGGTACAATGCGCTGGAAGGCACGTTTCTCGGTGGCTGCCTGTTCTCCGGCTGGATCGCCAGCCGCTCGTCGGAGCCTGAGGGCCCGACGGAATACCGAACTACCGGTGGCCGGCGCGGTGGAAATCGCGCCCGCCGGTCTCGAACTGCAGCCGCGCCAGCTTGGCGTAGAGACCGCCCTCCTGGATCAGGCTGTGATGGGTGCCTTCCTCGACGATACGTCCGTCGTCGAGCACGAGGATGCGATCGGCCTTGAGCACGGTCGCCAGTCGATGGGCGATGACGATCGTCGTGCGGTTCTGCATCAGGCCGTCCAGCGCCGTCTGGACCAGGGTTTCGCTTTCCGCATCGAGCGCCGAGGTCGCTTCGTCGAGAAGCAGGAGTGGTGCGTCGCGCAAGAGCGCGCGGGCAATCGCGATGCGCTGGCGCTGGCCGCCGGACAGCGTGATGCCGCGTTCGCCGACCTGCGTGTCGAAGCCGTTCTCCAGGCGCAGGATGAATTCGGTCGCCTGGGCGGCTTCCGCCGCCGCCTCGACCATCTGCCGCGTGGCCTTCGGCGAGCCGAAGGCGATGTTGTCGTGGATCGACGCGGCGAAGATCGTCACGTCCTGGGGCACGATGGCGATGCGCGCGCGGACCTCTTCGGGATCGGCCTTGCGGACGTCGACATCGTCGATCCGAACGGTGCCGCTGACCGGATCGTAGAAGCGCAGGATGAGAGAGAAGACCGTGCTCTTGCCAGCGCCCGAAGGACCGACGATCGCTACCGTTTCGCCCGGCTCCACCCGGAAGCTGAGCCCTTTGAGGGCCGACTTACTGGCGCTCGAGGGATAGGCAAAGTGCACGTCGCCAAAGCTGACGCGGCCCATGGGCGGCTCGGGCAGGCGGGTCGGATTGGCGGGGGCGGCGACCTGGGAAACCTCCTGCAGCAGTTCGCCGAGCCGTTCGGCGGCGCCGGATGCCTGCGAAAGCTCGCCCCAGACCTCGGACAGCGTACCCATCGAACCGGCGGCGATCAGTGAGTAGAGCAGGAACTGGCCGAGCGTGCCGGCCGAGAGCGTGCCGGCAAGCACGTTCTGGGCGCCGAACCAGAGCACCGCGACGATGCTGCCGAACACGAGCGTGATGGCGACGCCGGTCAGGAGCGCGCGCGACTTGATGGCGGCGCGCGCCGCCTCATAGGCCTGCTCGACGGCCGCACCGTAGCGGTCAGTGGCGATGCCCTCGGCGTTGAAGGCCTGGACGGTCCGGGCCGCACCGATGGTCTCGCCGGCAAAGGCCGAGGCTTCGGCCAGCGTGTCCTGCGCGGCACGCGAGCGGCGGCGCACGGAGCGGCCGAAGGCGACGAGCGGGAAGACGATGATCGGGATGGCGGCGAGCACGAGGATCGACAGCCGCGGGCTGGTATAGATCATCATGCCCATGGCACCGAGACAGAGAATGGAGTTCCTGAGCGCGAGCGATGCTGTCGCGCCGACGGCGGACTTGATCTGCGTCGTGTCGGCCGTCAGCCGCGAGACGATCTCGCCGGACTGGTTCACGTCGAAGAAGGCGGGCGAAAGCTTCGTCACGTGGGCGAAGACGTCGCGGCGCAGATCGGAGACCACACGCTCGCCGATGGTGATGACGAAATAGTAGCGCATGGCGCTGGCGAGCGCGAGAATGATGGCGAGCACCGCCATCATTCCGAAATAGTTGTTGATGAAGGCGCCGTCGGCGGCGCTGAAGCCGTGATCGACCATGCGGCGCACGGCGAGGGGCAGGGCTAAGGTCGTGGCCGCGGCAAGACCGAGGAAGAACAGGGCACCCGCGACCAGCTTGCGATAGCGCATGACATACGGAATGAGGCGCGACAGGGGCTTGAGCGAGCGGCGTTTCGACTGTTCAGTTTCGGTGATTGCGGACACTATTTGCTTCTCCGGCCCGCCTGGCGGGCTTTCGTGCCATGGCACTTGTTATCCTTGCGCCCTTCATGTATAGGCACCGCATCGAATTGGGAAGCCGTGGCCTGTTCGGACATCGGCTTGGTTTATTGAATAGGTCTCCATGACGCAATCGCGACATATGGACCCTCCGGCACAGCAGGAAAATCGCAATGAAGGCTGATATCCATCCCGACTACCACGTCATCAAGGTCGTCATGACCGACGGCACCGAATACGAAACCCGTTCTACCTGGGGTTCGGAAGGCGCAGTCATGAACCTCGAAATCGACCCGAACTCGCATCCGGCCTGGACCGGCGGCAACCAGCAGCTGATGGACCGCGGCGGTCGTCTCTCGAAGTTCAAGAAGCGTTTCGGCGGCCTCGGCCTCTGATCGATCCTCGATCGATCGTTTTCATCAAAGCCCGGCTCGTCCGGGCTTTTTTGTTGCCTGGATTCTGCTCGCATCGCAGGCGAACAAAGAAATGCCCGGCGATGCGTGAGCATGCCGGGCCAAAGAAAGTGCTGATGCGAAGTCGGGATGTCAGTTGAGATTGAAGGCCGTGCGCAGCAGATCGAGCTGGGCCTGGACGCTGTTCTCGTTGTCCGGGACGACCGGGGCGTCAGCCGGGCGATAGATTTCACGGTCGAGCAGGGCGATGCGGTTCTGCAGGCGCAGCGAGCGCTCGACCAGATCGCGGAAGGTTTCCGGCAAGTCGTTCCAGCCCGGAGCCTGGCGATCGACGTTGAAGCCGTCGAGGCGTACCTTGCTCTTTTCCGACAGGACCTGATCGCGGCTCATCTCGCCGTTGTTGACGGCGCGCTGCAGCAGCAGCCACGAAGC
>JAHRYZ010000128.1 GCA_020621905.1 Rhizobium sp.
ACCTTGTTGCCGCGTGGTCCGGTCTTGACCGGCGTTCGGCTGCGGCTTTCCTCGATCAGGTTGCGCCACCGTCCCAGCCGGTCGGCGTCGAGCTGGCCTGAGGCGACCGCAGCCTGCACCGCACAGCCCGGTTCGTGGACATGCGTGCAATCACGAAACCGGCATTGCTCCGCAAGGTCGGAAATGTCACCGAACAGCGTGTCGATGCCGTCGGTCACGTCGCTGACATAGAGCGTCCTGATCCCCGGCGTGTCGATCACCCAGCCCCCGCCGGCAATGGCATGCAGCGAGCGGGCCGTGGTCGTGTGTCGTCCCTGGGCGTCATGTTCGCGGATCGTGCCGGTCTTCTGGACCTCTCCGGCCTCTGACGCGGCCAGGGTGTTGACCAGCGTCGATTTGCCGACCCCGGAGGAGCCGACCAGCGCCACGGTCTGCCCGGCGCCGCACCACGGCTTCAGGATGTCGATCGCGTCCGCCGAGCGGGCGTTCAGGATGACCACCGGCAAATCCCGTTGCAGTGCTACGGCCTGGCGAAAATAGTCCTCCGCATCGGCGGTCGTGTCCGCCTTGGTGAGCACGATCACCGGCGAGGTTCCCGCCTGGTGGGCCATGATCAGATAGCGTTCCAGCCGGCCTGGGTTGAAGTCGGCATTGCAGGATGTCGTGATGAACAGCGTGTCGACATTGGCTGCCGCCAGCTGCTGTCCGTTGCGCGCTTCGGTGTGCCGTTGAAGCAGGGTCTTTCGATCGAGACGGCGCACCAGCATGTCGGTCTTGGGATCGGCCAGAACCCAGTCGCCGACGGCAAAGTCGGCGGTATTGGCATTGGCCGCAAGTTCGAGCCCGACCGGTCCGTTTGCATCGATCGCTTCGAGGCGGGCCCGGTGAACCGAGGCAATGCGCCGGGGTGCAAGACGGGCCTCGCCCGGCTCCACCTGAGCGGCAAAGAAATCCGACCAGCCGAGCTGCTCCAGCGATGAAGGCGTGTCCGACCCGCTCAAGGTTTGATCCGCGTTCTGGCAAGGTTGGTCATCGGTCAGCTTTCCGTCGGATGGAGAAGATGCGGTGGTCGCCTGGCGATCTTGGCGCGACCACCATGCAACTGCTGCCCGTCGAACATCCGGCATATTTGCCGCGCCGCAGAAGTCAGGCGCGGTCAAAGGTGAAGGACGTCAACAGGCTGGTCACGAAGTTGCTGGCTTTTTCCTTCACCAGAACCTCCGTCCACTCGTTTGTACCGCGAAGCATCAGGCCGGTATAGATGCTGTCGACGGCCGCCTCTTCAATTCGCTTGATATGCGCCTTGAACTCGGCCTCGCTGCCGGTCCTGTAGATGTCGCGCACGACGATCCGCAGGATTTCCTGGATGGCGATCTGCCAGGCGGTGGTGGTCGCCTGGAGTTCCTTTTCCGCTGCTGTCATGGATCGCCCGATCGCGCGGCTCGACCATGTCGGCCGGCGACAATCTTGCCCGGACAACCCTCAGACGAACCGAAAAGCATAAAAAAAGGCCAGGCAATATGCCTGACCTCGCTTGGTAACTTGGCTTTCGACAGTGCCAGTACATCCGTGGTCAAAGGAAAGCCGTTACCGATTATACGGCCTGCAGGTTGCAGGCAGACATCTTGCCCGACTTGCTGTCGCGCTCCATGTCGTAGCCGATCTTCTGGCCTTCGACGATTTCGCGCATTCCGGCGCGTTCGACGGCCGAGATGTGAACGAAGGCGTCCTGGCCGCCGTCGTCAGGCTGAATGAAGCCGAAGCCCTTGGTGGAATTGAACCATTTAACTGTGCCAGTGGTCATGATGAACCCTTTCATAGCATATTGAATGACCACAGCGCTGATGCGCCGCGGATGGTGATAGCGATTTTTGAAAGGAAGGTTCGTTCAGGGCGCGGTGCCAGACGCGCGGTAACCAAAGCTCAGCAAGCAAATCTCGATAAGCTTCATATAGAGAGCCCCGCCCGGCTTGTCAACTTTTAGTTTATGAACCTTGTTGTATTCGAATTTTGGTTGTACCTCGCCCGGGATGCAATCGCGCTGAAACGCCCGGCCGGGCGACCCGCTTCAGAAGCTCCCCGGCGGGTTCTCGTCGCAGTCGTAGAGCACGCCTTCCGGCCTGGCTCCGCCCATGGTGCAGAAGATGCCGCCCCAGTGATAGCCGGTGCCGGAGGCGGTCTTGACCTTGAACCACTGGTAGTCGTCGGTCCAGATACCGGTCGCCTCGATCAGTTCGATCGGCTGGCCGAGCTTGATGCTGGCCTTCTTCTTCGAATCCATGCTTGGGCCCGAGCGCAGGATGCCGCCATAGGAAAGCGCCGAGAGATCCTCGATCGGGGTGGCGGCCTGCGCGTCGGCGGGGGCCGCACCCTCGGCCGCGGCGGAATCGTTTTCCGCCTCGAACATGCTCTGCACGTCGCCGTGGCAGCGCTCCGGAATCCTGCTCCATTGGGCGTCGTCGGAGAAGCACTGCATCACCGGCGTCTTGCCGCAGAGCTCTTCGACCGCCTGCATACAGGCCTCGTCATAGCCCTGCGCAAGAGACGGGGTGGACAGGCCGCCGCCGAGGAACAGGGGGACGAGGGCGAGGAGAAAAGTCGGTGTCTGACGCATGAAGGCCCCGGGACGCTGGATGCGGCAGGCATCGTGCCGGCCGCGATGGAGGCCCATGCTAACGGAGCGCGTATCAGAAGCACGGGCCATTTTGGGGAATTGTCGCACAGTGCTCCACGGGGGCCGACTGGATGGTCGCCATTGTGTAGTGCGTGATCTTGACGTTCGCGTTATCACCTCCCACCAATTGGAAAGCGAGAGCGGGGGAGGACCAGCGAATGGGCGGGAGACTACAGGGAGCTTTCTGTGTGTCGATCATGATGGCCGCGGGCGCCGCTGCAGCAGAATGGCGGCCCTACGAAAATCCTCGTTTTGGTACCTACGCCGAGGTGCCGGCGAGTTTCGCGTCCGAACCGCCCCCGGAAAACGGTGACGGCCAACGTTTCAGCACCCCGACCGGCGGAACGATCGCCGTTTACGGTTCATTCGACTTCAACGGCGGCGGGCTCGCGGTCTACCGGGCCTTCCTCATCGAGACCCTGAAGGGCGAAGGCTGGAGCCTGACCTATATGCCATCTGGCGCCGGCTGGTTTGTGCTTTCCGGGGTGCGCGGTGCCGAAATCCTTTACCATCGCGGCGAACAACCGCTCGGTTGTGGTGGCGATCTTTTTCATCATATCGAGTTTCGTTATCCGGCGCGCGACAAGGCGCTCTGGGCGCCATTCGTCGAGCACGGTGCGGCCTCGCTCGACGGGCCCTGTGGCTAGCCGTATTGACGGGCGGTCGCCGAAAAGAAGACGCCCGGTTCATCACCGGGCGTTCTGTTTCAATATTCAACTAGGCTCCGGCCCCGGTCACCCGCCAGATGACGTCGCCGACATCGTCCGCGACCAGCAGCGATCCGTCCGGGCCGATCGTGACGCCGACCGGGCGGCCGTAGGAATATTTCTCGTCCGGGGCGAGGAAGTCGGTGAGGATGTCGCGCGGCGGGCCGGACGGGCGGCCGTTCTCGAAGGGCACGAAGATGACCTTGTAGCCGGCGAGGTTGGAGCGGTTCCACGAGCCGTGCTGGCCGATGACCATGCCGTCGGGGAAGCCGGGCAGCGTGCCGGCGGGCAGCCAGCAGAGGCCGAGCGAAGCCGTGTGGCCGCCGAGCGCATAGTCGGGGCGGATGGCGGTCGCGACCTTGGCCGGGTCCTGCGGCACGCGGTCGTCAACCGTCTTGCCCCAGTAGCAGAACGGCCAGCCGTAGAACCCGCCGTCCTTGACCGAGGTGAGATAGTCGGGTGGCGTCTCGTCGCCGAGCCCGTCGCGCTCGTTGACCACGGTGAAGAGGTCGCCGGTCGTCGGCTCGAAGGCGAGGCCCACGGGATTGCGCAGGCCGCCGGCGAAGATTCGTTGCGTTTCGGTCTCGAGGTCCACCTCGTAGATGCAGGCGCGGCCTTCCTCCTGGTCCATGACGTCTTCGCCGATATTGCTGAGCGAGCCGACACCGACATAGAGCTTCTTCCCGTCGCGGCTCGGCAGGATGCTGCGCGTCCAGTGACCGGCCGGCTTGTAGTCGGCGATCTTGCGACCCTGTGCCTGGATCTTCGTTGCGCCCTCGGCATAGGGAAAGGCCATGATGCCGTCGGTATTGCCGACATAGAAGGTGCCGTCGAGCATCGCCATGCCGAAGGGATGGTTGAGCCCCTCCATGAAGGTGTGGCGCACTTCCGCCACCCCGTCGCCGTCGGCATCGCGCAGCAGCGTGATGCGGTTCGGGCTGTTGCCGACCGCCGCCGCGCGCTTCATCGTCGAATACATGGCGTAGTCGAACGGGGTCCTGATCCGCCCGCCGTCGACGCCGAGCGCCTCGGCCGTCAGCACGTCGCCGTTCGGCAGCACATGGATCCAGCGCGGATGCTTGAGGCCTTTGGCAAAGGCATTGACCTTGAGGCCGGGGGCGGCGGTCGGCGCGTGGCCGTCCTCCCAGCCCTTGGCGGTCGGCATTTTGAGCGTCGGGATGCGCTGCGGCTTTGCTTCCGGAATGATCGGTGCGCCGCCGAGAGCCGGCTTTTCCGGGCTCTTGCCCCAGCGCCGCATCAGGATCATCGCCGCGCCGATCATGGCGACAAGGCGAGCGAAAAGGGCGGTCATGTCAGTCTCCTTCAGAGTTTCGCCGGAACCATAGCCGAAGCCCGAAGCGCTTGGAACTGATGACCGGCAAAATCAGCGCAGATCCTCGATCAGCTCCGGATGCCGGTCGAGCAACCGCAGCAGCTGGCTGGTCGGCCCGCTCGGCTCGATCATACCGCGCTCATATTTGTCGAAGGCACTTTCACCGACCTTCAGCAGCGTCCCGGCCTCCCGTTGCGAAAGCCCGAGCTTTTTTCTCAGTCGACGGATCGTCTTCGGCGAAGGGATGCCGTCGATCTTTTCCTTCAGGCTGCGCAAGGCTTCGTCTGCGACGGCCATGTCGTCACCGACGTGCACGCAGTCACCCTCGCCCTCGGGATAATAGCCGGGAAGGTCGACAGTCAGGGTTTCACCCTTGTAGCGAAGCTCGAACGGGCGACTGTCGCGCCGCAGGATCGCTCCCGTCTCGGGCGAGGTCATCGTATCCGGCAGTGTCCGCGCGGTGGAGGTCATGGTCATTTCTCCTTAAACGACATCACGGTGAATTCGGTGACGACGTCGGCCTGGAATTTCACGTAAAGCAGAAGATCGGCCGCCGGCACGTGATAGACGTCCTGCCAGACCCTGTGGTCGGCGAATGTCGTCATCGACTTTTAGAACATGCGCCCTTCGATGGTTGAGATCGTCGCCACGATGCCGCTTCTGTCAAAGCCGAGCGCCATCGCGTCCCGCAGCGCCGACGAGGTGATCGCCAACGAGCTGACGGAGCCGAGCGCAGCCTTGATCGCCGCGAGATCATAGGTCGAGCGTAACTTTTCCACGGAGAAAGGATGCCACCATTAAGGTGTCATTTCAAGGGCGTGTATTGCCGTGATGTGATGCGGATCTCACCGTCCCCGATAGACGAACGGCCCGGGTTCGGTCTCGCCGTCCTCTTCGGCTGCGGCCGCAAGGCTCGCGTGGAGCGGCGAGCGGATGCAGACCGGGTCGGTGGCGGCAGCGTCGCCGGCAAGCGCCATGGCCTGGCAGCGGCAGCCGCCGAAGTCGATATGCTTTCGCTCGCAGCTGCGACAGGGCTCGGCCATCCAGTCGTCGCCGCGATAGGCGTTGAAGGCCGCCCCCTCGAGCCAGATCTCGGCAAGCGGCGTCGCGCGGACATTGTCGAAGGTAAGCCCCGGTATGGTCTCGGCCGCATGGCAGGGCAAGACGCGCCCCGCCGGATTGACGTTGAGCCCCGTGCGGCCCCAGCCGCCCATGCAGGCCTTCGGATAGCGCGAATGGTGGTCGGCCGGCACATAGTCGATCACCAGCGTTCCGGCGAGCCGCTTCCGCGCTTCCGCGACGAAGGCGGTGGTCGCTTCCACCTGCGCCCGCGTCGGCATGAGCGAGGCCCGGTTGCGCTCGGCCCAGCCGTGGAACTGCACGGTGGCGATCTCGATTCGCCGCGCACCGAGCTCGATGGCAAGCCCCACCATGTCCTCGATTTCGTCCATGTTCTGCTTGTGGCAGACCGCATTGACGGTAAGCGGAATGCCGGCCGCATGGGTCCAGCCGGCCACCGCGATCTTGCGGGCATAGCCGCCCGCATAGCCGCCGACCAGATCGGCCTTTTCCGGCGTGACCCCTTGGATCGACAATTGCAGATGGTCGAGCCCGGCCTCCGAAAGCTCCTGGATGCGTGCTTCGGTCAGCCCGACACCCGACGTGATGAGATTGGTGTAGAGGCCGAAGCCGGAGGCGGCCCTGGTCAGCGCCACCAGATCGCGGCGCGAGGCGGGTTCGCCGCCGGAGAGATGCAGGTGCAGCACGCCGAGATCGGCCGCCTGGCGGAAGACCTCGATCCATTCCTCGGTCGAAAGCTCTTCCGAGGCGCGGGAAAGCTCCAGCGGGTTCGAGCAATAGGGACAGGCGAGCGGACAGCGATGGGTGAGTTCCGCCAGCATGGCGATCGGCGGTGGCGGACGCTGGGCGGCGAAACGCACGGGCGAGGGGTGTTCGTTCATCGGACGATCTCCAGCAGGCGCCGGTCGGAAAACTCGCGGATGAAGGCGATGACGTCGGCGAGCACCTGATCCTGCGGCGCCTCGAACTGACGGGCAAAATCCTCAGCGATTGTATCGAGGTCGCGGGTGCCGTCCAGCGCCTTGACGATGGCAACCGCGATCTCGTCGAGTGCCAGTGCCCGTTCGGGTGCGAGCAGGACCGTCTGGCCGCGCACCGGGTCCTCGCGCAGCCGCACGCCGCGCGCCAGCCGGGCCACGGTTGCGCCGGTGACCGCGACGCCGGTGCCGCCGGCCTCGGCGGTTTGTACTGAGCTCTCGCCAGCGCTTGGGGCCGTCCCTTTGCCGCTCATTCCGCCGCCCCGCGCAAGGGGTTCTCGTCGAGCGCGCCGGTCACGCCCTCGCGCCCGTCCCAGCCGCCTGGCGGAAGGCGCGCCGGCGCCACATAGGCCGAATGCAGCGTATCGAGCTGCGACCACAGCACATCGGTCTTGAAGGTGAGCGCGGCGGCCGCCGCATCCTGCTTCTCCAGCGTATCGGCATGGTCGAGCACGAAGGCGAGGCCGAACTTGACGTCCTGCGGTGCCTCGTTCAGCCGCTGGCGGAAATAGGAGAGCGCGCTGTCATCGGCAAAGGCATAATGCTTGAGAAGCCCGGCAATACGGTTCTCGTGGATCGCCGGGGCGAAAAGCTCGGTGAGCGACGAGGCGACCGCCTCGAGGAGCGGCTTTTCCCGGACGAAATGCACATAGGCATCGACGGCAAAACGGGTGCCCGGCAGCACGCCGCAGTCGAGGCGACGAAGTCGGGATCGAGCCCGACGGCTTCGGCAAGCTTCAGCCAGCGGCGGATGCCGCCGCCCTCGTCAATGCCGCCGTCATGATCCTCGATGCGGCTGCGCCAGATGCGACGCAAGTGCGGATCCTCGCAGCGCGACAGGAAGGCCGCGTCCTTCATCGGGATGCGGCTCTGATAGTAGTAGCGGTTGATCACCCAGGCGCGCACCTGGATCATCGAACAGCCGCCGCCATGCAGCATCTGGTGAAACGGATGCTTGTCGTGATAGCGCGACGCCCCGATCGCCCGCAGGCGTGCCTCGAATTGTTCTCTGTCAGGAGTGGGCAACAAGGATGACCTCCATTCCGTCATGGCCGATTTCGAAACCCTGCGCCTCGACCTGATCGCGCTCCGGCCCGGCGCGCCAGATCGGGTTCGTATTGTTGATGTGGACGAAGACCTTGCGGCCGATCGACAGGGGCGAAAGCGCCGCGAGGCTTCCGCCCTCGCCATTGATCGGCATGTGCCCCATGCGTCGTCCGGTCTTGCCGCCGACGCCGGCGACGATCATCTCGTCGTCCTCGAACACGGTGCCGTCGAAGAAGACGAGGTCGGCATTCTCGAGCCTCTGCGAAAGCGTTGCCGGCATCGAGCCGCAGCCGGGAATGTAATAGGCGCGCTTGTCGCCGATCCTGAATTCGACGCCGACGGTGTCGTCGGTTTCCTGTCCGAGCTTCAGGTCTGCCCCTTCGAGATAGAGCGGCACCTTGCCGGGCACGGCGAACAACCGGATATCGAGGCCGTCAAGCGGCGAAAACGACGTGTCGAGGCCGACGGTCCGCTGCTGCACGAGCGCGGGATCGAGCACCTGGAAGACCGGGTTCTGCCCGAGCGTCTCCATCAGCGCCGCTGTGGCAAAAAGCGTGAAGCTCTGCTTTTCCCGCAGCGTCAGGAGCCCGGTGATATGGTCGATGTCGCCATTGGTGACGACCACGCTTCTGATCGGGCTGTCGCGTAGTGCGTGCGGATGAAGGCAGGCATTGTGCTCGATCTGGGCGCGGATGTCGGGCGAGGCGTTGAACACGACCCACCGTTCGCCGTCCGGGCTGACCGCCAGCGACGATTGCGTCTGGGGTTTGAGGCCCGACGCCGGATCACGCGCCGCGCGACAGTTCGGGCAACCGCAGTTCCACTGGGGCAGGCCTCCGCCGGCCGCGGCACCGAGCACGAGGAAACGAACTTGCGCCATCGCCTCGTGCCCCGTCACCGTTCAATCAGAACAGCACAGGCTCGTCGCCGTCCGCAGGGGCGTAACGGTTGATTTCCATGCCGCAGCTGACCTCGACGAATTTAGGGGCATTCCATTTCATGGTACTTCCTCCCAAGGTTGAAGAGCGCGCTTGTCGTCCTTTGCAAGAGCAAAACGCCGATTTTCCGACGGGTCGGAAGGCTGCCGGCTGGACACTCCTCCAAGCCTTGCGATCTTAGGGGCGCGGGTCCGACGCCCGCAATACAGCGAAACGTATCGGTTTTGGGCACGTGCCGGCCGCATGTCACCGGGTGGCGCCGACAGGCCAGATCCCGCTCGCGCCGTTCGCCGATTTCGCTATGATCCGGTGTCAGGCGCGCATCGGCTTTGCTGCCGCTGGTGATGGTGCACGGCAGGGGGCGGCCAAACGGCCGGGATCGCATGGCTTCGAGAATGCTGAAGACGGTATTGGTCGCGCTTGCGGCTCTGGTCGCGGGATATCTCGCGGCCCTCGGTGTCGGGCTGGTCGCCTTCGACGTTTTCGAGGTGTCGCAGCGGGAGGGGGCCGCCGCCATGGGGCTGGCCTTCGTCATCGGCCCCGCCGTGGCGATCGCCTGCGCCCTCGCGGGGGCAATCTGGTACTGGATCTTTCCGGAAGGCGGAACCCGCAGATACGGGCGCCGCGCGGATCGGCGGTTCGCCTGGCATGGGCCGCAGCCGCTGCTCTCGGCGGCTGGCTCGCCGGCCTCTTCCTGCAATGGATGCTGGAAGGCCGGTCCTACGAGACCTTTGTCGTCGCGCTCTCCGTTTCGCTGGCGCCGTGGCTCGGCGCGCTGGGCCTTGCCGCCGCAACATGGTTCCTGCTGCGGCGGCGAGAGAGCTGACTGTCGGACGTTGCCGGGACGCTATCCCTCAGGCGCGCTCGGGCAGCAGCGGATAGCCCACCATCACGGCGCGGCCGGCAAGGCTGGCGATCACGGCCTTCAACAGGTCGCCCGGGATGAAGGCCATCGAGCCGAGGAAGGCCTTCTGAAGGCCAAGGCCGGCGCCGAAGGCGAGATAGCCGATGCCGAAGACATAGAGAACGACGACGCCGCCAAGTGCTGCCGCGGCGAAGAAGCCGAGCGTCTGGCGGACGGCGGACAGACCCGGGCGGGCGAAGCGCTCGGCGATTAGGCCGGTGACGAAGGCCGCCGGCACCCAGCCGATCAGGAAGCCGACGGTCGGCCCGGCAAAGACGGCAAGGCCGCCGCGGCCGCCAGACAGCACCGGCAGGCCGATCGCCACAAGCAGGATGACCAGCACGGCGGCGAGCGCACCGCGCCTGGCGCCGAGAATGACGCCGGCCAGCATGACACCGAGCGACTGCGCGGTGATCGGCACGGGAATGAAGCCGAGCGTGATCGGCGGAACGAAGCCGAGTGCGACGATGATCGCGGCAAACAGCGAGATGAGTACGAGGTCACGAGTCTGCATGATGTCTCCCTTGGATCTGTCGGGCAAGGCCATCAAGCGGCCTTGTGAAAGCGACAGATGTGAAACCGGAATTCTCCCCAACGGAAAATGTCACTGCCCGCGAATGCCCCGGGCGTCAATGGCCTCGGCGATATTATCCGCATCCTTGAGGGTGGCGATGATCAGCGGCCCGAGCATGGTGGTGATCTTCGGGCGGATGCCGCGCGCCCGGTGCGCCTCGCGGATCGCTTCGTAGCGGGACAGGATTTCCGGCACGAACCGCACCACCAGCCCGACCGAGAGGCCGATGTCCGAGGCCTTGACGAGGCCGATCCGCTCGAGCGGCGCGGCGGCCCTGGTGATCGTCTCGATGAAGGCCGAGACCGTGGTCGTCGCGGTCACGGCCGCCCCCAGCAGCATCAGCGTCGAAAGGCGAAGCACGGTGACCATCGCCTCCTCGGCGCTGGTCAGCAGCAGATGGAACAGCCCGACGATGGCGATGGTGAGGAAGACGGGCTTCAGCGGCGACAGCGCCGCGCGCAGCGGCTGGCCGAGCGTGAAATAGAGCATAGCCGCGGCGACCAGCACCGGCACCAGCAGGCGCGGATCGCGCGTCAGGAAGATCAGCACGGCAATCAGCGCCAGCCCGGCGATCTTCACCGCCGGTTTCGTCCGGTGCATCAGGCTGTCGCCGGCGACATGCAGGCTTCTCATGAAAGCGCGACCTCCCGGTAGCGGGCGATGGCCTGGCCGGCCTCGCCGTCGAAGGCGAGATGCCCCTGATGGAAGACCAGCACGCGTTCGAAATCGGCGATCAGGTCGAGATCGTGGCTGATGACGAGCGCCTGCTGCGCGAGCCCCTCGATCGCGGCCTTCACCATGGCGCGGTTCTTGAGGTCCAGCTGGTTGGTCGGCTCGTCGAAGATCACCAGCTCCGGCTCGGTGACCACCACCGCGGCGAGCGCCGCCAGCTGCAATTCGCCGCCGGACAGCTCGTGCGGCCGCCGGCCGGCGAGCTGGGTTATGCCGAAGCGGTCCAGCACCGCATCGACCGCCCGGTCGAGCGCGCCGCCCTTCAGCCCCCGGCTCTTCGGTCCAAACGCGATGTCGTCGCGGATGATCGGCAGGATGATCTGGTTGGCCGGGTTCTGGAAGATGAAACCCGCCTTGGACAGCACCGCCCTGTCGTCCTTCACCGTGTCGAGCCCGTCGAGCGAAACCGTGCCGGCCGACGGCTTGATGAGCCCGTTGATCAGCCGCGCAAACGTCGTCTTGCCCGACCCGTTGAGCCCGATCACGCCGATGCGGCGCTCGCTAAGCGCGACGCTCAGCGGATGGAGCGCCACCGCGGTGCCATAACGCACCTCTGCCCGGTCGAATGTGATCTGCAAGTCTGAAAGTCCCCGCCGATGTTCTGGCGTCTCTATAGACCGGGGGAGGGGCGAGGGGAATACGGGTCGGCCTTGGCGCGGGCTTGCCCCGCAAACGCCAGCCGGCACCATCTCCCCGCCGGCGGGGAGAAGGGACAAACCGCACCCG
>JAHRYZ010000129.1:0-1411 GCA_020621905.1 Rhizobium sp.
CGTTGCCGACACGATCGAAACCGAGCTGATGCTCGCCGACCTCGAAAGCCTGGAACGCCGCGTCGAGCAGACCCGCAAGCGCGCCGCCTCGAAGGACAAGGAATCGCTGGCCCAGTTGCCGGTCATGGAAGCCGTGATCAAGCTGCTGAACGAAGGCAAGCCGGCCCGCCTGCTGCTGAAGACGCTTGCCCCCGACGATATCGAGATCCTCAAGAGCCTGAACCTCCTGACCTCGCATCCGGTGCTCTATGTCTGCAACGTCGCGGAAGCCGATGCGGTGAGCGGCAATGCCCATACGGAGGCCGTCGCCAAGATGGCGGCCGAACAGGGCGCGGAATGCGTGATCATCTCGGCGGCAATCGAATCGGAAGTGGCCCAGCTGCCGGAAGAAGAAGCCAAGGAATTCCTATCCGCGCTTGGCCTGGAGGAAGCGGGCCTCGACCGCCTGATCCGTGCCGGCTACCACCTGCTGGATCTCATCACCTATTTCACCGTCGGCCCGAAGGAATGCCGCGCCTGGACCATCGTGCGCGGCACCAAGGCCCCGGCCGCCGCCGGCGTCATCCATACCGACTTCGAACGCGGCTTCATCCGCGCCTTCACCATCGCCTATGACGACTACATCAACTACAAGGGCGAAGTCGGCGCCAAGGAAGCCGGCAAGGGCCGCGACGAAGGCAAGGAATATGTCGTCCACGACGGCGACGTGATCCACTTCCGTTTCAACACCTGAAACGAACCGCCCCCGACATTACAATGAAACGTCAAGCTGCCGCCCTTTTTACCGAAGAGGCGGCAGTTTTGCCTGAAGCGACGGCGGAAGGGTCGAGACCACGCCCCGGCGAAACCACGGCCAGCCAATGCCGATGGTCAGCACCACGAGCCCGACGATCAGCAGGGTGACGAAGACATAGAAGCCGATTTCCATCTGCGCCTTCTCGAACAGCTTGTAGATGGCAAAGCCGAGCGACAGCAGGCCTGAGGTGACGAAGGCGCGGCGGTCGATCACCAGGCCTATGCCCATGAACATCGCGACGATCACGACCACCATCAGGGCCTCGAAGCTGCCGGCAGTCTCGGAGAAGACGGCGAAACCGCCGGCATCCCCGATGAAGACGAAGGACAACATGGCGTAGAGCAAGGCCGGTGCCGCACCCAGATGCATCCAGAACGCCACGTCCGAATTGCGCGTCGTCCTTGCCGGATCCTTGAGGTCGAAGCTGAGCGCAAGGGCAAACAGCGCCAGCGCCGCCGCCAGCAGGATGACCGAGGTCGTCGTGCGATGGTTGAGGATGAAGCCCGGATCGCCGGTTGCCGCGATGATCCCGTTGAAGAGGGCCACCAGCCCCAGGCCACAGGCCGTCATGAACAGGAGCGCCAGCGACAGCGGCACCCGGTAGCGCCAGTAGAA
>JAHRYZ010000129.1:1445-11633 GCA_020621905.1 Rhizobium sp.
CGAGCAGGACCGGGAAAGGCAGGACAAAGAGCAGCGCATAGACCGCCGGCCTGATCCCCTCCCCGTCCGTTTCCAGCACGAGGGCCGCAACGACGGCGATCCACTGCACGAAGGCGACAGTCAGCGCGACGGCCGGCAGGGCCAGCCGCTGTCGGCGCACCAGCACTTCGGCAAGGATCAGGATCGCCGGCAACGCGCCATAGACCGTGCTCACGCCCCAGATCCCGGCGAGCAAGATGACGATGCCGATGGTGATCAGCACATCGTGAAAGCCGCGCACGAAACGCGGCGTCTCGGTGTCGCCCACCGGGCTTTCCGCCTCGGCCGCGTCCATGTCCGGCGGCATCGCCGCGCTGGTCCTGCGGGTTATGTAGGACTGCAACTGCTCGGCCTGGCTGTCGCTGATGATACCTTCAGCGGCCGCATCGGCCAGAATGGCCTTCATATTGGGAACCACGAAACCGTCCTTCGGTGAATTCTGTAACGCCCCTAGATACAGAGCCGCCGATCAGCGGACCAGACCCGTGCCGTCGATTTTCCGAATTGGTGTCGACGGGGGCTTCGAAAGGACTTGCGGCGCATATGCCGTCGCCGAATGGAAAAAGGACCCGCCAGCAGCCAGCCAGCGGGTCCCTCTTGTCGCAACGGGAGTGATCCGAAGATCAGACCTTCTTCATCGGGCAGGTCGACGTACCGAGGATCGAATAGAGCGGGCAGGTCGAGAGAAGCCCGGTCAGAAGCGGTACGATGCCGAGGAGAGCGAGATAGCGCCACGAGGAATCGGGATAGATGAAGAACAACGACAGCACGACGAGACCGACGACGATGCGCAGGATACGATCGATCGATCCGACATTCTTGGCGAACATGGCAATTTCCTTTCGGGGCTGGGCATCTTGCACAGGACCGTCACTATAGCGCGCGGAGCCGATGCGTCGGTGACTAAGTCACGCTTTCGACGACTTGGCCATGCGGCCAAGCTCGGCCGCGTCCAGCACACGGATCAGACCCCGCTCATTGGCGATGACGCCTTTCGAGCCGAGCGCTTCGAGCCGGCGCGACACGACCTCGCGCGCCGAACCGATCATCACCGCCAGTTCCTGATGCGTCACCTCGATCACGTCATGGCCGGCGGCCCTCTCGACCAGCGCATGGGCGAGCCGCTGCTCGACCTTGACGAAGGCGACCTGCTCCAGCACGAACATCAGATCGTTCAGGCGCGCGGCAAAGGCGCGGAACACGAAGGCGCGAAAGGTGGCAGACGTCGCCATCAGTGTCTCGAACACCGCCTGGGGTACCATCACCGCGACAAGATCGGTCTCGGCGATCGCCTCCCCCGTATAGACAGCGCCTCCGAGTACGCCGAGCGTGGTCTGCACGCAGGTCTCGCCGGGCGTCACCGCATAGAGCAGCAGTTCGCGCCCGCTCCGCCCCGTCAGGTAGACGCCGATGCGCCCGGAAACGAGAATGACGAAGGCCTCGGCCTGGTCGCCCGGGCGAAACAGCGTGGTGCGGTCGGCAATGAGCTGCGGCCGCAATCCCTCCAGATGCCCCAGCGCCTCCCGGTCGAGTTCCGAAAGGAACGACGCCTGTTCGATCCATCCCGCCATCGGCACTCCTTGTAATTGTAGTTCGAGGCGGCCATTCTGCACAGAAACGCCCACAAGGAAACGTCGCATGCTATCCCCGAAACTGCATTTCGAAGACTTCCATGTCGGAAGGGTGTTCGAGCTTGGACCGAAGATCGTCGATGCCGCCGAGATCATTGAATTCGCAACGGAATTCGATCCGCAACCGATGCATCTCTCGGAACAGGCCGGCAAGGCCAGCATCCTTGGCGGGCTCAGCGCGTCTGGCTGGCACACCAGCAGCATGTTCATGCGGATGATGATCGATTCCTACCTCCTCTCGTCCGTGTCGGAGGGCGCGCCCGGCATCGACGTCATGGAGTGGAAGAAGCCGGTTCTGGCCGGCGATACGCTCAAGGGCCGCTCCACGGTCACGGCTGCGCGCACCATGCGCTCGCGCCCGCATATCGGCATCGTCACCTTCAGTCACGAACTGGAGAACCAGCGCGGCGAGACGGTGCTGCACTCGGAAAACGCCATCATGTTCCGCATTCGCGACGAGGAAAATGCCGCATGAAGATGACCGAACTCTACCCTGCGGGCCACAAGGTCGAGACCGGTTCGACGCTCTTCACCGCCGAGGACATCATCCGCTTCGCCGAAAAATTCGACCCGCAACCCTTTCACACGGACCCGGAGGCGGCGAAATCCTACGTCTTCGGCGCACTCTGCGCCTCGGGCTGGCACACCTGCGCCGGATGGATGCGCTGCTTCATCGACTTCTGGGGCGCCGAGATTCGGCGACTCAGGACCGAAGGCATCGCACCGCCGAAGCTCGGCCCCTCGCCGGGCTTCGAACAGTTGCAGTGGCTGAAGCCGGTCTATGCCGGCGACATGATTACCTATAGCCTGACCAGCGTGGAAAGCCGGCCGCTTGCGTCGCGACCCGGCCTGATCCTCAACATCGGCCTTGGCGAAGGGGTCAACCAGAACGGGGAAACGGTCCTGCGCTTCAGGACCAAGATCCTCGAATTCGAATAGGAGAAGAGCCCCATGAACCTGCACGATTTCCACGCCGTCGACATCGACGGCAAGGACCGCCCGCTTTCGGACTTCGCCGGCAAGCTGGTTCTGGTCGTCAATACGGCGAGCGCCTGCGGCTACACCCCGCAATCTGCCGGCTTGCAGCACCTGCAGGAAAGCTTCGCCGACGATCTCGTCGTCCTCGGCTTCCCCTGCAACCAGTTCGGCGGCCAGGAGCCGGGCAGCGAAGCGGAGATCAAGGCCTTCTGCGACATCAACTACAAGGTCGGCTTCCCGCTGTTTGCCAAGGTGGAGGTCAATGGCGAAGGCGCCCATCCGCTGTTCAAGTACCTGACGCATGAAGTGCCGGGCATCCTCGGCACGGAGGCGATCAAATGGAACTTCACCAAGTTCCTGGTCGGCCGCGACGGCGTGCCGATCGCCCGCTACGCCCCGGGCACCAAACCGGAAGACATCGCCGGCGACATCCGCAAGGCGATCGGGGGCTGAGGCGATGCGGGCGCGCACGAGCGAGTTTCGGCTGCTCCCGACCGGACATCCGGGACTGTCCGCCGTCGTCGCCCGCTCGGCCCACAGCTTCCCGCGCCACACCCATGACGAGTTCGGCATCGGCCTGATTACCCGCGGCGGCCAGATGTCGGCCTCCGGTCGCGGACAGGTGACTGCCGGCGCCGGCGACATCATCACCGTCAATCCCGGCGAGGTGCATGACGGCGAGCCCCTGCGCGGCGAGGCCCGCGAGTGGCACATGCTCTATCTTTCGCCGGGATGCATGCATGAGGTCTCGCTCGGCTTCGGGCCGGCCGGCGAGTTCGAGTTCACCGCCCCCGTCTTCCAGAACGGCGAACTGGCTCGGACCTTCGCGGCCGCCTTCAGGCGGCTGGTGCAGGCCGATGTCGCACAGCCGCAACTGGCCGCCGACGAGGCCTTGCTGAAGCTCTTCGCCTCATTGGTGAGAAGGACGGATCGCCAGGCACCCGATCGCCTTCACACCGGCCTGCAGCGCGCACGGGCACTGCTCGATGCCGACCCGGCAAGCAATCATTCGCTCGGCGGCCTCGCCGCCGAGGCGGGCCTCGGCCGCTTCCAGCTGCTGCGGGCCTTCGTCTCCTGGACCGGGCTGACCCCGCACGCCTATCTGATGCAGAGGCGGGCAAGCCACGCCCGACACCTGATCGCCGCCGGCCACGGGCTTGCCGCCGCCGCGCTCGAAGCCGGCTATGCGGACCAGAGCCACATGACCCGAGACTTCCGCCGCCGCTATGGCCTGACCCCGTCCGCTTTCGCCGGCAGCCGCTGACAGGCTGCAATTCCGTTCAAGACCGGTCCCCGCGGCGGCACTAGGCTGTCCCGGAACGCAATCCGAACGGAAGAGATCATGCTGCTGGAATTCACCCTCACCTCCCTGATCGTCATCGCCACGCCCGGCACCGGCGCGCTCTATACGATCGCCATGGGGCTCTCGCACGGCCGTGCTACCGCCCTCGTCGCAGCGCTCGGCTGCACGCTCGGCATCGTGCCGCACATCGCCGCCGCCATGCTCGGCCTGGCTGCGGTCCTGTCAACCAACGAGACCGCCTTCAACCTTCTGAAATTCGCCGGAGCGCTCTACCTGATCTGGATGGCGATCAGCGTCTGGCGCGATACCAGCCTGCTTACGCCGTCCGCCGACGACAAGCCGAGGTCCGGCCACGAGATCGTCCGCCATGCGGTCCTGATCAACCTGCTCAATCCGAAACTGTCGATCTTCTTCCTGGCGCTGCTGCCACAGTTCGTCCACCCCGACCAGCCGCACGCGCTTTTGGCCATGAGCGGCTACAGCATTGCCTTCATGCTGATGACCCTGGTGGTCTTCGCCCTTTACGGCTGGTTCGCCGCCCTTGCCCGCGACCGCGTGCTGTCGAGCCGGGCGCTCACCAACGCCATCCGCCGGGTCTTCGCCGCAGGCTTCCTGATGCTCGGCGTGAGGCTCGCCCTCGCCGAGCGTTGACGTGCCAGGCTCAGTGGCCGGAGAATTCGACCAGCGTGCGCACCTCGACGCCCAGCGCCTCAAGCTTCTGGCGGCCGCCGAGATCGGGCAGATCGATGACGAAGCAGGCCGAGACCACGTCGGCGCCGAGCTTGCGCAGCAGCTGCACCGCGCCGACCGCCGTACCGCCCGTGGCGATCAGGTCGTCGCACAGGATTACCTTCTCGCCCGGCTCGACGGCGTCGATATGCATCTCCATCTCGTCGACCCCGTATTCCAGGCTATAGGCGATGCTGACCGTCTCATGTGGCAGCTTGCCCTTCTTGCGGATCGGCACGAAACCGGCCGAGAGCTGATGCGCGAGCGCACCCCCGAGGATGAAGCCGCGCGCTTCCATGCCCGCCACCTTGCCGACCTTCAGGCCCGCATAGGGCTGCACCAGTTCATCGACGGCGCGGCGGAAGGCGCGCGGATTGCCGAGCAGCGTGGTGATGTCGCGGAAGATGATGCCCGGCTTCGGATAGTCGGGAATGGAGCGGATCGAGGAAGCGAGCTCCAGCGCGAAATTGGTCATGTTAAGTCCGTGATGGATGAAGGAGGGCAGGTTGCGCGCGACTCTATCAAGTCCCGCGAAAGCAGACCAACGAAAAAGGCGACCCGAAGGCCGCCTTTCCGATCAGGTCCTGAACCGGGCGGTTCAGTGTTCCTTGTTGGCATAGACCGACTTCTTCGTCATGTAGACGAGAGCGTGAAGATCGCCAGAACACCATGACCATGAAGCCGGTGCGCTTGCGTCTTCGAGGTGCGGCTCGGCGGCCCACATCAGGAAGGCGGAATGTCCTGGCATACTGGTCGAGCGTCTGCGGGGTGCTGTCGTCAGGTGACCTGATCGTCGGCGAGCGGCGGGGGCTGGCGAGCGCGGCAGCGCCGGCGGAGGGTTGAAATACGTACCTCGGCGACGGTGACGCCTTCCGGCGCCTCCTGTAACCGGTCAGCAGCGAGATATAATCCGGGCTGCCTTCCTGTACTGGTGAAGATGTCGAAGACGAAGGTCGGGAAGCCGCGCTCGACGCCGCGAGCCTTGGCCAGCAGCGACATGTCCGGCGGAGCCGCACCGCCGTTGGCGGCCGCAGCGGCTTCGTCGTTCGGGAACGGCGACGGGAAGTAGTCGGACGGAACGGCCTTGCGGGTGAACATTTCACCGTCGCCGTTCGGACCGTCCTGCACTTCATACTCGGCGGCGAATGCCTTGACCTGTTCCTCGGAGTAGCCGAGGTCTTCCAGCGTGCGGAAGGGCACCAGCTTCATCGAGTGACAGGCCGAGCAGACTTCCTTGTAGATCTTCAGGCCGCGCTGCAGCTGCGCCTTGTCGTACTTGCCGAACGGACCGGCAAACGACCAGCCGAGATTGTGCGGCTTGATGATCGGATAGTGGCTGGCAGCCGCGGCATGTTCCACGGCAGCCGCCAGGTCATGGCCTTCTTCCGCTGCCGAGGCGCTGGAAACGAAACCAGCCATGGCAGCGATCAGCGCGATGCTTGTAACAAGCTTTTTCATGTTGTTGATCCCTCTCTCGCGCACTCAGGCCTGGGTCGCGGCAGATTTGCCGCTCTTTTCGAGAACTGCCTCGGTAATCGAGTTCGGAATGCGGCGCGGGGTTTCGAAGAGACCCAGAAGCGGCATGATCACCAGGAAGAAGCCGAAGTAGTAGGCCGTACCGATCTGCGACAGGACGACGTACAGGCCTTCAGCCGGACGCGAGCCGAGCCATCCGAGCATGATGGCATTGGCGACGAAGATCCAGAAGAACAGCTTGTACCACGGGCGGTAGACGGCCGAGCGAACCTTCGACGTGTCGAGCCAGGGCAGGAAGAACAGCACTAGGATCGCGCCGAACATGACGAGCACGCCGCCGAGCTTGGAGTCGATGAACAGCACGTTGAAGGTGATGGCGCGCAGCATCGCGTAGAACGGCAGGTAGTACCATTCCGGAACGATGTGGGCCGGCGTCTTCAGCGGGTTGGCCATCGTGTAGTTGTCGGGATGGCCGAGGTAGTTCGGCATGTAGAAGATGAACCAGGCGAAGACGATCAGGAAGACCGCTACGCCGAAGGCATCCTTGAGCGTTGCGTAGGGCGTGAACGGAACGGTGTCCGTCTTCGACTTGACTTCGACGCCGGTCGGATTGGTCTGGCCGGTGACGTGCAGCGCCCAGACGTGCAGGACGACGACGCCGGCGATCATGAACGGCAGCAGGTAGTGCAGCGAGAAGAAGCGGTTCAGCGTCGGCTGGTCGACGGCGAAGCCACCGAGCAGGAACTGCTGGATCCACTCGCCGACCAGCGGGAAGGCGGTGAAGAAGCCGGTGATGACGGTCGCGCCCCAGAAGGACATCTGACCCCAGGGCAGGACATAGCCCATGAAGCCGGTTGCCATCATCAGCAGGTAGATGACCACGCCGAGGATCCAGAGGATTTCGCGCGGAGCCTTGTACGAGCCGTAATAGAGGCCGCGGGCGATGTGCAGGTAGACGGCGATGAAGAAGAAGGATGCGCCGTTGGCATGCATGTAGCGCAGCAGCCAGCCGTGGTTCACGTCGCGCATGATCTTCTCGACCGAGAAGAAGGCGATGCTGGTGTCGGCGGCATAGTGCATGGCCAGAACGACGCCGGTCAGGATCTGCACGATCAGCATGACCGACAACATGGCGCCGAAGGTGTAGGCGTAGTTCAGGTTGCGGGGAACCGGATAGGCGACGAAGCTGTCATAGATCATGCGCGGCAGCGGCAGCCGCGCGTCGATCCACTTTTCAAGGCCGGTCGACGGCTGGTAACTGGAATGATCACTCATATTTCTGAATCCCCTCAGCCGATCTTGATCACAGTATCGGAAACGAATGCAAATGTCGGAACGGGCAGGTTCTGCGGTGCCGGACCTTTGCGGATACGGCCAGCGGTGTCGTAGTGCGAGCCGTGGCAGGGACAGAACCAGCCACCGAAATCGCCGGCCTGACCGAGCGGTACGCAGCCGAGATGGGTGCAGACGCCGATCATCACCAGCCAGTTTTCCTTGCCTTCGCCGGCCGAGCGGGCGAGGTCCGTTGCTTCGGCGGCGGCATCGCCGTTGGCGTTGCGGGCGACCGGGTCCTTGAGGTCGGCGAGCGCAACGGCCTTGGCCTCTTCGACTTCCTTGTCGGTGCGGTTGCGGATGAACACCGGCTTGCCGCGCCACTTGATCGTCAGCGACATGCCGGGCTCGAGTGCCGCAACGTCGACTTCGATCGCACCGAGTGCGAGCGTGGAGGCGTCCGGGCGCATCTGGTCGATGAACGGCCAGGCAACCGCAACGGCGCCGACCGCACCGGCCATGCCCGTGGTCAGGTAAAGGAAGTCGCGGCGAGTAGGCTCGCCCAAGGTTTCGCTATTCATCTCGTGCTCGCTCACGGTCAAACCATCCTCTTCGCAAATTCTGCGACACACCGCATTGCCAGGCGACGGCGAATCCGCGCGCGGACACGATTGCGCCACAGATTCCCGCCAATTTGGCGCCTTCTAAGCTTGATATCGGATTATGTCCAGTCTTCACAGGGGGATGGGGGCACAATGTCGCGGATTTATTCACGCCTCTCTGCGCGTCGTTCGGACCGTCGGCGGGCATGTTGCAATGCGGTGTAAATTGCGGCATGGTCGCGCCTTTCCGACAGGGTCCGGCCCACCGATCAGCAGCTTGATGAGAGATTGAATCTCCTCCGCGGCGTGCTCATCTCTTTCGGCCTGCTTGTCGTCAGCCTGCGCTATGTCACCGACTTCTGGCTGTTGGCCTTCTTCTTTAGTCTACAGCCGCAACTCGGCGTCGTCGCGGCGCTCGGTGCCCTCACCTGCCTGGCACTCCACCGCAGTGCCTTCGGCTATGTCCTGCTGGTCGTGTCGTTGCTGCTCTGCGGCCACGCCTTCTGGATGCAGCGGGAATTCCTGCCGGCATCCGACATTGCCGTTCCGGCCGACGCGACGCGCTTCCGGCTGCTGTCCTTCAACATGCTGGGCAAGAATTACGAAAATGTCGGCCGCATCATCGACATGGTCAAAGCCTCGGGCGCGGACGTCGCTTACCTGCTCGAATCCGGGCCGCTCCTGCATCACCTTTCGGACCTGTCGACCGCCTATCCGTACCGCATCGGCTGTGGTGTCCAGATCGAAGCCTGCGACCTGATGATCCTGTCGAAATACCCGATCGAGGCTCCAAGCGTCGTCAGCCTCAGCGATATCCGCAGCAACCGCTTTGCCGTGGCGACGATCCGCATCGGCGGACGGCCGATCGAGTTCGCCGCGATCCACCTGACCAAGCCCTACTTTGATGACTACCACACCACCGAGCTGCGCCGCGCCGGCGCCATCCTGCGCAAGCGCGGCGGAACGCTGGTGATCGGCGGCGACTTCAATTCCGATACCATCGCCCCGGACATGCAGCGCTTCCTCAGGCGCTCCGACCTGCAGACGGCCGGAACGGAGCCGGCCACCTGGCCGGTCGAGGCCGGCATATTCGGCATTCCGATCGATCACATCTACATATCGAAGGCCGTCATCCCGCTGTCGCTCACGCGCCTCGAGGACGACTACGGCTCCAACCACTACGGCCTGGTCGCCGATCTGGCTGTTCCGCCGCTGCCCTGATCGGTCGAGAGATCGGAGACGTCAGGCGGTCGCGGACACGCTCGCATCCGCCTCGTCGTCGCCGTCGTGGGTATTGAGGAAACCGCCGGACTGGCGCGCCCAGAGGTCGGCATAGAGACCGCCCTTCTCGACGAGCTCGGCATGGGTCCCCTCCTCGATGATCCGGCCCTTGTCCATGACCACGAGACGATCCAGGGCGGCGATGGTCGACAGGCGGTGGGCGATGGCGAGCACCGTCTTGCCCTGCATCAGCTTGTCGAGATTGGACTGGATGGCAGCCTCGACTTCCGAGTCGAGCGCCGAGGTCGCTTCGTCGAGCACCAGGATCGGTGCATCCTTGAGCATGACCCGGGCGATCGCGATGCGTTGCCGCTGGCCGCCGGAGAGCTTGACGCCGCGCTCGCCGACATGCGCGTCGAAGCCCTTGCGTCCGCGCTGGTCTTCCAGTCGTTCGATGAACTCGAGCGCCTCGGCGCGGTCCGCCGCCTTGCTCAGCATCTCCTCCGTCGCATCCTCGCGGCCGAAGACGATATTGTCGCGGATCGAGCGATGCAGCAGCGCCGTGTCCTGCGTCACCATGCCGATCTGCGACCGCAGGCTCTCCTGTGTGACGGTGGATATATCCTGGCCGTCGATCAGGATGCGCCCGCCTTCGACGTCGTAGAAGCGCAGGAGCAGGTTCACCAGCGTCGACTTGCCCGCCCCCGAACGTCCGACGATGCCGACCTTCTCGCCGGGGCGGATGGTGAGCGTCAGGTGATCGATCGCCCCCTTCTTGCGGCCGTAGTGGAAGGAGACGTCCTCGTAACGGATTTCCGGGCTCCGGACCTCGAGTTCAGCGGCACCCGGCCTGTCGGTCAGTTCGATCGGCTTGGAGACGAGTTCCGCCGAGTTCTGGATCGTGCCGATATTGCGCATGATGCCGTTGAGCTGCGTC
>JAHRYZ010000130.1 GCA_020621905.1 Rhizobium sp.
CAGTCGACCGAGGACGAAAAGGTCGCGCTTGCGATCCTCGATGCTTCCCACGAAACTGTGCCGGAGAAGGCCCGCACGGGCGTGGCCGGCCTCATCCTGAACTTCGAGGTCGAGGACCCGGATGGCTTGTACGAGACCTGCCAGAACGCCGGCCTGCCGATCCTGAAGGAAATGACGGACGAAGATTTCGGCCAGCGCCACTTCATCACCGCCGACCCCAACGGGGTTCTGATCGACATCATCAAGCCGATCCCGCCGAGCGCCGAGTTCGCGGCAATGTACGATACGGTGGCCCTGCCGTCCTGATCAGACGGGTAGGACACCGTCCCGTGCCGACAGCAGCTTGTGCAGGTGCACCATCAGGCCCGCGGCAAACAGCGGGGTCAGCAGATTGAGGATCGGGATCGCCAGGAAGGCGGAGATCACCAGACCGGCTGCGAAGACGGTGCCGGAATGGCGTGAGCGAAACAGCCGCGCCTCGTCCGGCGAACGGAAGCGCATGGCGGCGAATTCGAAGAATTCCCGGCCGAGCAGATAGCCGTTGACGAGGAAGAAGGCGACGATGTTGATCCCGGGCACCAGCAGCAGCATCAAGGCGATGATATTGCCGACGAGCACGATGCCGAAGAACTTCAGCGAGGAGAGCATGGCCGCGCCGATCGGCATGGCCGTGCCCGGTCGATCGGCCGGATAGTCGCGCGTCTCGATCACCTCGGCCACGTCGTCGAGAAACAGGCCGGCAATGATCGCCGTGACGGAAGAAAGAAGCAGCGCGAGCGCCAGCGCCAGGCCGATGCTGGCGAAAATGCCGAAGATGAAGGTCAGCCACCCGGCCCATTCCGGCATGCCGGGCATCAGCGCATCGACCCAGGGCATGGCATAGGCGACGAAGGTCTCGCGAAGCGCGAACCACAAGCCGGCGAGCACCAGCAGCGTCAGCCCGATCACCTTCCAGAAGACAGACCGGGTCTCTGGAGCGAAAAGATTGCGCAGGGCCAATCCTGCAGCGTCAAGGATCATCCGGAGCCTCCATCGATGTCGCACCCATGTAGGATGCATCCGTCCGACGGACAAGGTCGCGGTTGCTCCGAGTCTATCCCAGCCGATAGAGCCCCGTCCGCCGGTCGGCGAGATAGGGGTTCTGCCGGCGGCAGTCGTCATAGGCGGCGGTGTCCATCTCGGCGACGAGCAGGGTTTCGCGCGTGCCGGCGCGGGCCAGTTCGTCGCCGTCAGGGCCGATGATCGCCGACCGGCCGCTGTAGGAGAAGCTGCCCTCCTCACCGCAGAGATCGGCATAGACGAGGAAGATGCCGTTCTCGAAGGCACGGGTCGGCACCACCATGTCGGCGACGCGTCGGCTGATTTCGCCGTTCGGAAGGGCCGTGGGCACCAGCACCAGTTCGGCACCGGCCAGCGCCAGCGTGCGGACATATTCCGGAAACTCGACGTCGTAGCAGATCAGCATGCCGGTGCGGATGCCGAATAGGTCGAAGACCGGCGGCACATCCGCGCCGGGCACGAAGCATGCCCGTTCTCCGTCGCCGTAGAGATGCCCCTTGCGGTAGAATTCACAAGTGCCGTCCGGTCGCGCCACGACCGCCGAATTGTAGACGGCCCCGCCGTCGCGCTCGGGAAACCCCGCGCAGATCGCCAGCTGGAACTCGGCGGCGATGTCGCACAGCGCCCCGACGATCTCGCCGTCCCGGCCCTCGGCGATTTCGGCAAAGCGCTCGGGCGTAAGCCCGTAGCCGCTGACCGCGAGCTCCGGCGCCACCAGCAGTTCGGCCCCCATGTCGCTCGCAGCTTCGGCCGCCTGGGCGATCTTGGCGAGATTGGCGGCCGCATCGCCGGAAACCGGCTGCATCTGGTAGAGCGAGATCAACATGGCATGTCCTGGGCGTGAAATTCGGTCCGCCGACGATAGGCTGCCTTCGACCGCTTTGCAAAGAGGTTGAAGGGCGGGCGGTTTTCGACGGTCAGAAGATCGTCGTTGTCAGCAGCAGGATGAAGCCCTTGACGAGGGCGAACAGCACGCCGGCGACCACCGTCAGCGAGACGACGGTCATCGCCGCTCCCAGCACCACGCATAGGCCGTCGCGCTCGAGTGCCGAAGGAGAACAGGCATATCGCAATGGCCGCAGGATGTTGCCAAGCGGCACGGGCAAGATCAGCACGGTGGACAGGATGAGACAGAGCAGGCCGATGATATATTCGGCTGGCGGATAGATGAGAAAGCCGAGGCGCGGCCGCAACATGCGCTCGCCACGCGCCAGCCAGGGCGAGATGCGGCTGACGATCGAGGCGAAGTCGCCGCGCGTCATCGACCGTTCGGCGATGATCTTCGGCAGCCAGGGCGACTGGCCGAGCATCAACTGGGCGGATAGGAAGACGAGTGGGGCGCCGGTGAGGGCCGAAGTGCCCGGCGGCGTGGGGATGATGTTCGGCAGTGCGAAGATCAGGATCAGCGCACCGAAGGCGCGATCACCCATGGCCTGGAAGATGTCGGCAACGGAAACGCGGTCCCGGCTTTCGTCACCGGCAATGCTCGTCAGGATATCGGAGAGCCGACCACCGCGCCTGCGGGCGCCGCGATCCCCGGGATCGTTCGAATGCTCGCCGTTTGTCTCCGCCATGCCATTTCCCCACCGGCTCTCGCCCGAATGCCCCTTGGCCCTAACCGAGAACAATGACGGATGTTTGATTAGGGGCAGATGAAATCTGCGCACCTCCAGTGGAAACAGGCCCGATCGAGAAGGCAGGCGATCGGACGCACCTGCCCTTACATCTGCACGAGATGCCCGGCCGAGACCTCGCGATATTGCCGCACTGGCGGCACATAGCCGACCGGCCGCACCGGGCTCTTGATCTCGTCGGTCGAGATGTTGCGCTTCAGGCTGCGACGTGCGGGGTCCGGGATCGGCACGGCCGCCATCAGCTTGCGCGTATAGGCATGCTGCGGATTGTCGAAAACCGCCTGGCGCGGACCGATCTCGACGATCTCGCCGAGATACATCACCGCCACCCGGTGGCTGACCCGCTCGACCACGGCCATGTCGTGGGAAATGAACAGATAGGCGAGATTGAAGCTCTGCTGCAGGTCGAGCAGCAGGTTGCAGACCTGCGCCTTGATCGACACGTCGAGCGCCGAGACCGCCTCGTCGGCGACAATCACCTTGGGATCGAGCATCAGCGAGCGGGCGATCGCGATGCGCTGGCGCTGACCGCCGGAGAATTCGTGCGGATAGCGCCGCATCATGTCGGCCTTCAGCCCTACCCGCTCGAGCAGGTCGGCGGCCTTGTCGCGGGCCTGCGCCTTCGGCCCCAGGCCATGTTCGACGAAGGGCTCCATCACCGCGCTGCCGACGCTCATGCGCGGATCAAGGCTGGCGAACGGATCCTGGAACACCATCTGGATGCTGCGTCGCATCTTGCGCAGCGATGTCCGGTCGAGGTTGACGACGTCATAACCGTCGAGCGAGATCGCGCCAGCGGTCGGCTCGACCAGCCGGGTGATCGAGCGCCCCGTCGTCGACTTGCCGCAACCCGATTCGCCGACCAGCGCCAGCGTCTCTCCTTCGCGCAGGTCGAAGGAGACGTTCTCCACCGCGTGCACGGCGCCGCTCTTGCGGCCGAGCAGGCCGGAATGGATGTCGAAGCGCGTGGTGAGGTTTTTCACCTCCAGCACCGGCCGCTTGGTACCGTCGACGCCGCCGGCTTCCGTCTCCGGAATGCGGGTCTCGCCCGTGACGATGTCGATCACCGGAAAGCGCATGGGCCGCAAGCGCCCGCCCATCGAGCCGAGCTTCGGCACGGCCGACAGCAGCGCCCGCGTATAGGGGTGCTTGCCGCGATTGAAGATGTCGTCGGTGGACCCCGTCTCCACCGCCTCGCCGCGATACATCACGATCGTCCGGTCGGAGACCTCCGCCACCACGCCCATGTCATGGGTGATGAACAGCACCGCCATGCCTTCCTCGTCCTGCAGCACCTTGATCAGGTCGAGGATCTGGCCCTGGATGGTGACATCAAGCGCCGTCGTCGGCTCGTCGGCGATCAGGAGCTTGGGGCGGCTGGCGAGCGCCATGGCGATCATCACGCGCTGGCGCATGCCGCCGGAAAACTGATGCGGGTAGTCGCCGAAACGGTTCTTGGCGTTCGGGATGCGAACCTTGTCCAGAAGCCGCAGCACCTCGGTCTTCGCCTCGGCGGCCGAGACGTCGCGATGGCAGGTAATAGCCTCGGCGATCTGCTTGCCGATCGGGAAGATCGGGTTGAGCGAGGTCATCGGCTCCTGGAAGATCATGGCGATCTCGTTGCCGCGCACCCTGCGCATCTCCTCGGAGCCGAGCGTGAGCAGTTCCCGCCCGTTCAGCTTGACGCTGCCCTCGATGCGGCTCGAATTCTGCGGCAGCAGCCGCATGATCGACAGTGAGGTGACGCTCTTGCCCGAACCGGATTCGCCGACGATCGCCACCGTCTCGCGCGGAGCGACATCGAAGCTCACGCCCTTGACCACCGACCGCCACTCGTCGCCGACCTTGAAGGAGGTCGTCAGGTCCCGGACCGAGAGGACCGGGGCATCGCCCTGAAGATTGCCATTCGCCTTATCCACCATCCGACACATCCCTTGAAGCCTACGATTTCCGACAAGAACCTGGGGTCGCGGCCCTATGCCGCGAGCGCCGTCTCCGCGAGCGTCACCCAATAGCTGATGCCATAGGGGATCGCCTCGTCATTGAAGTCGTAGGCCGAATGGTGAAGGTTGGCGCTGTCGCCATTGCCGATGAAGACGAAGCTGCCAGGACGCGCCTCCAGCATGTAGGAAAAGTCCTCCGCCCCCATCATCGGCGGCAGGTCGCCATCGACCGCCCGTTCGCCGGAGATCCGCCGCATGACGCCCAGCGCGAATTCGGTCTCGTGGGCATGGTTGAACGTCACCGGATAGCCGCGCCGATAGTGCACGTCGGCGCTGGCGCCGAAGCTCGCGGCCATGCCATTCGCCACCTCGCTCAGGCGCTTTTCGGCATAGTCCCGGGTCTCGGGCAGGAGCGTGCGGATCGTGCCGGTCAGCTTGACGGTATTGGGGATGACGTTCGAGGCCTCGCCGCCATGAACCGTCGCCACCGTGACGACCACCGATTTCAGCGGATCCACCTCGCGCGAGGCGATCGACTGGAGCGCGATGACGATGTGGGAGGAGACCAGCACGGGGTCGATGGTCTTGTGCGGCTGGGCCGCATGGCCGCCGCGCCCATGCACGATGATCTCGAATTCGTCGGCCGCCGCCATCACCGAACCCTTGCGGGTGGCGAAGTGTCCGACCGGAATGCCGGGATGGTTGTGCATCCCGTAGACCTGCGAAATCCCGAAGGTCTCCATCATGCCATCCTCGACCATCTCGCGGCCGCCGCCGCCGCCCTCTTCGGCCGGCTGGAAGATCACCGCGACGGAACCGCGGAAATTGCGGGTCTCGGCGAGATATTTCGCCGCGCCCAGCAGCATGGCGGTGTGCCCGTCATGGCCGCAGGCATGCATCTTGCCCGGCGTCTTCGACGCCCATTCCTTGCCGCTCGTCTCGTAGATCGGCAGGGCGTCCATGTCGGCGCGGAATCCGACCACCGGCCCGTCGCCGCGGTTGCCCTTGATGATGGCGACGACGCCGGTCCGGCCGATGCCGGTCTCGACCACGTCACAACCAAAGGATGTCAGCTTCTCGGCGACGAATTCGGCCGTCTCGTAGACGTCGAACAGCAGTTCCGGGTTCTCATGAAGGTGGCGGCGCCAGGCGGCTACCTCGCCCTGCAATTCGCTGGCACGGTTCAACACAGGCATGCGTTCGGTCCTCGATTATTCTTATGGTTCCCACTCTTGTTGCGTCATACTGCGCTGCCTCAAAGCGCTTTTGCAAGCCGCAATTTTCCGCCTTGAAGGAAAAGGTATGCTTAGATGGTCAATGATCAGGCCCGCCATCTTCGGATGCTTCGAACGGGCGGCACTCAGCGGAGGCCAAATCAAAATTACCAACAAGGCCATATATAACGGAGGCCTTGATTGCCGGGAGAGCGGGAACTCTCCTTCGGCGGCTTTGACCATCACAACTCCAACTATAAAAACAGGGGAATGACGACATGCAGAAACTACGCATACTATTGGCAGCTTCGGCTGCAGCGCTGGCCTTCCAGGCCGCGCCTGCGCTGGCCGAGCGAGGCTCGGACGGTGAACTGAAGATCCTCTTCTGGCAGGCCGTTTCGACCCTGAACCCCTATCTCTCCGGCGGCACCAAGGAAGTCTACAGCTCGTCCATGGTGCTCGAGCCGCTCGCCCGCTATGACGAGACCGGCGGGCTGGTGCCGATGCTCGCCGCCGAAATCCCGACCGTCGAGAACGGCGGCGTCGCGGCCGACCTGAAGAGCATCACCTGGAAGCTGAAGCCCGATCTGAAGTGGTCGGACGGCTCGGCCGTGACGGCAGACGACGCCATCTTCACCTGGAAGTATTGCACGGCGCCGGACGGCGGCTGCGCCCAGGCCGCGTATTACGAAGGCGTGACCAATGTCGAGGCGGTCGACGCCTCCACCATCAAGGTATCCTTCGCCGAAGCCAAGCCCTACCCCTATAGCGCCTTTGTCGGTGCCCAGTCGCCGATCATCCAGGCCGCCCAGTTCAAGGATTGCCTCGGCGCCAAGGCACCTGAATGCACCGACGCCAACTTCGGTCCGATCGGCACCGGCCCCTTCGTCGTCAAGGAGTTCAAGGCCAACGACGTCATCACCTTCGAAGCCAATGCCAACTATCGTGACCCGGCCAAGCCCGCTTTCGCCACCGTGACGCTGAAGGGTGGCGGTGACGCGGCATCGGCCGCCCGTGCCGTGCTTGAGACCGGCGAATTCGACTATGCGTGGAACATGCAGGTCGAGCCGGAAATCCTCGCCACCATGGTCGCCGCCGGCAAGGGCACGCTGGTCACCGCTTTCGGCACCCAGGTCGAACGTATCGACGTCAACGCCTTCGCCGTCGACTCCTCGCTCGGCGACAAGCGTTCCACCAAGGAAGCAGGCCCGCATCGGGCCTTCAAGGATCCGGCCGTGCGCAGGGCCCTGTCGCTCGCCATCGACCGCGACATCATCGACGAAGCCGGCTACGGCGAAGCGGGCCAGCCGACCTGCAACATCCTGCCGGCGCCGGATATCTATAAGTCGAGCGATGCGACTGGTGCCTGAAGCAGGACGTCGAGGCGCCAAACAAGCTCTTTGACGATGCCGGCTGGGTCAAGGGCCTGACGACATCCGCGAGAAAGACGGCGTGAAACTGTCCTTCCTCTACCAGAGCTCCACCAACTCGGTGCGTCAAGCCACCCAGGCGCTGGTCAAGGACATGTGGTCGCAGATCGGCGTCGATGTCGAACTGCGCAACATCGCGGCCTCGGTCTTCTTCGGCGGCGATCCGGCCTCCCCGGACACCTTCCAGAAGTTCTATGCCGACCTCCAGATGTACACCAACAACTTCGACGGCACCGATCCGGAGAAGTATATGGCCGGCTGGATGTGCGACAAGATCCCGAGCCCGGCCAATGGCTGGCAGGGCGAGAACATCGTTCGCTACTGCAATGCGGACTATGACAAGCTGGTCGTCGAACTCGGCAAGACCGCCAAGCTCGAGGACCGCGCGGTCATCGCCAAGAAGCTGAACGACATGCTGACCAACGACGTGGCGCAGATCCCGCTCATCCATCGCGGTAGCGTCTCGTCCCATTCGGTCACCCTCGAAGGCGTCAAGATGAACGCCTGGGACAGCGAACTGTGGAACGTCGCTGACTGGACTCGCAAGAAGTAAGTGCCGTTTCGCCGGGCCTGCATCCCCGCCGGCCCGGCGACCGCCCTCTTCGTGACAGTCAGGGGACCATCCGATGTTCACCTACACTCTGCGGCGATTGCTGTTTGCAATCCCGACGCTGCTCATTATTAGCTTCATTATCTTCGCCCTGCTGGATCTCGCTCCCAACGATCCCCTCGGCGACCTGCCCTTGACCATTCCGCCCGAAGTTCGCGAACAGATGCGAGCCGCGCTGGGCCTGGATCAACCCTTCTTCATCCGCTTCCTCAAATGGCTGCAGCAGTTCTTCGTCAACGAACCGCTGAACATCTTCGAACAGCTGACCGGGCTGACCATCGGCACGGGCGAACGCCTGCGCGTGCTGTCCTGGGCCACCCGCAGCCCGGTCGTCGACCTCATCGTCCAGCGCCTGCCCCAGACGCTCTGGGTCGTCGGCCTGTCCTATCTGTTCGGCGTCCTGCTGGCGATCCCGATCGGGGTGATCTCAGCCTACAAGCAGTATTCGGTGTTCGACCAGATCGGCACCTTCGTCTCGATGGTCGGCTATTCCGTGCCGACCTTCTTCACCGGCGTGCTGCTGATCGTCATCTTCAGCTCGCACCTGCAGTGGTTCCCGTCGATCTACGACACCAATCTGGTCGTCAACGACTGGTCGAGCTTCCTCGCCCAGGTCAGGCAGATGTTCCTGCCGGTCGTCGTGCTCACCCTCTACAATACCTCGCAGATCAGCCGCTTCGTGCGGGCCTCCATGCTCGACAACCTGCACCAGGACTATGTCCGCACCGCGCGGGCCAAGGGGGTGAAGGAAAAGGTCGTGCTTCTGGTGCATGTGCTGCGCAACAGCCTGATCCCGGTGGTGACGGTCATCGCGCTCGGCGTTCCCACCATCTTCTCCGGCGCCATCATCACCGAACAGATCTTCCGGGTGAACGGGCTTGGCCAATTGCTGATCACCGCCATCCAGGGCGCCGACATTCCGCTGGTGCAGACGCTCACCTTCATCTTCGCGGTGCTGATCGTTCTCTTCAACCTGATTGCCGACGTCCTCTACGGCATTCTCGACCCGAGGATTCGCTATGACTGACGCCATCGCCACCATCGAACAGCCGAGCGGCTCGTTCGCCGGAGATCTCTGGCGCCAGTTCCGGGCACATCCGGGCGGCGTCGCGGGGCTCATTGTCTTCGCCTTCATCGTCATCGCCGTCTATTTGGGACCGTTCATCCACACGATCGACCCGAACAAGATCGACATCAAGGCGAAGAACCAGGGACCGTCCTGGGTCCATCCCTTCGGCACCGACAATCTCGGCCACGACATGCTGGCCCAGGTTCTCGCCGGCGGGCAGATCTCGCTTGCAGTCGGCATCACGGCCATGCTGCTGGCCCTGCTGCTCGGCACGCTGGTCGGCGTCCTGTCCGGCTACTTCAAGCGGATCGACGGCATGCTGATGCGGATCACCGACCTGTTCCTCGCCCTGCCGCTGCTGCCGCTGCTGCTGGTGATCATCATGCTGTTCCGCGACACACTCAGGGCCGCCTTCGGCCCGGAGACGGGGATCTTCATCCTGATCGTCTTCGTCATCGGAGTGACCAGCTGGATGCACACCGCCCGCATCGTGCGCGGCGACGTGCTGGCCGTCAAAAGCCAGGAATTCGTGCTGGCGGCCAAGGCGAGCGGCATGTGGGAATACCGGGTGATCCTCAAGCACATCCTGCCGAACGTCATGAGCTCGATCATGGTTTCGGCGACGCTCGGCATCGCCTCGGCGATCATCACGGAATCGGCGCTGTCCTTCCTCGGCCTCGGCTTCCCGTCGGACTTCCCCACCTGGGGCCGGCTGCTGTTCGACGGCGCAAACTTCCTGCAGATCAACCCGTCGCGCGTCCTCTGGCCGGGTCTCGCCATCTCGCTCACGGTGCTCAGCGTCAACTATATCGGCGACGCGATCCGCGATGCGCTCGATCCGAGGATGATGAAGCGCTGAAGCTTCCCTTCTCCCCATCGGGGAGAAGGTGGCCCGAAGGGCCGGATGAGGGGGCGAAGCCAACTGATCTCAGCGCACGAGGCGTCCTCATTGCCCCGTCCTGAGCCGGTCGCAGGGTTCTCGGCCCTTCTCCCCCGGGGAGAAGAGTCGTTCTCCTCACACCCCGCTGATGATCTCGATCTTCGAACCGTCGAAGAAACGCGACAGGCGGAAGGCTTTCGGGTCGACGCAAGGGGCGTGACCAGTGACGAGGTCCGCCATCAGGCGCCCCGCCCCCGGACCGATGCCGAAACCGTGGCCGGAGAAACCGGTGGCGATGAAGAAACCCGGAACCGCCTCAACCGGCGAAATCACCGGCACGGCGTCCGGAGACACGTCGATATAACCCGCCCAGCGCTGCTCGATCTCCGCCTTGGCGAAGACCGGATAGTCTTGTCTCAGCTGCGCCAGCGCATGATTGGTCCACTTGTCCGAGGGTTTTGGGTCGAGCACCCGGCAGCGCTCGAACGGCGTTTCCTCGTCCATGCGCCAGCGCTGCGCCATGCGGCCCTCCTCGAGAAAACGGCCGGAGACGCGGAAGCGCAGCGAACGCCACTCGCTCTTCAGCGCGGGGAGGAATTTCAGCATGAAGCGGAAGCTGTCCGGCACGATCTCGACGATGTTGTCGTAGCGCGAGGCGATCGTGTAGCCGCCATCCTGGCGCTTACGGAAAGCGAAGTCCTTGCCATAGAGCGTGTGTTCCGGCCCGCCCTCGATCGGCTTGGTGCGGATGACGGTGTTCATCACCTTGAGCTGCGGCAGGTCGATGCCTGCATTGCGGGCAAACAGGCTCGACCAGGCGCCGCCGGCCAGCACGACCGAGGAACAGGCGATCGAACCGCGCTCGGTGACCACGCCGGAGATCTTTCCGCCCGACGTCTCGATGCCGCGCACCGCGCAGCTGGTCAGGATATGCGCGCCCTTGTCGCGCGCCGCCTCTGCGATCGCCGGTGCGGCCTTCTGCGGCTCGGCGCGGCCGTCGGCCGGCGTGAACAACGCGCTCTTGAAGTCGTGCTTCATGCCGGGATAGAGCCCGCTGAATTCCGGCCCGTCGATCATCCGCGACTTCATCTGGTAGTCGCTGAGAATGTCCGGCCACTCGGCATTCTTCGCTGCATATTTGTCGTCGAGCGAAGCAAAGACGATACCGCACTGCTTGTAGCCCGTGTCGCGCCCGGTCCGGGCGTCGAGCCCCTGCCAGATACGAATCGCCTCGGCCATCAGCGGCACCTCGCGCGGGTCACGCCAGGAAATGCGCACCCAGCCCCAGTTGCGGCTCGACTGCTCCTCGCCGATCCCGCCCTTTTCGCACAGCGCCACCGAGACGCCACGTTCGGCCAGTTCCAGCGCCGTCGACACGCCGATGATGCCGCCACCGATGACGACGACATCGACGCGGGCGGGCATGTGCGCGTCACCTTGAACGGGAACGACCTTGGGACCGGGCATGGGGGATGAACTCCTGAAAGACATAGAGGGTCCGGCAGGCGGGGAAGGACGCAGATTGGCTGCCGGTGCAATGGCCGAGCTATAGCACCGGCGGATCGCTTCGTCACGCCGCCAGGCTGACGCAGCGCATTACAAAGGCGGCAGGGCCGACCCCGTCCCGTCCGTCAGTGGTACTTGGCCTTCTCGGCAGTCAGGATATGCTCCGCATCGAGCGCCGCGATCGGCAGGTCGGGATTGGCCGGGATGTCGCCGGACAGCTGCAGTGCCAGATAGCGGCCGCAGCAGACGCGCAGGAACGAGGTGAAATTGCCGAGATCG
>JAHRYZ010000131.1:0-11250 GCA_020621905.1 Rhizobium sp.
CTGTTCGACGCCCGCATCCTCATCATGGACGAGCCGACCGCAGCCTTGGGGCCGCAGGAAACCGCCCAGGTCGGCGAACTGATCCAGCAGCTGAAGCGCGAAGGCATCGGCATCTTCCTGATCAGCCACGACATCCACGACGTCTTCGACCTCGCCGACCGCGTCTTCGTCATGAAGAACGGCAAGGTGGTCGGCCAGGCGCGGACGCAGGATGTCACCAAGGACGAAGTGCTCGGCATGATCATCCTCGGCAAATGCCCCCCGGGCGCGATCCCGGGTCCGGGGGCGATGCAGGTGGCGTGAGGTCTCCTCTCCTCAGGAGAGGAAGCAATTTCAGCATCTTAGCGTCAGCTAAGTGCTAGAAATTGCAGGTGAGGGGGTGTGTCTGCACCACTATGCCTTCCCCCTCACCAACAAAATCTACGACTTGGCTCCGCCAAGATCGTGTTTTTGTAACCTCTCCCACAAGGGGAGAGGTGGGGCGTGTGACTGGCTCGGCCCCCTCAGAACCGCGTGATCACGCTGATGCCGAGGTCAGTCGCCCGGTCCATGGCGACGAGTGCGGGCACGGCCTCTTCCAGTGAGATTTCCCGGCCGATCAGCCGTTTCGGGTCGAGCTTGCCGGCAGCCGTCATGCCGAGCATCGCGTCGTAGCGCCAGGCCTGCATGCCGTGGCTGCCGTAGATCTCCAGCTCGTGGCCGATCACCTGCGCCATCGGGATCTGCGGCGTCGCATGCGCGCCGAGCATCAGGCCGACCTGCACGTGGCGGCCGCGGCGGCGCAGATTCTGGATCGAGTTGAAGCAGGTGACGGGCGAGCCGAGCGCATCGATCGAGACATGGGCGCCGCCATTCGTGATCTCGCGCACCGCGCCGGCGACATCGTCGGTCTCGCGCGCGTTGATCGCGGCGACCGCCCCGAGCTTTCGGGCGAAGGCGAGCTTCTCCGCCGATATGTCGATCGCGATCGGATGGGCGCCAAGCGCTGCGGCGATCATGATCGCCGAGAGCCCGACGCCGCCGCAGCCGTGCACCGCCACCCATTCGCCGCCCTTGACCCGCGCCTGGTCGGCGACCGCGCGGAAGGAGGTGGCAAAGCGGCAGCCGAGGCTGGCGGCGGTGGCGAAATCCATCTCGTCCGGCAGGTGGACGAGGTTCTGGTCGGCATAGTCGATCGCCACGTATTCGGCGAACGAGCCCCAATGGGTGAAGCCCGGCTGGAACTGCGCCTCGCAGACCTGCTGGTTGCCGGAGCGGCATTCGCCGCAGCGGCCGCAGCCGGAGACGAAGGGCACGGTCACCCGGTCGCCGACCTTGTAGCGCATCACCCCGCGGCCGGTCGCAGCGATCACGCCGGCGAGCTCGTGCCCCGGCACATGCGGCAGGCGGATGTCGGGGTCGTGGCCCATCCAGCCGTGCCAGTCGCTGCGGCAGAGCCCGGACGCCTCGACCTTGATGACGACTCCGTTCTCCGTCGGCGTCGGGTCGGGTACGACCCGGATCTCCGGCGTCTTCTCGAAGGCCTCGTAGTACATGGCTCTCATCGGTCGTCTCCCACGCAGATTTGGCCGCAACCTACCGCAGGGTACGGCGATTGGGGTATGAGAATTTTTGATCGACTTATTCACCCCAGTGCTGCTTTTTCCGGATAAAGCGGAGGGAGCGAAATACAGGAAACGAGGAGAAGCCGATGGCTGTCGATACTTCCGCCCGCACCACCACCTGGACCTATGTCGATGGAGAATGGATCTCGGGCAATCCGCCGCTGATCGGCCCCGTCTCGCATGCCATGTGGCTGGGCTCGACCGTGTTCGACGGTGCGCGCTGGTTCGACGGCATCGCGCCGGATCTCGACGCCCACTGCCGCCGCGTCAACCGCTCGGCGGCAATATGGCATGAAGGCGCCGTTTCGGCCGAGGAGATCGAGCGGCTGACCTGGGAAGGCATCGGGCAGTTCGACGGTGACGGCAATCTACCGCCGATGTACTGGGCCGAACACGGCGAGGTGGGCTCGGTCGTCGCCCCCGATCCGGCCTCGACCCGCTTTGCGCTCTGCCTGTTCGAGGCGCCGATGCACACCGCAAAACCGCATTCGCTGACGCTCTCGCCCTATCGCCGGCCAACCCCGGAATGCGCCATGACCGACGCCAAGACCGGCAGCCTCTACCCGAATTCCGGCCGCATGATCGTCGAGGCGCGTGCCCGCGGCTTCGACAACGCGCTGGTGCGCGACATGAACGGCAATATCGCCGAGACTGCCTCCTCGAACGTCTTCATGGTGAAGGACGGCGTGGTCTTCACGCCGGCCGCCAACCGCACCTTCCTCGCCGGCATCACCCGCGCCCGGGTGATCGGGCTTCTGCGCGAGGCGGGCTACGAGGTGCGCAGAAGTCACGCTGTCGATCGAGACTCTGACGCCGAGAGATCTTCACCTCGGCAACTATTCCAAAGTCGCGCCGGTCAACAGGCTCGACAGCCGCGAACTGCAGGAGGGCCCGGTCGCCCGCAAGGCGCTGGAACTCTACATGGACTGGGCACGCAGCACCCGGGTCGGCTGACGCTCCGTCTGCCGACGTTCCCTTACAATACGATTGCCGGGTGTCGCGGCCTCTGTCGCGCACCTCTTCTCCCCAGCGGGGAGAAGTGCCGAGCGAATGCGAGGCGATGAGGGGGCCGAGTGCGCGGCCATCAAGTGGCTTCGCCCCCCTCATCCGGCGCTACGCGCCACCTTCTCCCCGACGGGGAGAAGAGTTCCCGCCACCTGCGCCTTCCCATCTCCCCACCTGCGGCGAAGCGCCTCTTTCCATAATAGTGAAATATTCATACATATGAAGGAACGTTGTTTCGCTGGAGGCCGCCATGGCCCTTATCACCGTTCTCGGCTCCGGTTTCGGGGCGCTCACCACCATCCGTGAACTGCGCCGCAACGGCGTCGAGGATGAAATCACGGTGATCTCGCCACGCGACGAGCTGCATTACCTGCCGAGCTCGATCTGGCTGCCGGCCGGCCTGCGCAAGGGCGCCGAGCTGAAGATCCCGCTGGCCAATTTCTTCGCGGAACATCGCGTGCGCCACGTCAAGGCCTCGGTCACCGGGCTTTCCGCCGATGGCCGGGTGGTGAAGACCGAGACCGCCGAGTTTCGCAACGACCAGCTGGTGATCGCCACCGGCGCACGCTTTATCCGCAAGCTGCCCGGCATCGAACATGCGCTGATCCCCTGCGAGGGGATCGCCGTCGGCGAGGAGATCGCCCGCCGGCTTGAGGCCATGACGGGCGGCACGATCGCCGTCGGTTTTGCCACCAACCCCAACGAACAGGGCGCCGTGCGCGGCGGGCCGATGTTCGAATTTCTCTTCATCATCGACAGCCTCTTGCGCCGCCAGGCAAGGCGCGAGCGCTTCAAGCTGATCTTCTTCAATCCGTCGCCGAGGCCCGGCCAGCGGCTCGGCGACAAGGCGGTCGACGGCCTGTTGCAGGAAATGGCCAGGCGCGGCATCGAGACGAGGCTTGGCCACAAGATGGTCCGGCTCGACGCCGACAAGGTGGTGACCGAGGGCGGCGAATTTGCCGCCGATCTGATCCTCTTCATGCCGGGCCTCACCGGCCCCGCATGGCTCGCCAATGCCGACCTGCCGCTGTCGCCGGGCGGCATGATCGCGGCCGATGAAAAATGCAGGGTCAAGGATCGTGACGGCGTCTGGGTGGTCGGCGACAGCGGCAGCTTTCCCGGCCCCGACTGGCTGCCGAAACAGGCGCACCAGGCCGACCTCCAGGCCAAGGCCGCGGCAAGGAACATCGCCGCGGTGCTGAAGGGCAGGGCGCCGGACACCGATTTCAAGGCGGAACTGATCTGCATCGTCGACATGCTCGACACGGCCATGCTGGTCTATCGCAGCGAGACGCGCAGCTTCCTCGGGCCGAAGATGAAGATCTTCCACTGGCTGAAGCGCTATTTCGAGCGCCATTACCTGCGCGTCTATCGTTAGTATCCTCAACGCGATTGCGGCTTGATCGGATGCCGCAGCCTCTCTATCTCTCGAAGGATCGTTTCCGATTTCCTCGAAGAAGGAAGGCCTCCCCTTGTCCGTTTTCGCCAATTTGCCGAAGCCCGCCGTCGCGCCGAAAAAGCCCGTCTCCGATACCCGCCACGGCATCACCCGCACCGACGACTATGCCTGGATGCGCGCCGAAAACTGGCAGGCCATGTTCAAGGACCCGACCCTGCTCGACGCGGAGCTGCGCCGCCATCTCGAGGCCGAGAACGCCTATATGGAAGCGGCCATGGCCGACACGAAAGAGCTGCGGAAACAGCTCTTCGCCGAGATGAAGGGCCGCATCAAGGAAGACGACAGTTCGATCCCGATGAAGGACGGCCCCTTCGCCTATGGCACCGCCTTCGTCACCGGCGGCGAGCAGCCGCGCTATTTCCGCATTCCCCGCGATGCCGACCACAAGGACGAGAGCCAGCGCCATCTGCTGCTCGACGGCGACAAGGAAGCCACCGGCAAGGACTATTTCCGCCTCGCCGGCATCGACCACACGACCGACCATGCCTTGGGTCTCTGGGGCTATGACGACAAGGGCTCTGAATACTTCACCCTGCGCATCCGCGATCTCTCGACCGGCGAGGATCTTCCCGACGTGATCGAGAACACCGGCGGCGGCGGCGCCTGGGCGCCGGACGGCAAGAGCTTCTTCTATCCGCTGCAGGACGAGAACCACCGCCCCTCCAAGGTCTTCCACCACGTGGTCGGCCAGCCGCAATCGGAAGACCGGCTGGTCTACGAGGAGAAGGATCCGGGCTATTTCATGGGCGTCGGCGGTTCGCTGCTCGACGATTTCATCTATCTCGACATCCACGACCACGAGACCTCGGAATACCGCATCCTCTCGACCAAGGATTTGACCGCCGAGCCCATGCTGGTTGCCGAGCGGGTCGAGGGCATCGAATATTCGCTGACCGAGGGCGGCGACGTCTTCTACATCCTCACCAATGACGGCGACGCCAAGGACTTCAAGATCGTCGAAACCCCGGTGACGGCACCTGGCAAGGAAAACTGGAAGGAAGTGGTCGCCCACGTTCCGGGCCGCCTGATCCTCAACCACATGGCCTTCGCCCGCCATCTCATCTGGCTGCAGCGCCGCAACGGCCTGCCGGAAATCATGATCCGCGACCGGGTGAGCGGCGAGGAGCATTCGATCGCCTTTGCCGAGGAAGCCTATGCACTCGGCCTCCAGGGCGCTGCCGAATACGACACCGACGTCATCCGCTTCTCCTATTCGTCGATGACGACGCCCACCCAGCTCTTCGATTACAACATGGCGACCCGCGAGCGCGTTCTGCTGAAGACCCAGGAAGTGCCCTCGGGCCATAATCCCGACGACTATGTCACCCGCCGCGTCTTTGCGCCGTCCCATGACGGAGTGGACGTGCCCGTCACGCTGCTCTACCGCAAGGACACGCCCCTCGACGGCTCGGCCCCCTGCCTGCTTTATGGCTACGGCGCCTATGGCATCTCGATCGCCGCCGGCTTCAACACCAATTGCCTGTCGCTCGCCGACCGCGGCTTCGTCTATGCCATCGCCCATATCCGCGGCGGCAAGGACAAGGGTTTTGCATGGTACGAAGACGGCAAGATGGAAAAGAAGGAAAACACCTTCAAGGACTTCATCGCTGCCGCCGACCATCTGGTGAAGCAAGGCTTCACGTCTCACGACCGCATCATCGCCGAAGGCGGCTCGGCCGGCGGCATGCTGATGGGCGCGGTCGCCAACATGGCGCCGGAAAAATTCGCCGGCATCATCGCCGCCGTGCCCTTCGTCGATGTGCTGAACACCATGCTCGACGACACGCTGCCGCTCACCCCGCCGGAATGGGGCGAGTGGGGCAATCCGATCGAGTCGCTCGAGGAATACAACTGGATCGCCGCCTACAGCCCTTACGACAATGTCGGGCAAAAGCCCTATCCGCCGATCCTCGCACTCTCCGGCCTCACCGACCCGCGCGTGACCTATTGGGAACCGACCAAGTGGATCGCCAGGCTGCGCGAAAAGGCCCCCGACGCCGGCCCCTATCTGCTCAAGACCAACATGGCCGCCGGCCACGGCGGCAAGTCCGGCCGCTTCCAGCGCCTGGAGATCGCTTTTGAATATGCGTTTGCGGTGAAGGTGGCGGGCAAGATGTGAGGGGGCGTTCGTTTCTCTGAGCCATTGCCCCTCCACCGTCTCGCGCTAAGTCTGTAACGGCGGCGGCGCGCCGCCTTCCGCCCGGAGAGGAGAGACGATGCCCGCCTATGTCGCCCTGATCCGCGCCGTCAATGTCGGCGGCACCGGGAAACTGCCGATGGCGGAGCTGAAGGCGCTCGCCGAAGGCCTCGGCTTCGCCGAGGTCTCCACCTATATCCAGTCCGGCAACCTGATCTTCCGCGACGGCGACGACCCGGCGGTGATCGCCGCGCGGCTCGACGCGGCGCTCGGCGCCCGCCTCGGCAAGGCCCCCGGCGTCTTCGTCCGCACGCCGGCGGAACTCAGGGCCGTCCTCGACGGCAATCCCTTCGCGGCAATGGCGCCGGAGCGCGTGCTCGTCAGCTTCTTCGGCGAGCCGCCCGGCGACGACGCCCTGCACGGTTTCCTCGCCCCCGACGGCGAGGAGGCGGTGGTGCGCGGCCGGGAAATCTACGTGTACTACCCGATCGGCTCCGGCCGCTCGAAGATCAAGCTCCCGGCGCTGAAGGCCGGCACCTCGCGCAACATCAACACCGTCGCCCGGCTCGCCGAAACTGCAGGCGGGATCGAGGGGAGGTGAGCGTCTTTGCCCGCATGGTGGTTCCAGCGGCTCGAAGAGATTGCGTCTGGATTTGCGTTGCGGTGAAGGTTGCGGACAAGATGTGAAAGGGGCGGAATGACATTCGCTGGAGAACGAGACTATCCGTACAGACGGCGGACGAAGGCGCACTACCGTCTCTGTAGACACGGGGGTGCAGCGAGAACGCTCTGAACGCACCGGAAATCTTGTTCCGTCATTTTTCTTGCACGCTATGGTGCTAAATAATATGTGCGTACAATCGAAAATTCGACGGGATACCCAATGGAAAGCAATCAGAGTTTCGTCATGGAATGTGATCGCGCCCCTCGCCTGAATGAGATGGCAGATTTCTTTTCTACGACAGCGGGCGGCAGATCAGGGGCCCCCTTGAAGATGCCGGACGTCGATCGCCGCCTTTTCCAAGGTGATCGATCCCTAGCAGAATTTATAGACGCGCATCGTCTCCTTTGGGGGAACTTTGATCCCCACTATTTCAGCAGCATCCCCTACCGCTTGGAGGAGGAGGCAAGGCTCGGCGATGCCATGTTCCGGTATGGAATGAACATCGCGCGACCCGATCAGCCGGCGAATTTCTATGTGTTGGGTTCAGCGGAAGGTACATTTGCCCGAACGCTCGCTCAGGCTGGCGGAGGCTGCATTCGAACACTCTCATGCAGTCCAAACAAAGAAAATGAAGAGAGTTTCTATTCCTATGGCGTGCCCCCATTTGCGGAGTTCTTTCTTGGCCCATTTCACCACCTGACCAAACAGGTCATTCGCGCGAGTGATCGTTTGCGACACTTTGACTCCGGATTTGACATCATTCTGGAAGACACCACCTTCCAGATGTACTCACCCAATCGATCCGCTCAGATTCAATTCGTCAAAGGGCACCTCAAGGACGATGGAATTATGATCTTCGTTGAGAAATTCCGCCAGGACGATGAGAACGAATATCTGCGGCGAGAGTTGCAGAAAGATTACGGCTATAAATCACGTTTTTTCACTTCGTCTGAAATCGAGAGCAAGAACGCCGCAATTCTCAAACGCATGAATCAGAACGAGAACACGATATCCGCGATGAGCGTCGCGCTGGCTGAGCATTTCAAGTATTCGTACATCACGTGGAATAGCGGAAATTTTTGCACAATTGCGGCGGGCAATAGCGCTCAAAACCTCTCCCGCTACATATCCTCTATGCTTCCCCCCTGTATTCCGAATGAGTATGTATATACGAGCACGCCTCTGTCACTTCTCCGTTCTGCTATCCCTGATCTGCAATTTCGAACCTACCAGACAAATGCCGCATGACATTCTCGGTTTGGATTTCGTTCGCACTATTGACAGCACTTCAGACCGCCAGCCCTGGGCCGGCGGTCTCACTGCTGATATCGACAGGTTTGCGAAGCGGTATTGCTGCCACCTTGGCGTTGATCCCCGGCATTTTCCTGGGGGATCTGGCTCTAATCGCCGTAGCATTTGCGTTGACCACCACGCTCTTCTCCGTTTCCGAAGCAGTCTTCGATGGAATTAGAATAATTGGGGGAGCTTACCTTCTATTCCTGGGTATCAAGACCATAGTCGGTGTTCGTTCTGCGTTGACGGAAAATGAGAAAGCAGAGGAATCGAGAAAGACTTTCAATCAGGGTTTTTTCACGTCCATCCTCAATCCTAAAGGTCTCTTGTATTTTTCAACATTTTTGCCGCAATTTATCTCACCTGAAGGATCGTATGATATTCAATTCGCCGTTCTCGGGGCGACCTTTTTGGTGGTCGGGCTGATCACCGATACATTTTACGCAGTTACTTCGTCATACGGGAGACGATATTTGACTCTTCCGATACGAGGAGGCCTGATCGTCGTTGCGGGCACTTCGCTGCTCCTGACCGGTGCTTACGTCTTTTTGAAATACTTTGAAATACTATGAGGGTAACATCCGGAGGCGTCGACCTGCGCTCCTGATGGTCCGAGTTAGAAACTAGTGTTGTCCATGTTCTGTCCCTGCCTGGGCCGGATTGCAGAATCATATGGGGTCGCTCGGTTGAGGCTGTTCACAGATGCGAGATCGTGTACTCCCCGATCGGCTCCGGCCGCTCAGTCAGCTTCCGGCGCTGAAGGCCGGCACCTCGCGCAGCATCAACACCGTCGCCCGGCTCGCCGAAACTGCAGGCGGGATCGAGGAGGTGAGGGTGGAGCGTGCGGTCGGCTTTGCCGGAACGGCGCCCCCTCAAGGACGGCCGTGCTGTATTGGACGACGTATTCTCGAGCATGTCCGCAGATTTTCAAGAATACAGCCGGTTTTCAGGGCTTACTCTCTTCACCAGATGGCCTGCCGGTATCTGCATATTGTCGTTCCTTTCGCCTTCTCGTGGATAGAGCTTTATGCGTACAAAGAACCGGGTACTCCTTCTGGAGCTCCCTCGCGTCGGTCGTCATTACCTGATCTGGCTCACGTTCTTTGCCTTTCCGATGTCACGGTACGCTATCGCATCGATGCGATTTCGAGGTCGATGGCGTCCTGCCCGGGCATCTGCCGTCTGGGAGGTCATCTACAAGTCGCACCCGACCATGAAGGCAGTTGGAAGGCATCACAACGACGTGCGGGCTGATGCCGCCATGGCCAGCTTGGCGAACGACCATCTTCTGCTCGTTAGCGTCGACAGCGATGACCTCAATTACTATCGTTATCAGATTAAAGACTGGAACTATGCCAACCTCATTCCGCTCAAGCTCCTCCATCTCGAACGGGCGGGCGATCGGGAGACCATCGACGCGCTGAGGAAGGCCGCCTCCGAGCGCCGGACAATGTCGTTCGGGCTGGAACTCTTGCCGAGACTCTGGATCCTGCCTGACCCCAAAGACCCTACGACGCTCTATGAACCAGAGGTCTGCGATCAACAGGCTCAGTGCCCAGTCAGAATTGTAGGAGGCACAATCACGTTCGTCAGAGACCGCCAATACACCGACATAACCTCAACCTTTCCATGGCTTGCAGTTCAGCAAGCCCTTTGGACCAAGGCGCAAATCGAAAAGGCCCCGGCAGGAACGAGGCATCCCGCAACGAACATGTTCACCAGGAGACTTTGATGATTTCTGTACAGGACGCCGCGCGCTCTGTACACGCGGCAGGGCGCTGAAGCCAAAGAACCGAGGAATCTCCCGGTGCGAGGTACCTGTCGGTTTCGCGACCCTCACCGATCTTGCATAATCCAGCATCAAGAACCAGCCGAGGGGAGAGGCCGGGCATGTCGACGATCATTCCACTTCTGGCGCTCGGCGCGGTCGTCGTGGTGCTCGTTGCCGCGATCCAGTCGATGCGCCGGCCGAAGGGGGCGTGGCGGTCGCCCTATCCGCTGATCGACGCCTCCGAGGAAGAGATGGCGCGCCGTGCGGCGGAGTTGCGTGACCGGCTCTCTCGCGCCCCTTTCGGCGAGGCGCGCGCAACGGCGCTGTGGCGCAAGCTAGCCTCGGGCGGCGAGGGCGAGGGGCTGATCGTCGAATTCCACCGCGACTTCTGCGGCCAGGGGCTGATCCGCCGCGCCGGCGGCGTCGTGCTCTGCGACGTCTTCGACGGCGGTGGACATACCGGCGATCCCATCGCCGGCTGGGATGACCAAACGGGCTTCGTCGCCTTCTTCGCGCGCCAGTCCGACTTCTCCTGCAGCGGTTGGGACGAGAGCCAACCGGTCTTCCACTCGGGCGATCCCTGGTATCGCAACAATCAGCGGATCACCGCGGCCGTCATCGATTCCTTTGTCGCCCGTGGCAGGCCGCCGGGCACCCCTTCTGCGCGCAAAATGTGATTTCCGTCACGAAGCAGCGTCACGGGCGGCGTGAATTGTCAAGCAGGCGAGGGGCGCAATTGCCCGGATGCTGCAGCGCGGCGCAAGCTTCGCGCAAGTTTCGATGGTTAATGAATGGTTAACGATTGGAACGAGAGTGTCTGCCATGCGGATCGATAGCGGCCTTAGCGGCTATTCATACCAGAGCCGGTACATACCGAGCGCGACGGAAAACGAAGACGCTTCGGCTGATGCCGCAACGGTCGCCAAGCCGCGCGGCAGCGGGAACAGCGCCTTCAGCAGCACGCTCCTGTCGTCCAACCTGGCAACGGCGCTGTGGATCGTCGAAGGCGGCCGCAAGGCGTCCGCAAGCCTCCAACCCGATCTCACCTCGGTTGCCGATGATGCAGCCGTTCCCTCGGTCGCCGAGAAGGTCGAAGCTCTCTACCGCGAATACGAACTGACAGGCGACGACGGCTGAGCGGCGAAGGCAGGTTTCGTCGGCATGAACAAGGGCGCCATGGGCGCCCTTTCTCGTTGTCGTCGCCAGGCTGGCGCGGCCGAAACCTCGTCTGTCAATGGGCGTGATCGTGATGATGGCTGCCGGCCGTGCGGTGGGCGTCGGCGCTGCACGACGTGCAGCCTTCCTCGGCCTTCCTGC
>JAHRYZ010000131.1:11260-11567 GCA_020621905.1 Rhizobium sp.
CCACTCGTGCCAGGACTGCCAGAGGATCTGGCCTGAGGAATTGAGGAACAGGCCGGCCATGATGAACGCGACGGCAAGGTCGGGCCAGGCGGTCGCCGTTCCCCAGACGCCGATGGCGGCGATCATGACGATGACATTGCCGATCGCGTCGTTGCGCGAGCACAGCCAGACCGAGCGCACATTGGCGTCGCCGTCCTTGTAGTTCATCAGGAGAAGGACGCTGGTGACATTGGCGGCCAGCGCCATGAAGCCGATCACGCCCATCACCGGCGCCTCAGGCATGCCGTCGTAGAATACCCGCCAGACG
>JAHRYZ010000132.1 GCA_020621905.1 Rhizobium sp.
CAGGACGGCTTCGGCCGCATCGGCGGCGAGGAATTCATGCTGCTCATGCCCGGCACGTCGATCTTCCATGCGAAGAAGATCGTCGATCGGATCTTTGCCGCGATCCACGAGCGCCGGCCGCTGCAGAACGCCAAGGATTTCACCTATACGTTCTCCGCAGGCCTTTCCGAGATCAGAGCCGACGACACGCCCCAGACCGTCTACTCGCGCGCCGACCAGGCGCTCTACCAGGCCAAGCACGAAGGCCGCGACCGCCTGATGCTGGCGGCGTGAAACCCTGTTTCATCGAAAACGTGGAAGACGGATACCCCGACCTAGACCGCGTCGCGCTCACGCAGCGCCTCCGCCGTCTCCAGGTCGACCGACACCAGCTGGGAGACGCCCTGCTCGGCCATGGTGACGCCGAACAGGCGGTTCATGCGGGCCATGGTGATTGGATTGTGGGTGATGATGACGAAGCGCGTCTCGGTCGAGGCGGCCATTTCGTCCATCAGGTTGCAATAGCGCTCGACATTGTGGTCGTCGAGCGGCGCGTCCACTTCGTCCAGCACGCAGATCGGCGCCGGGTTGGTGAGGAAGACCGCAAAGATCAGCGCCATGGCCGTCAAGGCCTGCTCGCCGCCCGACAAAAGCGTCATGGTCTGCGGCTTCTTGCCGGGCGGACGGGCGAGGATTTCGAGGCCGGCTTCGAGCGGGTCGTCGCTTTCGATCAGCTGAAGCTCGGCCGTGCCGCCGTTGAACAGGTGGGTGAACAGGCGCTGGAACTGGGCGTTGACCACGTCAAAGGCGGCCAGCAGGCGCTCGCGGCCCTCGCGGTTGAGGCTCTGGATCGCGCCGCGCAGCTTCTTGATCGCGTCGATGATGTCGTCGCGCTCCTTGATGAGCGCGGCCAGCCGCTCCGACAGCTCCTTCTGTTCCTCGTCGGCCCTAAGGTTGACCGCACCGAGGCGCTCGCGCTCGATGCGCAGGCGGTCGAGATCGCGTTCGACCTCGCGCAGATCCGGGATCTCCGACGGATCCTTGAGCCCCGTCAGCCGGAACGCTTCGTGCGGCGGAACGGCCAGCGCTTCGTGGATGCGGGTTTCGGCTTCCTTGCGCCAGTCGCGGGCGGAGACCAGGCGTTCTTCGGCGCGGCCGCGTTTCTCGCGGCTTTCGGCGAGTTCGGCCAGTGCTGCGGCGGCCTTCTGGTCGGCGTCACGCTGGCGCGTCTCGGCCTCGACCAGCCGGTCGGCGGCGGCGCGGCGTGCGGCTTCGGCCTTTTCCAGCTCGTTCATCAGGGCGCGGCGCTTTTCCTCGACCTCGTCGGGCGCCATTTCAAGCCCGATCATCTCATCTTCCGCCTCGGCCACGCGGTCGCGCAGCGTGGCGATATGCTCCTCGGCGTTTCTCGCCCGCGCCTGCCAGGTCGAGCGCTCCTGGCGGATGGCGAGGATACGGCGCCGACGGCTCTCGTCCTCGCGGGCGAGCCCCTCAAAACGGGCGCGCGCCTCGGCAAGCCGGCCGCGGTCGGTCGCGACCTCGGCCTCGGCCTCGCGCAGCCTGACGTCGAGGGCGGAGAGGTCCGGCGTTTCCTCGATCTCGATGCGGGCGTTTTCCTCCTGTTCCAGCGCTTCCTCGATCTGCGCCTTCAGGCCGTTCACCGCCTCCTCGATGACGACACGCCGGCGGATGAGATCGCCCGAGGCGCGTTCCGCCTGGGTCAGCGCCTCGCGCGCTTCGGCGAGATGGCGGATCGACAGGCGCTGCCTGTCGCGCGCCTCGGCCAGCCGGGACTCCTCGCTGCGGATCGCGTCGAGCGCCTCGGCGAGACGCTCCTCGGCCTCGTTCAGCGCATATTGCGCCTCTTCGACCTCCGTCTCGATCTCGGTCAGGCGGTTCTTCTGGGCCAGGCGAAGGGCGGCCGCACTCGGGGCTTCGGAGCCCGCCACATGGCCGTCCCAGCGATAGACGGCGCCTTCGCGGGTGACGAGGCGCTGGCCGGGGCGAAGCTGCGGCATCAGGCGAAGCGCCGTCGCCTCGTCGACGATGCCGATCTGGCGCAGGCGACGCGTCAGAGCCGGCGGCGCGCGCACATGATCGACCAGCGAGGCAATGCCCGCCGGCAGGGCCGGATCGCCGGCACCGTCGCCGTTCAGCATCCAGTGGGCGGGCGCCGCCGCATCGAGCGGGCTGTCGAGATCGTCGCCGAGGGCGGCACCGAGCGCCGTCTCGTAGCCGCGGGTGACGGTCAGTTCTTCCGCCACGGGGGTGAAATCGCCCGAAACGGCCGAGGCCAGCATGCGGGAGATCGTGCGCGCCTCGGTTTCCAGCGCATTGAGTTTCGAACGGGCGGCTTCGAGCGGCGCGCGCGTCAGGCTCTCGGCGCGGCGGGCTTCGGCCAGGCGGTCCTCGATCTCGGCGGTTGCGGCTTCGCTGTCGGCCAGCGCCTGTTCGGCGGCCTCGACCATTTCGCGCTTTTCGTCCGGATCGGGAAGGGATGCGATGCGGGCGGCGATCTGCTCCAGCTCGCCATTGGCCTCCGCCACCTGGCGCTCCAGGCGCTGGCGGCGGTCGGCCAGATCGCGGACCAGGCGTTCCAGCTGGTTGCGGCCGGCCGCGGCCTCGGCGCGCTCGGCGGTCAGCGCGGCAAAGCGCTTCTCGCTGTCGGAAAGGGTCGCCGCGGCCGCCTCGAAGGCGATACGGGCTTCTTCGCCGGTGCGGCCGGAATCGGCGAGGATGTCCTCGAGTTCCACCTCTTCCGCCGTCAGCCGCTCCAGCACTTCCGCATTCTCGGCGACCAGAGTTTCCTCGCGGCGGATGTCCTCGCCCAATTGCGCAAGCCGGCGGGTGAGTTCGTCGCGGCGGCGCAGCAGTCGGCCGGCCTCCTCGTCGAGCTGGGTGCGGGCGATCTGCAGGCGCTGAAGCGCCGCGGCGCAGCGGGCCTCCTCCTCGCGCAGTTCCGGCATCTTGAGGCTGGCGATGCCTTGCGCCTTGGCCGCCTCCATCTGCGCCTGCGCCTTCTCGGCGACGATCGAGGTCGCCTGGTTCAGCGCGCTTTCCGCCTCGCCCTCGGCCTGCTTGGCCTGGCTCCAGCGGATGTGCAACAGCATGGCCTCATGCGCCCGGATATCGGCGGAGAGCATCTTGAAGCGGTTGGCCTGGCGGGCCTGGCGCTTGAGGCTCTCGATCTGCGTCTCGAGCTGGGCGGTGATGTCCTCCAGCCGCTCGAGATTGGTCTCGGCGGCGCGCAATCTCAGCTCCGCCTCATGGCGGCGCGAATGCAGGCCGGAAATGCCGGCCGCCTCTTCGAGCAACTGGCGGCGCGCCTGGGGCTTGGCCTGGATCAACTCGCCGATGCGGCCCTGGCCGACCATGGACGGCGAACGGGCGCCGGTCGAGGCATCGGCGAACAGGAGCTGCACGTCCTTGGCGCGCGCTTCCTTGCCGTTGATGCGATAGACCGAGCCCTCGCCGCGCTCGATGCGGCGCGTCACCTGGATCTCGTCGGCATCGTTGAAGGCGGCGGGCGCGGTGCGGTCGGAATTGTCGAGATAGAGGCCGACTTCGGCGGTGTTGCGGGCGGGCCGGTTGCCGGAGCCGGAGAAGATCACGTCGTCCATGCCGGACGCGCGCATGTTCTTGTAGGAGTTTTCGCCCATCACCCACCGCAGCGCCTCGACAAGGTTCGACTTGCCGCAGCCGTTCGGCCCGACGACGCCGGTCAGGCCCCGTTCGATGATGAATTCGGTCGGTTCGACAAAGGACTTGAAGCCGAGCAGGCGCAGGCGGTTGAACTTCATGCCGCCCCCGCCCAGTTGCGAGACGGGCCGCGGAAGCCGAGCAAGTCTGCCCCCCTTTGCCCTGCCGGGCATCTCCCCCTCAAGGGGGGAGATCGGCGTGTGGCCGGCGCCTTGATGCCGACTCCTGCGGCTGCGAACGAGGCCAAGCGACACGGTATGGGCGTGAACTCGGAGGAGCCCCGCAGAAAAGGAAATGGTCGTGCGGGTCGCGTGCGGCCAATCTCCCCCCTTGAGGGGGAGATGTCCGGCAGGACAGAGGGGGGTGACCCCAAGCTCGCCGAATGAGTACGGACCGAGAGGTCGCTATCGCCCCCTCATCCGCCTGCCGGCACCTTCTCCCCGTCCAAACGGGGAGAAGGACGAATGCCGCGACGTCGGCACCCCCTCGCCCCGCTTGCGGGGAGAGGGGCAAGTGCTCGCCTTCACCATGGTTGCAGCCAGCAAAACGGGCGCGCGGGCTTCCCCGCCACCCGCCGGAATGCGGGGGCGCCGATCAGAGCATGCTGTCGATGAGCGCCGACATGGTATCAACCGACATGTCCCCCGAATAGCTCTTGCCGTTGATCAGGAAGGTCGGCGTCGACTGAATGCCGAAATCCTTGGCCCCGCGATCGCGGACTGCCGTCACATCACCGGCAAGTTTCTGGTTCGTCAAGCAGGCGTCGAAGCTCTCCTGTGTAAAACCACCGAGTTTCGACAATTGCAGCATGGCGCCGCGCACATCGTTGTCCGCCGGGGCGGCCCAGGTCATCTGCTGCTTCATGAACATGGAGACGAAGGGGAAGAAGCGCTCCTCCGGCGTGCAGCGCGCCAGCATGAAGGCGGCGAGCGACGCGGTGTCGCCCGGGAAGGGAAATTCGCGAATGATGAAGTAGGCCTTGCCGCTGTCGACATACTTGGCCTTGATCGCGTCGAAGGTCTTGGTGTGGAAGTTGGCGCAGTGCGAGCAGGTCATCGACATGTATTCGATGATCTTGACCGGTGCGTTCGGATCGCCGAGAGCCATTTCCTTCATCGGGCCGGGCTTCAGCGCCTCGGCCATGTCGATGTCACGGTCGGAGGTCGGCAGTTCGACCTTGGCGGCCGGAGCAGCCGGTTCGGCCGCAGGCGCCGGTGCCTGGGCGGTTTCCGTGGCGGCCGGAGCCGGTGCGGCGGCAGGCGCGGGCGTGGCCGCAGGCGCCGTTGCGGTCTCGGCCGGGGCTGCGGGCGTTGCCGGAGCGGCGGGCGCCGCCGTGCTGGTTTCAGCCGGCTTCGGCGCCGCGTCGGCAGCCTTCTTTTCGGTGTCGTCGCTGCAGGACGCGAGCACGGCGGCCATGGCGATGACGGCTGCGCCACCGAGCAGGCGGCTCTTGGTGAGGATCGGATCGAGTTTCGGCATCAATGCACCCTGATGACTGTTTTTGACGTTGCCAACCGTTATCGCGGCAATCGGCAGCAAACAAGGCGGGCACCGGCCCGATGCATCAAAGAATCGTGACTTCAGGAGGCTAACGCATTAAATCTTCTTCATGTTCGCGGCTGGGCGGTTATTTGCGCCGCGGCGACATGACGCCCGTGCCGAGACGCTCGATCGCCAGGCGAAGCTTGTCGTCGGTGATGCCTTCCATCATGCCGGCGAGCTTCTTCGCCTTTTCGCCCTCCAGCTTGCGCGGCCGCGGACGTTTCAGCGTCGCGGTGGAGACGGGCTTCTGGACGATGCGGATCTGGCCGATCGCCGGATAGCCGAAGAAGCCGTTGATGCGGGCAATCAGTTCGCCCTGGGCATGGGAGAGAAAGAGCGCGCGGGCGCCCTCGCAGGCGATGGTCAGCACGCCGGGCCTGTGGCCGCCCTCGTCGCCCGGATCGCCATGGCGCGGCCAGGCGATCTTTTCGGGTCTTGTGCAATCGGCGAAATTCTCGCCGGCGATCTCGTCCCAGGAGCCGAGCAGCGCCGTGTTGATGCCGGCGCGGCGGGCGAGCATCGGATCGATGATGCCATTCGCCACCTCGGAGATCTGGATCACGCCTTTTCTGGGAGCACGCATGGAAACCGACTGAGCCTTTCACATCACCCCTTGAACGGCCGGGTGATTTGGCCAGATATAGGGCACTTCCCCCATGAGCAGCAAATGACGAGCGTGACAATCCAGAAGAAACCCGCGGCCGCGCCCCTGCTCGCCTGGTATGATCGCCACCACCGCGACCTGCCCTGGCGCATATCGCCGGCCATGGCCGCGCGTGGCGTGACGCCCGATCCCTATCACATCTGGCTGTCGGAAGTGATGCTGCAGCAGACCACGGTCGCCGCCGTGAAGGCCTATTTCGCCAAGTTCGTCGGGCTTTGGCCGACCGTCGCCGATCTGGCCGCCGCTCCCTCCGAAGACGTGATGGTCGCGGGCGGGCTATTACGCGCGGGCCCGCAACCTGAAGAAATGCGCCGAGGCGGTGGCGGCTGCGCATGGCGGACGCTTTCCCGACACGGAAGAAGGCTTGAAGGCGCTTCCCGGCATCGGTGATTATACGGCAGCCGCCGTCGCGGCGATCGCCTTCAACCGCCCCGCGGCGGTGATGGACGGCAATGTCGAGCGGGTGATCTCGCGGCTCTTTGCCATCGACGCACCCCTGCCCGGCTCCAAACCGCAGATGAGTACCCGCGTCTCGGCGATGACGCCGCAGGACCGGCCGGGCGATTTCGCCCAGGCGATGATGGACCTCGGCGCGACGATCTGCACGCCAAAGCGGCCCGCCTGCGCGCTCTGTCCGTTCAACGATCTCTGCATCGCCCTGGCCACCGACGATCCGGAGCGGTTTCCCGTCAAGGCAGCGAAGAAGGAAAAGCCGGTGCGGCTCGGGGCGGCCTTCGTCGCGGTGGATACCGACGGGCACCTGCTCTTAAGGCGCCGACCGGACAGCGGCCTGCTCGGCGGCATGACCGAGGTGCCGACCACCGCCTGGACGTCGCGGGTGGACGGCGAGACGGGGATTGAAGCGGCGCCCTTTGCCGCCGGCTGGCAGGCCTGCGGCACCGTCACCCATGTGTTCACCCATTTCGAGCTTCGGCTCGGCGTCTACCGCGTGCAGGTATCCCGCGCGGAGACCGGTCCGGTTCACGGCTTCTGGGCGCCGGTGACAAATCTTGACGGCGAGGCGCTGCCGACCGTCATGAAAAAAGCGATTGCCGCTGCTATTCCGACCGCGTTTTCGACCAGCAAAGGATAAGACATGCCCGCGCCCATCCGCCATATCGTCTTCGACATTGGCAAGGTACTGATCCATTACGATCCCAACCTGCCCTATTCCCGCATCATTCCCGACGAGGCGGAGCGTCGCTGGTTCTTCGACAATGTCTGCACCCACGACTGGAACATGGAGCAGGACCGCGGACGCGGCTGGGCCGAGGCCGAAGCGGAGGTCATCGCCCGCTATCCCGAGCGCGAGGAGCAGATCCGCGCCTTCCGGCTGAACTGGCGCGAGATGGTGCCGCATGCCTATGAGGACAGCGTGACGCTGATGACCGGCCTGATCGACGCAGAGCGCGACGTCACCATGCTGACCAATTTCGCCGCCGACACGTTCCGGGAGGCGAGGGAAATGTATCCCTTCCTCGACCTGCCGCGCGGCGTGACCGTGTCCGGCGAGGTCGGCCTGCTGAAGCCGGATGTGGCGATCTACCAGCGTCATGCCGGCGATTTCGGCCTCGATCCGGCGACCTGCCTGTTCATCGACGACGTGACCGTCAACGTCGAAGGCGCCCGCGCCGCCGGCTGGCAGGCGGTTCAGTTCCTCGGCGCCGACCAGCTGCGGGCCGACCTGAAGGATCTGGGCGTCGAGGTCTAAGATCGGCGCGGGGCACCGCGGCAAAATGCCCTTGAAATCATATGCGCTCTATGTCATGTTTCCCCATGACTTGGAGCGTATTGCTGCATGAAGCCTTCGATCCGGAATTCGAGGCCCTACCCGAGCTGGTCAGGGACGAAATCTTTGCGAGCCTGCCGCTACTCAAGACCTATGGCCCGCAGCTCGGGCGCCCATGGGCAGACACACTAAAGGGCTCTCGCCACCCGAACATGAAGGAACTGCGTTTCAAGGCCGATGACGGCGTCTGGCGCGTCGCCTATGCGTTCGATCCGAAGCGGCAAGCCGTGCTGCTTGTCGCTGCGGACAAGTCCGGCGGAAGCGAAAAGCGCTTCTATAGACAGCTGATCGACAAGGCGGACCGGCGCTTCACGGAGCATCTGAAGGATCTGGAAGGAAAAAACGATGGCAAGAACGCTTGATGAGGCTCTGGCCGCCCTGCCGGAAGAAAAGCGCAAGGAACTGGAAAAGCGCGGCCAGGAACGGCTCGATGAATACAGGACCTTGCAGGACCTGCGCAAGGCACGCGACCTGACGCAGGAAAAGGTGGCCGAAATTCTCGGCGTCAATCAGGAAAACGTTTCGCGCATGGAGCGTCGCAGCGATCTGCTCCTGTCGACCCTGCGCGACTACATCACGGCGATGGGAGGCGACCTCGAGATCATCGCACGCTTTCCGGACAGGAAACCCGCCGTTCTCACGAGCATCTTTGCTTCCGAAGACGGCGGCGAGGACAAGCCCAAACGAGCGGGCAACCGATAGGAATGATCAGCTCGCGGCAATCTCGAGGAACTTCTCCTCGAGCCGGCGGGTGAAAAGGGCGGTATCGAACAGCGGCGCGGTGGTGCGCGCCTCGATCAAGTTCTGGCGCAGGCGGAGATGGCGGTCCCCGTCCTGCGCCAGTTCGACCGCCAGGCGGACGAATTCTGAAAGGTCGCCGGCAACGAGCTGCGGCTGTCCGACGGCGGAAAGCAGGCTTTCCGACACGCGGCTGGCAAAGCTCGTGCCCTTGACGGTCACCACCGGCACGCCGCACCACAGCGCGTCCGAGTCGTGGTGTTGCCATTGGGCGCGGATCGAGGGCGATGTCGGCCTCGGTGAGGCGGCGCAGATGCTCGGCCAGCGGCTTTTTCGGCGCAAAGACCAGGCGGGCCGGGTCGATGCCATGGGCTCTCGCCGCCTTCTGCAGGTTTGCCCGGATCAGTGGCGACTGGTCCGAGAGCCACAGAACCGAACCGTCGACTGCGGCCAGAACCTGCATCCAGGCGGCAAAGACAGTGCCGCGGATCTTCTGCGGCTGGTTGAACGAGCAGAATACGGCGCCATTCACCGGCAAGCCATGCGCCTGGCGTGCGGCGGCGCGGTTGGGGGCGCGCTCGACAGCTTCGCGGCTGCGGTCGTTCGCCTGGTAGCTGCCGTCGAGGCGGAGCAGCTTTTCCTGGTAGAAGGGGATCGAGCGATCGGGCGTGACGATGCGGTCGGTGACGGCATAGTCGATGCCGACGCCGGAGACAGAGCCCGGAAAGCCGAGATAGGTGACCTGCACCGGTGCCGGACGGCGGCAGAAGATGCCGAGCCGGTTACCCTGGGTGAAGCCCTTGAGGTCGACGAGAATGTCGAGGTCCAGCGAGCGCACCAGATCGGCGGCGGCATCGTCGTCGAGGGCGAGGATGTCGATATAGAAATCGATCGCCTCGAGGAAACGTTCGCGCACCGGGCCTTTGCGCTGGTCCTCCGCCGTGTGGCAGATGCCGTAGACGGCGAAGCGTTCGCGGTCATGGGCTTCCAGCACGCCGGCGAACAGGGCCATGGTGGCGTGGTCGCAGAAATCGGACGAGAGGTAGCCGATGCGGATCGGGCCGGGCGCACGCTCGCTGCGCGACCATTTCGGTGCGACAGAGGGAAAGACCGCTTCGGCCGTGCGGCGGGCGCAGCGGGCGTGGTATTCCTCGTCGCCGGACCAGACCAGCGCGCGGAAGGCGTTTTCGCGAATGTCGGCGGTCACGCCTTCCCGGGCATAGGCTGCCTGAAGCTCGGCCTGAAGACGATCGGCCAGCGGGAAATCGCAAAGGTTTCCGGCGCACCAGAAGAGTTCCGACAGCGCCAGCCGCTCCTGAGGGTTCGCCGCATAGGCCTGAAGCAGCGGCGGATAGGCTTCCTCGTAGAGGCCGAGCCCGGAGAGCACGATGCCGGCATTGAGGAAATTGCCGAAGTTCTGGCCCTTCACTGCCAGGTTGCGCGCATAGGGCAGCGCATCGGCATAGCGGCCGGCCTCGCGATGAAGGCTGCAGATCGAATGGACGAGATCGAGATCGTCCGGCAGATGCTTTTCCAGCATCAGCATGGCGGAGAGCGCCGCATCGCCGTCGCCGACGGCCAGATAGTGGGAGGCGGCGCGGAAGGCGACCTCGCGCTTGAGGTTCGGGGTCAGATCGATGGCGCCGGCATAGAAGGTCGCGGCCATGGCCCGGTCGCCCAGCCGCTCGTGAATCGTGGCGGCCAGAATCATCGGCTGCGCATCACCGCGCTCGGTCTCGAACAGCGAATAGAGCGTCGCCAGGGCGGATTTGAGATCGCCCTCGTTGAACTGCCGCTTGGCCTGATCGAGCAATGCCGTCACGTCTTCGTCATCCCCATGTTTCGCCGCCATGGTTAGGCGGACCGACTTGTCCGAAACTGTCGGCCGGGCGAAGGTGGCGTCCGGCCGTCCCGATCCGCTGGCAGCCTTTCACACTCTCCCCGCGCCTCCTGGAGCCTTCATGACCTTCGATCCCGTCGCCGCCGCCAAGCGCGATCTCGACGCCGTCAACGATCTCGACTTCGCCGTCATCGAGGATTTCTACGCGGAGGACGCGGTCTATGGCTCGGTGAAGGTCGGAGGTCTTAAGGGCCGCGACGCGATCCTGACGGCATTTCGCCAGTATTTCGACACCTATCCCGACCAGCAGGCGGTCGACGAACTGATCGAGGCGGTCTCGCCGCTTGCCGCCCGCGCCGTCTGGCGGCTGAAGGCGACGAATGCCGAGACCGGCGAGCCGCTCATCCGCTTCGGCGAGGAGACCATCACCTTCAATGCCGACGGCAAGATCGTCTCCGTCGAGGTCACCGACTACAAGGTCTAGGATCCGGCACGCCTGAAACGGATGACGCCCGGCGCTTTCGCACCGGGCGTCAAGGCTCTCCTGCCGGGACTAGAGGTACAAGACCGGCCGGAGAAACTCCGGACTGGCAAAGCTGGGCGGATCGTCAGTCCAGCTTTGCCAACCCACTGCGGACGACCGCGCGGAGCTCGTCGATCGGACGCAGGGACTGCCCGTCATCGATGTGCCAGAAGGTCCATCCGTTACATGCATCAACGCCCTGCACCTTGGCGCCCAGACGGTGAATGGAGCCGGCATCGCCGCCGGAAGCGAGCGTGCCGTCGGCGCGCACGACCGCCGAATGGCGGCGCCTGGCGCAGGTGAGAACCTGTCCCGGCTTGACCATGCCGCTCTCGACCAGAGTGTTGAAGGCGACGCGCGGTTCGGCCTTCTTGCCGGTCAGCACGGTCAGTTCGGTCTTGCCGAGCGGGGTCACGGCCGCGATGCGGGCCGAGGCCGCGTCGATGTAGTCCTGCTCGCGCTCGATGCCGACGAAATTGCGACCGAGACGCTTGGCCACCGCACCGGTGGTGCCGGAGCCGAAGAACGGGTCGAGCACGATGTCACCGGGCTTGGTGGAGGCCATGATGATGCGGGCGAGCAGCGCTTCCGGCTTCTGGGTCGGATGGACCTTTTTGCCGTCGTCGCCTTTCAGGCGCTCGCCGCCCGAGCAGATCGGGAAGAGCCAGTCGGAGCGCATCTGCACGTCGTCGTTCGAGGCCTTCAGCGCATCGTAATTGAAGGTGTAGCCCTTGGACTTGGCGTCG
>JAHRYZ010000133.1 GCA_020621905.1 Rhizobium sp.
AACGGCCCTTGGGAGGAGGAGCGGGCCATCTGAAACACGAAGCTTTGCGGGAGGAGGTGCATCGCTTCGTTGAAAACGACTATATCCGATTCATGCGCATTTTATAGGCATTTTGTTGCAGTGCAGCTATGCGCGCAACACATAGCCGGAATCATGGTTTTGGAATCAACACGGGCTTTCTCTACCACGCGGATGACAAGTGTCTCGCGCAAGCGCCGCCTCCGTGATCGACGATCAACTCGCCAATCTGCGGGGAGAGAAGATCTCCGGCTCCAGACCGAGACCGACGAGTCGCTCGGGTGGATGACCGTCGAGGAACAGGCCCGCGGCCCATTCGGACAGCGCCGGCGAGGTGAGGATTCCGCTGCCGCCCTGGCCGGCCAGCCAGAAGAAGTCCGGGTCCCTGCGGTCGAAACCGACGACCTGCAGCTTGTCGGCCGTGAAGGAGCGCAGCCCCGCCCATTTGTGCGAAATGGTCTTCACCGGAAGCGTCGTCGATTGTTCGAGGAAGTGCGCGGCATAGGCGACGTCGATGTCCTCCGGCTGGGCGTCGCAAGGATCGCTCGGGGTCGCATCGGCCGGCGATACCATCAGCTTGCCTGCTTCCGGCTTGAAGTAGAAATCCTCGTCGACCTCGTTGACGCCCGGCATGGGCGCCAAGTCGTAGTCCGCCGGCACGTCGACGGTGATCGCGGTCCGCCGATGCGGCACGATGCCGAGCGGCGCCAGCCCGGCGAGCACCGCCAGCCGATCCGCCCAGGCCCCGGCCGCGTTGACGATGCGGCGCGCGAGGATCGGGCCCTGCGGCGTCTGCAGCCGATAGATCCCGCCGTCCCGCTCGACGGCAGAAACCGGCGAGCCGGTGCGGATGTCGGCACCGTTGCGGCGCGCGCCGCGGAAATAGCCCTGGAGAATGCTCTCCACCTCCATGTCCCAGCAGGCGGGATCGTAGAAGGCGCCCGCCATGTAGTCGGGCCGGAGGAAGGGCACCATGGCGATCGCCTCCTCGACGGAGACCGGTCGCGATTGCGCCGAAGTGGCGATGACTTCCCGGAAGGCGGCATCCAGCTTCGGCAGTCGGTCCTCGCTGGCGATCACCAGATTGCCGCGAGGGATCAACAGCGGCACATCGGCGAAGCCCTCAGGCGGATTGGCCAGGAGGTCATAGGACGCGTCGGCAAGCAGGCCGGTCGTCTCGTTCTGGAACTGCCGCGAGAACTCCGCGGCCGAGCGGCCGGTCGAATGATAGCCCACCTGCGCTTCCGCCTCGAGCAGCACGAGCGAACGATGCCCGGCCACCCGATAGGCGAAAGATGCACCGGCGATGCCGCCTCCCACGACGGCAACGTCGAAAATCTCCATGTCGTTTCCTCCGGCGCTGTTGATCAGCGCGCCACGTCCCTGTCGAGCGGAAAGATCGGCCGCGGGATCTTCTTGTAGGGCAGTCGGGCATAGTCGAGCGTGCAGAGCGCCCCGCTGTCACAGACCACGACCTTGCTGGCGATCGGCTCGAAGGCGGCGCGGAAATGCTGCATCGACTTGAGGCCGACCACGCGCTTCTTTGCCGGATCAATGCCGAAGGCGCGGAACTGCTGCAGGTCGAGCATCTGCAGCGGCACGCTGGTCACCAGCACCTCGATTCCGTCGACGACCAGCACTGCGCTGGTGCCAAAGCTCTGTTCCAGGCCGCCGACCATCGGGCCGTCGCCGACAAAATGACCGTCGCTGACGAGGCGAATGGTGCCGGTCACCGTCAGCGGTTCGCCGCCGAAGCGCGGATCGGTCTTGCCGCCGATGGCGATCGTCACCGTGGCGCCCTCGCCCTTGGCGGCAAGTTCCGCTGCAGCCTCAGGGTCGACCATCGGGCCGAAGGCAGCGTCATCGACGCCGGCTTCGAGCATGGCCTTCAGCAGGTTGGTGGAATCGCCGTAAGAGCCGCCGCCCGGATTGTCGGCATAGTCGGCGATGATCAGCGGGCCGTTCGACTTCGGATAGGTGCGCGCCATGTCGGCGACCGTTTCGACCGGGTGGAAGGTGTTCATCACCTCGTTGCGCTTTTCCCAAATGTCAGCGGCGAGCGTTTCGGCAAAGGCCTGGTGGCGGGCCGGATCGCCGTCATAGGTGACGAGCACGGTCGGGCCGACTTCCGGAATGTCGGCTTCCGGGAAGGCGCCGTTGATGCTGACGGCGAGCGCGCCCGGTTCGTTCTTTTCGTAGGCACGGGCCTTGGCGATGCGCTCGACCATGGCGCCGACGTCCGTACGGCCGCCGTTTGCCTCTTCCAGCATGGGCAGCTGGATACGCAGCGTCTTCGGGGCGATCTCGCCCTTCATGGTGCGGTTGAGCAGCGTGCCGGCATGATAGGCCGTTTCGCGCAGGTCGATGTGGGGGTAGGTCTTGTAGGAGACGAGGATCTGCGCCAGCGCGCACATGCGTTTTGTCACGTTGGCATGCAGATCAAGGGTCACCGCGATCGGCAGATCGGGACCTACGACGGCGCGCAGGCGCTCCAGCAGTTCGCCCTCGCCGTCGTCCGTGTGTTCCGCCACCATGGCGCCGTGCAGGCAGAGCAGGATACCGTCAAACTTTTCCGCCTTGGCGGCTTCGACAATCTTGCCGGTCAGGTATTCATAGGCCTCGACGGTTACCGGGCCCGACGGCTCTGTCCAGGCGCTGACCGAATGGCGCATGTCCCAGCCGAATTCCTTCTGGCACACCAGCGCGCCGGCAAGGCCGGTGTTCGACTGGCTGCGTTTGGCGATCGCTTCGTCGGCGAACATAAGGGTCTCGCGCTGGAACTCCGGAATGCCGGTCTTGCGAATGCTGAACGTATTGGATTCGTGCATGAATTCGGCAGTCAAAACTTTAAACGGCATTCTCGGTCTCCAGTATGATGGGCGCCATACCCTTGACGTGGCAGGCCACGGCATGGGTTCCGGACAGGGATTTCAGGTGAGGCAATTGGCTGCGGCAGCGATCCTCGACGAGGGGACAGCGGCTGGCGAAGGCGCAGCCCCTGGGTTCGTCATAGCCGCTCGGAATCTCGCCGCGGATGCGGGGAATGTCGCGGCGATTGTGCGGATCGGGTACGAAGGCGCTGTCGAGCAGGGCCACCGTATAGGGATGGGTGGGCGTCGCTCCCCGCGGCAGGACCTCGACGATACGCCCGAGATACATGACGAGGATGCGGTCGCAGAAATACTGGACCAGCGCCAAGTCGTGCGAGATGAACATGTAAGTGAGGTCGAGGCGGTCGCGCAGATCCTGCAGCAGGTTGATGACCTGCGCCTGGATCGAGACGTCGAGCGAGGCGGTCGGTTCGTCGAGCACCACCAGGGAGGGATTGAGCGCCAGCGCCCGAGCGATGCCGACGCGCTGTTTCTGCCCGCCGGACAGCTGGTGCTGGTAGCTGTCGGCGAGATGGGCCGGCAGCGAGACCATGGCGAGCAGTTCGGCCACTTTCGCGCCGCGCTCGGCCCGGCTCATGGCGATGCCCTGGACATCGAAGGGTTCGAGCAAAGCGTCGCGGATCGACTGCCGCGGATCGATCGAGGAATAGGGATCCTGGAACACCATCTGGAAGCGGCGGCGCAACCGGGCAAGCGTGCGGCCCTTCAGCGGACGGATGTCCTGGCCATCGAACAGGATTTCACCGGCACTCGGCTCGATCAGGCGGGAGACGAGACGGGCGAGCGTGGACTTTCCGCAGCCGGACTCGCCGACGACGCCGAGGATTTCGCCGCGCGCAAGATCGAAGGACACGTCGGTGATGGCACGGAAGCGGCGTTTCTTGGCAAACAGGCCGCCGCCACTGGAAAAGACGCGCGAGAGCGAGCGGATGGAAAGAAGCGGCGTCATGCGCTTTCTCCTTCGGCGAGGAAACAGGCAACCGAGCGGCCGGCCTCAATCACACTCGGCGGGCTTGCGCTGTGGCAGACCTCGATCGCCAGTGGACAGCGCGGATTGAAGCGGCAGCCGGCCGGCATGGCGCTTGCAGGCGGTACCATGCCGGGGATGCCGGCGAGACTGCGCGGCGCCATACCGGGCTGCGGGATGCAGCCGATCAGCGCGCGGGTGTAGGGATGGCGGGGCGCATCGAAGATGGCGTTGACCTGGCCGTATTCGACGACCTTGCCGCAATACATGACCGCCACCTCGTCGCAGGTCTGGGCGACGACGCCCATATCATGGGTGATGAGGATGAGGCCCAGACCCTTTTCCCGGACCAGCTCCGAGAGCAGCGCGATGATCTGCGCCTGGACGGTGACGTCCAGCGCCGTGGTCGGCTCGTCGGCGATCAGCAGATCCGGATCGCCGGCCAGCGCCATGGCGATGACGATGCGCTGGCGAAGCCCGCCGGACAGCTGGTGCGGGAAGAGGTCATAGGTCATTTCCGGCGAAGGAATGCGCATGCGCGCCATCAGGCCGATGGTCTTTTCCTTGGCCGCCTTGCGGTCGAGCTTCAGATGCAGTTCGGCGACCTGGTCGATCTGGCGGCCGACGCGCATCACCGGATCGAGCGATGTCATCGGGTTCTGGGTGATGAGGGCGATCCGCCCGCCGCGCAGGTTGCGGTAGTCCCTTTCGCTGATCGTCGTCAGGTCCGTCCCGTCGAACATGACGCGGCCGGAGGTGATGCGCCCGCCCATCAGCGGCAGGAGCCCCATGACGCTCATGGCGGTCATCGACTTGCCCGAGCCGGATTCGCCGACCAGACCGAGGATGCGGCCGCGATCGACAGCGATATCGACGCCGGCGAGCGGTTCGAGCGGGCCGAAGCCGATATGCAGCTGCTCGACTTTGAGGAGGGGCGCCATCAGCTTCTCATCCTCGCCTTGACGTCGAGGGACTTGAGCACTCCCTGACCGAACAGATTGATGAAGATCACCGAAGCGGCGACGAAAATGCCCGGCCACAGGATGACCCAGGGCGCGTTGAAGAGCTGGGCCGAGCCCGTGCTCATCATGCCGCCCCAGCTCGGCACCGGCGGCTGGGCGCCCATGCCGAAGAAGCCGAGCGTCGCCTCGAGCAGGATAGCGTTGCCGGTCGACAGCATGGCGACGACGACGACGGGGGCGATCGCATTGGGCAAGAGCCGGCGCATCATGATGTGCAGCGGGCCGGCGCCCATGCTGCGGCTCGCCTCGACGAAGGTCTGGCGCTTCAGCGTGATGATCTGGGTGCGGGTCAGGCGGGTGAACTGGGCGAGATAGGCGATCGCGATGGCAAGCACCGTGCTGCCAGATCCAGGGCCCAGGATCGCGACGATCAGCAGCGCCAGCAGGATTTCCGGGAAACACCAGGTGAGGTCGACGGCCGACATCATCAGGCGGTCGAAGCGGCCGCCGAGATAGCCGCAGACGGAGCCGATCAGGATGCCGCCGAGCAGCGACAGGGTGATCGACACGACGGAAACGCTGAGCGAGGTGCGTGCGCCGTAGATCACGCGGGAGAGAATGTCGCGGCCGAATTCGTCCGTGCCGAACCAGTGCAGGGCGGAGGGCGCCTGGTTGGCGATCGACAGGTTCTGCGCGTCATAGGCATAGGGCGACAGCCAGGGGGCGCCGATCGCGGCGATGGCGAGGGCCGCAAGCGCGACGCCGGAGAGGGCAGCGCCGGGCGTGGGGGCGAGTGCCGCGAGGCGCGACAGGAAGGAGGCCTGACGGGTGTGCGAGGTCATGCCGCGGCTTCCTCCCGCTGGCGCGGGTCCATGGCGGCCTGCAGCAGATCTCCGAGCAGCGTGCCGAGCATGACGGCCATGGCGAGGAACAGCAGACAGCCCTGGATCAGGGGATAGTCGCGCTGGCCGAGCGCGCGGATCAGCAGCGAGCCGAGACCGGGCCGGGCGAAGACATATTCGACCGTCACCGAGCCGCCGACGATCAGGCCGATGCGCAGGCTGAGGATGGTGACGACCGGGATCAGCGCATGGCGCAGCACATGGGCGATCTGGATGCGGAAACGCGACAGGCCCTTGGCATGCAGCAGCATGACGAAATCCTCGCGCGAAGTCTCGATCATGGCGACACGCGTCACCTGGGCGACGAGCGCCATGCCGCCGAGGCCGACGGTCAGGACCGGAAGGATGAGAGAGGTCCAGTGACGCGCGCCGGAGACCGGGACCCAGCCGAGCTGGACGGCAAACAGCATGATCATCAGCAGGCCGAGCCAGAAGGTCGGCACGGTGGAGCCAAGCAGTGACAATCCCATCAGCGAATGGTCGACGAAACGGTCGCGATAGGTGGCGGCGAGCGCGCCGGCGACAATGCCGAATACGGCGGAGAACGCGAGCGCCCAGGTTCCGAGCGCGAGGCTCGGAGCCAGGTTGGCGAGGATGAGGTCGGCCACGGGGCGGCGCATGACGATCGCCGTCCCGAGGTCACCCTGGGCGACATTGCCGAGCCAGGTGAGATATTGCTCGACAATGCTCCGGTCCAGCCCGTAGCGGGCGATGATCGCCGCCCGCTGGTCGGGTGAGGAGCCGGTCCTGATCAGATTGTCCACCGGATCGCCCGGCACGAGATGGACGATCAGGAAGACCACGCCGGAGACGACGAAGAAGACCGGTATCATCGCAAGAAGGCGCCTGAGCGCATAACCCATCATATCCGTCGTCCCCGAACCATCATTCCTTTACGTCGATGTCGAGGACGGTCTGTGCGGAGAACTGCGGGCCGTTGATCTTGGCCGGCACGCTCAGCCGCTCCTTGTTGAAGACGACCGTCTGGACCGGTTCGTAGATCGGCGCGAAGGGAACCTGGCTCAGCACATATTCATGATAGGTGATGAAGTTGGCGACGCGCTCTTCCGGGGTCTTCGACGCCGTCAGGGCCTTGACGCGCAGCTCCTCGGCCTTTGGGTCCTTCCACATCGAAACGTTCGGATAGCCCAGACGCTCGCCGGAGAAGAACCAGTCGAGAATGTCGGCATTGTTCCAGCCATAACTGCGCACCGCGAGCTGCTGGGTGCCCTTCTTGTATTCGGCGCGGATCGAGCTCGTGTCGAAGACGGTGATTTCGGCGTTGATGCCGACGGCCTTCAACTGTGCCTGGATGACTTCGGAAAGGCGCTTGAACTCGGTGTCGCTCTGGGTCCAGAGCGTGACCGTCAGCGGCTTGCCGTCCTTCGAACGACTGCCGTCGGGACCGGCCTTCCAGCCGGCTTCCTCGAGCAGGGCCTTGGCCTGTTCGGGATCGTAGGAGATGTCGAACTTCGGGTCGACCTTGGATTCCGGCAGCGAGGCGATCAGGAAGTTGTGGGCTGCAAGTCCCCTGCCGCCGAACAGCTTGTCGAGGATCTCCTGCTGGTTGACGGCAAGCGCGGTGGCCTTGCGGACCTTGAGGTCGGTGAAGGGCTCGACCGTCGTGTTGATCGGCATGTAGAAGGTGCCGAAGCCGGGCATGCTCTGCACGGTGGCATTTTCGAGCGTCGCATATTGCGGCAGGATGTCGCTTGGAACGTCGAGTACGGCGTCGACGCCGCCGGTCTTCAGCTCGAGGAAGCTGGTCGAGGAATCGGCGATTTCGCGCAGCGTCAGGCGGTCGATCTTGGCCGGACCCTTGTTTTCCGACGCGGCGCTGCCCCAGGTGTAGTCCTCGTTGCGCACGAGCACGGATTCGACACCGGTGGTGAAGCTTTCGAGCTTGTAGCTGGCCACGCAACCGTCACGCCGTAATTGGTGCTCATCAAAGGCCTTGGGGCTCGGAACGCCCATGAAGGCGCTCGACAGGTTGTAGAGCAGGTTGGCGTCCGGGTGCTTCATGATGAAACGCACGGTCAGGTCGTCGACCACTTCCACCTTGTCGATGCCGCCGACGAGATACTCGTTCTCGGTGCCGGCGAATTTCGGGATCCACCATTCGATGGTCTTGGCGTTGAAGGGCTCGCCGTCGTGGAACTTGACGCCTTCCTTGAGGTGGAAGGTCCAGCTCATGCCGTCGGGCGAGGTTTCCCAGCTGGACGCCAGGTGCGGATAATAGCCCTGGTCGGCGCCCTGGACGACGAGCCGGTCGTAGATCAGCGCATCGGCGAGCGTCATCAGCGTGCCGCGGATCGGATCGTGGTTGGCCGCGCCGGCTTCCGACGACGGCAGCACGAAGACGGCCTCCGCCGCTAGCAGCGCCGATGCCGGCATGGTGCCGGCGCAGGCGAGTGTCAGCGCGATCATCGCACCTTTGAATTCCCACTTCATCTTGGTCATCGTCTGCGTTCCCCTTTTTTAGCTTTGCATGACGGGAGGAGGTTTAGGCCTTGTCAGTCTTCCGGGGTGCCTCCGGCATAGCCCGTAAAGGTCTTGTAACAATTGAACATCTGGCCGAGCCGGTTCTCGACCTCGGCGCCCAGCTGGCTGAAGACGCCGTTGATGGCGAGCTGCACGAGCGAGACCAGGGGGCTCAGAGAATCCCAGAACTGGTTCAGCGCCGTCGGCACGGCGAAGACCTCGCTGGAGACGGAAGTCGCCCAATCGCAGTAGGTGTCGGTGATAATGGTGACCGGAATGCCCCTGGCATGGGCCGCCTCGGCCAGAAGCTTGCTCTGGCGCGAATAGCGGCGGGTATCGATCACCACCAGCATGATGCCGGTCGGGTCGGTGAGCAGCACGTCGACGAAATTGCCGGCGGCGACGTCGACGACATGGACCTCGTCGCGCAGATACTGGAGCTGGTGGGCGAGCACGGATGCGACGCCGCGCTCGGTCTGGAAGCCGGCGCAGTAAACCTTGCGTGCGGTGCTGAGGCGCGTGATGAAACGGTCGAATTCCGGCGTCTGGGCCAGTTCATAGACCCGCACCAGCGCGCCGATTTCCATCTCGAGGCCGGCGGCCAGCTGGTCGTTTCCCGCACGGGCGCGGGCGGCAAAATCCTTCAGCCGGTCGCCGACCAGCCAGGGGCTGTCGCCGAAGTCGTCCTTCAGGTCAACCTTCAGTTCCTTGAAATGATTGTAGCCCAGCGAGCGGCAGAAGCGTCCGACCGTCATTTCGCCGACGCCGACCTTGGCCGCAATGCTGGCGGCCGTCTCGAAGGGAAGTTCGCTTAGGTTCGACAACATATAGGTGGCGATCGCCCGGCCGGCGGCCGTCGAATTTTCCATGCTGTCGAGCAAGCGTTCCTTGACCGTCGCCATTCCGTTCCCACATCAAAAATGTTATTTTTATATCTCGCTGCGCCTACGGTATATTTAAATACCATCGCGTCAAGGGTGCTTACGAAAAAGTTGCGGCAGACAATCCGGACAGCGGAACCGCGCTTGCATCGACATGGCGACCGCGCGCCCTTCACGGGGGATGCGCGCCGACAGAGGGTCCCGGGATGTCTTGAAATCATGATCGGCGGCGGCGGCGGGGCCGAGCTCGCACGGCCGGTGGCGAAAGCGAGGCGCAAGTGGGCATAGCACCACAAGGTTTCGATTAGCCGGCTATCAAAGAATAAATTTACAGAATCTACGATGCTCCACCGTCGCGGCGGTGGAGCACAAAACCATTCAGCTGGGAATGCCGGTGGCAACTTATCAGGCTGAGGTCGTCCGGGTGCTGAACATCGGACCGCCGCGCCAGCGCGGGAAACCGTAGCCGTGGATTTCCACGAGGTCGATGTCGGCTGCCTTTTCGGCGATGCCCTCCGCCAAAATGGCTTCGCCTTCGCGGGCCATGGCGCCGACCAGACGATCGGCGATCGCCTCGGCATCCAGTGCCGGGCCGGGTTGGATCAGAGCGCCGAGAAGGCGGGTGACCTCCTCCGAGGGAAGCGGCCGGCGATCGCCGGGCTTGTAGTCATACCAGCCGCCACCGGTCTTCTGGCCCTTGCGTCCGGCCCGCACCAGAATGTCGCCGAGCGTTTCCGGCACATCCTGGCCCGCCGCGCGCGCGCCCTCGCGCTGCAGAAAGGCGATGTCGAGCCCTCCGAGGTCCTGCGCTTCGAAAGGACCCATGGCGAAGCCGTAGCCGCGCATGGCCGCATCGATGGCGACAATCGCCACGCCTTGGCCGACCAGCGCTTCCGCCTCGGCGCGATAGCGCTTGAGGATGCGGTTGCCGATGAAGCCTTCGCAGATGCCGGCGCGCACCGGCACCTTGCCAAGCATTCGCCCGAGCGCAAAACCCGTGGCGAGCGTCTGGTCGGCGGTCTGCGGCGTCGGCACGATCTCCAGGAGCTTCATGACATTGGCCGGGCTGAAGAAATGCAGGCCGATGAACCGGGCCGGATTGGGCAGGCGCTCGGCGATCGCGCGCGGATCGAGATAGGAGGTGTTGGTCGCCAGCACCGCATCGGGACGGCAGACACGGCCGAGTTGCTCGAACACCTGTCGCTTGACGGAAAGCTCCTCGAACACGGCCTCGATCACGAGGTCAGTATCGGCAAGGGCTGCATAGTCCGTCGAACCCGTCACGCCGGCAAGCCGCGTTTCGGCGGCCGCTTCGGTGAGGCGCCCGCGCTTGACGGCGCCGGCGAAGATGTCTCTCAGATTGGCAATGCCGCGCTCGACGGCCGCATCGTCCCGCTCGATCAGGATGACCGGCAGGCCTGCATCGCGCAGAGCCGCGGCAATGCCCGCGCCCATGGTGCCGCCGCCGATCACCGCGGCATTCCGAAGCGGCAGAGCCTGAACGCCGGACAGGGCCGCCGGCCGCGGGGCTGCCCGCTCGGCGAAGAAGACGTGGCGCAGCGCCGCCGCCTGTTCGGAGCCCCGCAGTTCCAGGAAGGTGGCGCGCTCGAACTGCATCGCGGCGGCAAAATCGGCCTCGCTTGCCCTGCGCAGGCAGGCAAGAGCCCTGAGGGGCGCAACCTCGCCCCTGGCGCGCTTGGCGATGGCGGCTGCGGTCTCGGTCCAGAAGGCTTCCGGCACTTCTGATAAGGGGCGCTGCGAAAGCGGTTGGGGCAGCGGATGGGAAAGCGCGTCGCGCGCAAAGCCGATGGCGGCGGCGCGCAGGTCGCCCTCGACGATCCTGTCGATGAGGCCGAGCTCCAGCGCCCGCGGCCCGCGCACAGGCTTGCCCGTGGTCACCAGATCGACGGCCGTCTCGACGCCGACGAGCCGCAGCGTGCGCACCGTTCCGCCGGCGCCCGGAACGAGCCCGAGTGTCACTTCCGGGAGGCCGACCGAGGCATCCGCCGTCGCAAGCCGGAAGAGGCAACCGACGGCGATTTCGAAGCCGCCCCCGAGGGCAGAGCCATGGATCGCCGCGATCCAGGGCTTGGCCGCGAGCTCGATGGCCGAGACGACGTCGGGCAGATGCGGCGGCTGCGGCGGCTTGCCGAATTCGGTGATGTCGGCGCCGGCGATGAAGGTGCGCCCGGTGCAGACCAGCGCCACGGCCGAGAC
>JAHRYZ010000134.1 GCA_020621905.1 Rhizobium sp.
CGCACCGGCGTCGATGCCGCCATGCCCGGCGTCGATGGCGATGACGAAAGCGCCCGACGCATCCGGCGCGGATTGCACGAGCCGATCGCCGCGCTGTACGCCTGAGCTTGCATCGGCGGCGGCAGTCGTCCAGGTCTGGTCTTGCACCAGCTTTTCGAAATCCTGCTGCGAGACCATTTCGGCGTCGAGCACGAGGCGATAGCCTTCGCCGCCTTCGTTGGCCATGACGTCGCTCACCACCAGCCGGGCCGGCCGCTCGGCCGTCAGCACCAGTCTTGCCGAGTCAGCATCCATCGATCCGTAGCGGATGTCGCGGAACAGCCCCTTCGGCTGAAGATCGTCCTGGGGAAAGGTGAAGACGGTCGAGGGAAGGTCCACGACGATCCGGTCGGGCTTGCCGATGTAGCGCACGGCGATCTCGGGCTTGCGGTCGAATTCCAGGACGATCGGTGCGGGCCCGGTCGCCGACGATGCGCGGCATAGGCGGCAGAGGATCGGCCGGAGCCGCAGGGCGTCTTCGACGGCCGATCGGTAGGCCGGGCCCCACAGCCGCCAGCAGCAGCGCAACAGCGGTCGTGCATATTTCAGCCCCGGGCGGGCCGATGTCAGGCGGACGGGTTCATATCAAAGTCGCACCCGTGTCAATCGCCGGCGATCGCCATTTTTCCGCCGCCATCGCGCCGATCATGCATGAAATCAGTCCCGTTCGAGCGAAAACCGGCGGCTTTTGTCTAGCCGGCCTGTGCCAAATCGGCACAACCGCCACTTTCGACCGAGAATCGGGTTTCCATGTCAAACCCCGCTAATCAATCGATATTATGGCATAATTTCGTTTCCCCTTGCTATTGTCACGCAGAAAACATACAAGGCAGATGAGGGTTAAAAGTGCCAACGGGATAGAATGACCGCCACGGCTGCCAACCTCTTCAAGGACTTGGCGCCTAGCTTGTCGGATCTTCATCCGCCGTCTCCGCTTTTTTTCCTGAAACTTGTTTAACACGCCGGCTCGGCCGGCAAACGCAACTGGTGGTTTCCACCGCATGCTCAAAAGAGCACTCATCGGGTCCTCAGGGGCCTAGGTCATTGTCGTTTTCGTTCGGTCTTTGATGTCATTGCAGTTGATCTTGAACACGTTTGGCGGATCGGGCTTTCCAAGCACCCCGACAGCCGTTCAAGTGCTGTCAGCGCACCCCACCGGACGACAACATTTATATCCGGCGCCCAGCCCCCAAGGCATCACCCGCACCAGAGTACAGCGAGCGAGTGACCCCCTTCTCGGCGGCGCCGAGGAGCACAGCTTAAATGGCAGACAGAATGTTGATCGACGCGTCTCACGAAGAAGAGACGCGGGTTGTCGTCGTACGCGGTAACCGCATCGAAGAATTCGATTTCGAGTCCCAGCACAAGAAGCAGATACGCGGCAATATCTATCTGGCGAAGGTAACGCGGGTCGAACCCTCGCTGCAGGCCGCCTTCGTCGACTACGGCGGCAATCGCCACGGCTTCCTGGCCTTCGCCGAAATTCATCCCGACTATTACCAGATCCCCTATGCCGACCGACAGGCGCTCTTGAGCGCCGAAGCCGAGGAACATCGTCGCGAAGACGAAGCCGACGGCGACGAGGCACCGACGGTCGATCTGGCCAAGCAGGAACAGCCCGACGTCGGCGTCGCGCCGGACGAAACGGCAGAGCCGGAAGCCGAAGCTTCGAGCGAAGCGCCGGTCGAAGCCGCCTCCGAAGAAGCAGCGCCCGCCGAGGAAGCCCCCAAGACCAAGCCGAAGCGCGCCCGCAAGCCGCGCGCCAAGAAGACGGCCGAAACGGAAGAACAGGTTTCCGAAGCCGCCGAGGCCATCGACGATGACGGCAAGGGCGACATGGCCGCCCTGTTCGAGACCGACGACGAGATCTCCGAGGATGCCGGCGGACGCCGCGGCCGCGACGACGATTTCGACGATGACGACGACCACATCGAAGAGAAGGAAGAAATCGAATCTGTCGGCGCCGAAGACGCCATGGAAGAGGTTCCGGACCGGATCGTGCGCAAGCCGCGCAAGCAGTACCGCATCCAGGAAGTCATCAAGCGCCGCCAGATCCTGCTGGTGCAGGTCGCCAAGGAAGAACGCGGCAACAAGGGCGCGGCTCTGACCACCTATCTGTCGCTCGCCGGCCGCTATTCGGTGCTGATGCCGAACACGGCGCGTGGCGGCGGCATTTCCCGCAAGATCACCAATCCGGCCGACCGCAAGCGCCTGAAGGAAATCGCCCGCGGTCTCGAAGTGCCGCTCGGCATGGGCGTGATCCTGCGCACGGCCGGCGCCAACCGCACCAAGGTCGAGATCAAGCGCGACTTCGAATACCTGATGCGCCTGTGGGAAAACGTCCGGACCCTGACGCTGAACTCCACCGCGCCGTGCCTCGTCTATGAAGAAGGCTCGCTGATCAAGCGCTCGATCCGCGACCTCTACAACAAGGACATCTCCGAGATCGTCGTCGCCGGCGAGGAAGGCTATCGCGAAGCGAAAGACTTCATGAAGATGCTGATGCCGAGCCACGCCAAGGTGGTTCAGCCCTATCGCGACCTGCACCCGATCTTCTCGCGCTCCGGCATCGAAGGCCAGCTCGACAAGATGCTGCAACCGCAGGTGACGCTGAAGTCCGGCGGCTACATCATCATCAACCAGACCGAAGCGCTGGTGGCGATCGACGTCAACTCCGGCCGCTCGACCCGCGAATACTCGATCGAGGACACCGCGCTCCAGACCAATCTGGAAGCCGCCGAAGAGGTTGCCCGCCAGCTGCGCCTGCGCGACCTTGCCGGCCTGATCGTCATCGACTTCATCGACATGGAGGAGAAGCGCAACAACCGTTCCGTCGAGAAGAAGCTCAAGGATTGTCTGAAGAACGACCGCGCCCGCATCCAGGTCGGCCGGATCTCGCATTTCGGCCTGCTCGAAATGTCGCGCCAGCGCATTCGCGCTTCGGTTCTCGAATCGACGACCCAGCTTTGCCCGCATTGCGGCGGCACGGGCCTGATCCGTTCGCAGTCCTCGGTTGCCCTGCACGTCCTGCGCGGTATCGAAGAATACCTGCTGAAGAACACGACCCACGACATCACGGTTCGCACGACGCCGGAAACGGCGCTCTACATTCTCAACCAGAAGCGCGGCACGATCGTCGACTATGAGCAGCGCTTCGGCGTCGCCATCGTCATCGACAGCGATATTTCCGTCGGCTCCCAGCACTTCGGCATCGACCGCGGCGAGCCCGTGGCCAATCCGGTGAAGATCGAGAGCCTGATGCAGCTGCTTCCCCCGATCGAGGAGGACGAATACGTCCCCGAGGTCGAGGAGGACGAGGAAGAAGAAGAAATCATCGCAGCAGCACCGGCCGCCCAGCCGGCAGCCGCCGCCGCCAACAGCGACGAGCAGAACCGCAAGCGCAAGCGCCGCCGCCGCCGTCGGGGCAAGAACGGCCAGCCCGGCAACGGCGCCCAGGCCGGTGCCGAAGGCGATATGGATGGTGACGAGGACGACGGTGACGAGGGCGACGAAGACGGCGCCCTGGAAACCGCCACCGAAGCCCGCGAGCAGGACGGCGATACCGTCGGCGAGGATGGCCAGAAGCGCAAGCGCCGCCGTCGCGGCAAGCGTGGCGGCCGCCGCAGCCGTCCGGGCGAAGAAGGCTCCGAGATCGGTGCCGAAGCATCCGCAGAAGGCGACGAAGGCGAAGGCGACGACAGCGATACCGAAGCCGCTCTGATCGAGGACATCGCCGAACAGGCCGTCGCGGTTGAACCGGCTGCCATGGCGGCGATCGAATCCGCCGACGAAGTCGTTCAGCCCAAGCCGCGCCGCAGCCGCAAGGCCAAGGTCGCCGTGTCTCCCGTCGAGGAGCCGGTAATCGCCGCCGAGCCGGTCGCCAAGGTCGAGGCCAAGGTGGAGACTCCCGCAGCCGCACCGGTCGTGGAAGAGGTCGCGGCACCTGCAGAAGCGGAAGCGGAAGCCGAGGTTGAAGCTACCGAAGAGGCCAAGCCGGCCCGCGCCAATCGCCAGTCGAATGTCTCCTCCTCCGAACCGGTCGTGACGTCGGTCAAGACAGCGGCGGACGGCGATGACGAGCCGACGAAGCCGAAAAAGGGCGGTTGGTGGCAGAAGCGCGGCTTCTTCTGAGAAGCCCCTTAGCACCAGGACAAGACAAAGGCCGCGTTTTACGCGGCCTTTTTTTCTGGGCGGTCGGTGGTCGATGGTGTCGCCGGGCTCAACCGTTGGGGCGGAACCGTTCCATGACCAGCGTCGGCTCGTTCATGAAGGTCGCGAGACCGCGTTCGGCAAAGCCGTTCTTCGTTGCGACACGGATTGATGCCGCGTGTTGCGGTGCCATGATGCATGTGGTCCTCGGATCGAAGAAGTTGGCGTCCGCCCAGGCCAGGGCCGCGGCCAGCGCTTCCGTCGCAAGCCCCTTCCCCTGCGCCTCCGGGGCGATCACCCAGCCCGCTTCGGGCACGCCGTCGAGGCTCGGCTGAATGTCGCGCTTGTAGTCGGCGAACCCGACCTCGCCGAGAAAGGCGCCGGTCGCCCTGTCCTCGATCGCCCAATAGCCGAAGCCCAGCACCTGCCAGTGGCCGACATAGCGCAGGAGCCGCGTCCAGGTTTCCGACGGCGTCGAGGGACGCCCCAGGATGTGCCGGACGACACGCTCGTCGCTCCACAGGCGGAGCATGGCGTCGAAATCCCCCGCCCGGTGGCCGCGCATGAGTATCCGCGGCGTCAGCAGTTCGGGCGTCTGGCCGAAAGGCGGTTGGGTTTTCGTTCTGGACATGCTGGAGCCTTCCAAGCAGCCCGTCCTTGCGCCCGGGCCGCGTTCACACTCTGATTCAACGCCTTGCCAGAATGATTCCGGAAACGCCGCCAGGGCCTTGTTCCGGAATCGTTATTCACAGCAGCCAGCGGGCCATGCGATCGGTCGCCTCGACCATTTCGGCATAGGTGCCGGCATAGGAAATGCGGAGCGCCCGGTGACCGTCGACCGGGTCGAAGTCCATGCCGGGCGTCGTCGCCACGTCGATTTCGGCCAGCATGCGCCGGGCAAACCCCATGCTGTCATTGGTATAGCGGCTGGCATCGACATAGGCATAGAAGGCCCCGTCCATCGGCGAGAGCAGCGGCAGGCCGAGTTCGGGCAGCCTGGCCATCAGGAAGTCGCGGTTCCTGCGGCAACTGGCCTTGTAGTGCTCCAGCTCCTCTTCGGCGTCGAGCGCGGCGATCGCCGCGATCTGCGAGAGTTCCGGGGCGGAGATGTAGAGGCTCTGGGCCAGGCATTCGAGCGGCCGGACGATATGGTCGGGAACGACCATCCAGCCGATGCGCCAGCCGGTCATGCAATAGTATTTGGAGAAGGAGTTGATAACGATCGTCTCGTCGCCGATCTCCAGCGCGGTCGCCTCCTCGCCGGCATAGGTGAGGCCATGATAGATCTCGTCGGAGATGAGCGTAATGCCCTGCCCCTGGCAATAGTCGTAGACCGCCATCAGCTGTGCACGCCCGGTTACCGTGCCGGTCGGGTTGGCGGGGCTTGCCAAAAGCACGCCCTTGAGGCGCAGGCCTGCGCTTGCTTGTGCTGCCTCGAGGCTCTCCGGGGTCAGCGTGAACTGGGTTTCGGCATTGACCGGCACCTCGATCACCTTGAGGCCGAGCGCCGAAAGGATGGCGCGATAGGCCGGATAGCCGGGTCTCGCGATCGCCACGGCGTCGCCGGGATCGAAGAGCGCGAGGAAGGCCAGGTTGAAGCCGGCCGAGGAGCCGGTGGTGACGACAACGCGGGCCGGATCCACGGCAACTCCGTGCCGCCGACGGTAATAGTCGGCGAGCTTGGCCCGAAGCTCGGCAAGGCCGAGCGCATCGGTATAGCCGATCCGGCCATGGCCGAGCGCCGCGCGCGCTGCGGCAAGGGCCGCTTCCGGGGCCGGGTGGCCCGGCTGGCCGACCGCCATGGAGATCACCGGTTTTCCGGCATTGCGCCGCCGCGTCGCCTCCGCCAGCAGGTCCATGGCGTGAAAGGGTTCGACTGCGCTGCGTCTTGAAAGGGAAACCACCAACAACTCTCTCCGGTCGATAAACGTCGCCCGACAATTGCCGCATTATTGCAGTCATCACAATGGCGAGAGCGCTTCGCTGCGGCCATTTTTCCGATTCCACTTGCCGCTCGCTGCCGATACGCTAGAGCAAATCAACGGTTTCGGATGGCTGCGGCCATCCACACGACATCCGCCCTGGCGGACAGCATGCAAGAGGAAAGACATGGCCTTGAATTTCAGGAAGCTCGCCGCGACCGCCCTGGTGCTCCTGCCGGTGGCTCTGCCCACGTCGGCCGGTGCGCTCGACGACGCGCAGAAGAAGGAGCTCGGCGCCTTCATCAAGGAATATCTGATCGCCAATCCGGAGATCATGCTCGACGTCCAGGATGCGCTCGAGAAGAAGCAGCAGGACGCGCGCCTGCAGCAGGCCTCGGCCGCCGTCAAGGACAACAAGGAGGCACTGTTTGCCTCGGAATACGACCTCTCGCTCGGCAATCCGAAGGGCGACGTAACGATCGTCGAATTCTTCGACTACAATTGCGGCTACTGCAAGCGCGCCCTCTCGGACATGGACGAGATCCTGGCCAAGGACAAGAACGTGCGCTTCGTGCTGAAGGAATTCCCGATCCTCGGACCGGAATCCGAAGCGGCCCACAAGGTCTCGGACGCCTTCCGCAAGATCGCGCCCGAAAAGTACGGCGATTTCCACCGGGCCCTGCTGGGCGCCGAAGGCCGCGCCGGCGAGGAGAGCGCGCTCGAAGTCGCCTCCTCCCTCGGCGTGACCGAAGAGCAGATCCGCGCCAAGATGGCGGAAAGCCCGAACGACGCGTCGGTCAAGGAGGCCTACCAGCTGGCGACCAGCCTCGGCATCACCGGCACGCCCTCCTACATCGTCGGCAACGAGGCCGTGTTCGGCGCCATCGGCTCCGAGGCGATCGGCCAGAAGCTTGCCAATGTCCGCACCTGCGGCCAGACGGTCTGCTAAAGGCGCAACACGCCGCGCTTAACCTTGCTCCTCATTTTCCGGGGAACGAACGGCACCCGGGCCGCAAAGGGCTTTCCCTTGCGGCCTCGCCGGTCTATAGGAGGCGGTTGAAAGTCGACGGAACCGCAGATGAGCAAGATCCTTTTCGTCCTGAACGGCCCCAATCTCAACGCGCTCGGCAAACGCGAGCCGGGGATCTACGGCGGCAAGACGCTCGCCGACATCGAGGCCGATTGCACGGCTGCCGGCGCGGAACTCGGCTTTTCGGTGGACTTCCGTCAAACCAACCACGAGGGCGTGCTGGTCGACTGGCTGCACGAGGCCGGCGAGAAGTCGGTGGGCGTGGCGATCAATGCCGGTGCCTATACGCATACATCGATCGCACTGCACGACGCCATCCGCGCGATCGGCGTTCCGGTCGTCGAGGTGCACATCTCCAACATCCATGCGCGGGAAGAGTTTCGCCACAAGTCGGTGATCGCCCCCGCCACCAAGGGCATGATTTGCGGCTTCGGCCCTCACAGCTACATCCTGGCGCTTCACGCGCTGAAGAACATCACGCAATAACAAGAATACAGGACCCCTTTCCATGGCTGACAAGAAATCGGGAATCGATCAGGCGCTGATCCGTGATCTGGCAAACATCCTCAACGACACGGATCTCAGCGAGATCGAGGTCGAGCAGGACGACATCCGCATCCGCGTGTCGCGCGCCGCGCCGCAGATGATGGCGATGCCGCAGATGGCCTACCAGCAGTTCGCCGCCCCTCAGGCAGCAGCACCGGCTGCGGCTGCAGTGGTCGCCGCCGAACCGACGCGCAACCTCGCCAATACGCTGACCGCGCCGATGGTCGGCACGGTCTATCTCGCACCGGCCCCGGGCTCGCGCCCGTTCGTCGAGGTCGGCTCGATCGTCAAGGAAGGCCAGACGCTGCTGATCATCGAAGCCATGAAGACCATGAACCAGATTCCGGCGCCGCGCTCCGGCAAGGTTGTCGAAATTGTCGTCGAAGACGGTCGCCCGGTCGAGTACGGCGAGCCTCTGATCGTCATCGAGTAAGCCGATGACAATCTCCAAGATCCTCATCGCCAATCGCGGCGAAATCGCGCTCCGGGTGCTTCGCGCCTGCAAGGAACTCGGTATCGCCACCGTTGCCGTGCACTCGACGGCTGATGCCGACGCGATGCATGTGCGCCTTGCCGACGAAAGTGTCTGCATCGGTCCGCCGCCGTCGCGCGACAGCTATCTGAACATCCATCAGATCGTCGCGGCGTGCGAAATTACCGGCGCCGACGCCGTCCATCCCGGCTACGGCTTCCTGTCGGAAAACGCCAAGTTCGCCGACATCCTCGACGCCCACGGCATTACCTTCATCGGGCCGACCGCCGAGCATATCCGCCTGATGGGCGACAAGATCACCGCGAAGAAGACCGCCGTCGAACTCGGCATTCCGGTCGTTCCGGGTTCCGCCGGCGAAGTGCTTCCGGAAAATGCGATGGAGATCGCCCGCCAGATCGGTTTCCCGGTCCTCATCAAGGCGACCGCCGGTGGCGGGGGCCGCGGCATGAAGGTGGCCAAGAACGAGACCGAACTCGAGGAGGCCGTTTCGACCGCCCGCTCCGAGGCGCTCGCCGCGTTCGGCAATGACGCGGTCTACATGGAGAAATATCTCGGCCATCCGCGCCATATCGAAGTGCAGGTGGTCGGTGACGGAGAAGGCAATGCGATCCATCTCGGCGAGCGCGACTGCTCGCTGCAGCGGCGCCACCAGAAGGTCTGGGAAGAGGCCAACTCCCCTGCCCTCAACGTCGAGCAGCGCATGAAGATCGGCCAGATCTGCGCCGACGCGATGAAGAAGATGAAGTACCGGGGCGCCGGCACGATCGAATTCCTCTACGAAAACGGCGAGTTCTATTTCATCGAAATGAACACCCGCCTGCAGGTCGAGCATCCGATCACCGAAGCCATCACCGGCATCGACCTGGTGCACGAGCAGATCCGCGTCGCCTCCGGCGGCGGCCTCTCGGTCACGCAGGACGAGATCACGTTTTCCGGCCACGCCATCGAATGCCGCATCAATGCCGAGGATCCGCGCACCTTCGTTCCCTCGCCGGGCACGATCACGCATTTCCACGCGCCGGGCGGCCTTGGCGTTCGCGTCGACAGCGGCGCCTATGCCGGCTACAAGATCCCGCCCTACTACGACAGCCTGATCGGCAAGCTGATCGTGCACGGCCGCACCCGCGTCGAATGCATGATGCGGCTGCGCCGCGTGCTCGACGAGTTCGTCGTGGACGGCATCAAGACGACGCTGCCGCTGTTCCAGGACCTGGTGGCCAACCAGGACATCGCCAACGGCGACTACGACATCCACTGGCTGGAAGACTATCTGGCCAGGACTGCACCGTGAGGTGAGACGGACATGGCAGGGCGCCGCAGCAGGGACCAGAGGATAACCCCGGAACTCCTGCTGCGCGCCTATTCGATCGGGCTGTTCCCGATGTCGGATGCCGCCGACGACCCGGAAATCTTCTGTCGACGGAAATGCGCGGCATCCTGCCGCTCGACGCTTTCACATATCCAAGAGCCTCGCCAAGGCGGTGCGCAAGAAACCGTTCGACATCCGCTTCGACACGGCCTTCGACCCGTGTGGTGGAGAATGCGGCGGAAGAGGCCGAAGACCGGCCGGAGCACCTGGATCAACGACACCATCAAGGAGCTCTACGGCGCGCTGCATAGGCTGGGCCACGCCCATTCGGTCGAGGCCTTCGAGGGCGATGCGTTGGTCGGCGGGCTCTACGGCGTGTCGCTCGGCTCGGCCTTCTTCGGCGAGAGCATGTTCTCGAGGCGCACCAATGCCTCGAAGATCTGCCTGGTGCATCTGGTCGAACGATTGAAGATGCGCGGCTTCACCCTGCTCGACACGCAGTTCACCACCGAGCACCTCAAGACCTTCGGCGCGATCGACGTTCCCAAGCAGGACTATCTGAAACTGCTCGACAGGGCGATGGACAGCGGGACGCTGCCGTTCTGATCCACGCCTCAGGCGACTGGCAAGATCCGGCAGTCTTTGGAGACAGGCTAGGCGGCATTGAGATCGGCGGTTTCGCCGAACTGGATCAGCAGGCGCGGGCTCGACATGTCGCCGCTTTCCTCGTCCACCTGCACCGAATAGGCGGCGACGCCGATATGGCGCGTCGACATGGCGGTGGCGATCTTCTCGGCAGACATTGCATTGGAGGCCTGGCGCATCTCGCCGGGAACCAGGTTGCCGCGGTTCTTCTTGAACGGCAAGACGATGAATTTTTCAGAAAGGGCCATGGTCGCAACTCCTGTTCGTTCTCTGAATGTCTTAATAAGTGAGACAATGTCAAGCGCCGCGTCCGATCGCCTGGGGCAGAAGAGCCGGAATTTCACACATCTGATTTCATTGGCCTTTGCGCGCCCTCGGTGAAATGGCGAAGGCGGTAGCGGACCTCGCCTTCGATAACCGCGCCATGCGGGTCAGGACTTCAGAACAGTCCCACACTCCCCGGTGTCGACACCGCTGCCGGCGGTACGGGCTGTTCCTGGGGCAGGTCCTGGCCGGCCGGGGGAAGGTCGAGGGGCGGCAGTTCTTCGCCGGTACCATCAGCCGGTAACTCCTGCGGCGCCTCCAGCGGGGGCACGGCGACCGGGGCGGTGGCGAGAAAGCCGAGCAGGCGATGGCCTGATATTGCGCGCCGCGTCGTGACATAGGCGATCACCAGCGCCAGCACGGTGCCGATCGTCGCGGTGGAGGCGCCGAGGATCACGGTGTTCTTCAGCGCCAGCTGGGTCGACGACAGTTCGGTGAACACGAACACGATGTTGTGCAGCGTCGCCGTCGCCGGCGTCACCAGCGTCGTCGCGTTCGGCGAGAACGCGGCGTTGAGCAGCGCGAAATAGGGCAGGAAC
>JAHRYZ010000135.1 GCA_020621905.1 Rhizobium sp.
GACAATATCAGCAGCGAAGACGAGATACTGAAACATTTGATGGGCTAAGCCATTTCGACGCGCCCTGGCGACAGGGCAGGTTGAGGCAAGTTTCAACGGGAATAATCAATCCATGGCTACGAAGAAGACACCTATTATCGAAGACGACGCGCTGGCAATGCCCGGCAGCGATACCGATTTCGACCAGGCGATCGACGACCTGCGCGGCGTGCTGAAGAGCGATGCCGAGGGAACACTGCCCGACATCGGCTCCGATTTCGGCGGCGGCCTCGGTGACGACTTTGCCATGGGCGCCGGCAAGGCCGACCCGCTTTCCGCCTTCGAGAGCGATTTCGGCGGCGGCGCGCTCAACGCTCCCTCGTCGGATTTCGGCGGTGGCGATGCGTTCGGCGGCAGCGCCTTCGGCGAGACGTCGTTCGGCGACACGTCCTTTGGCGCCGCACCCGGTGCCCAGGCCGAACCCGGCAGTGCGCTCACCGCCAATCTCGACCTCATCATGGACATTCCGATCGACGTCCAGATCGTGCTCGGGTCGAGCCGCATGCAGGTCTCCGGCTTGATGAATCTCGAAGAGGGCGCCATCATCGCGCTCGACAAGAAGATCGGCGAACCTGTCGAGATCATGGTGAACGGCCGCCGCATCGCGCGTGGCGAAATCACCGTTCTGGAGAACGACGATACGCGTTTCGGCGTCAAACTGATCGAAGTGATGGGTAGCAAGATGTCCTGACCCCTCCCAGGGCCAGAGAGGAAAGACCATGATGGACTTTGACGATTTCGGCGGCCCAATGACGGGCAAACCTCTGTCCCAGGCAGACAAGGCAGCCGCCGTGCTGCTGGCCATGGGCAAGGGTGTGGCCGGAAAGCTGCTGAAATACTTCACCCAGGCGGAACTGCAGACGATCATCGCGTCTGCGCAGACGCTGCGGACCATCCCCCCGGATGAGTTGCAGGGGCTCGTCAACGAATTCGAGGACCTGTTCACCGAAGGCACAGGCCTCATGGACAATGCCAAGGCGATCGAGAGCATTCTCGAGGAAGGCCTCACTCCGGAGGAAGTCGACGGCCTGCTCGGTCGCCGCACCGCCTTCCAGGCCTATGAATCGTCCATCTGGGACCGCCTGCAGGACGCCGACCCCGATTTCATCGCCAAGTTCCTCATGCGCGAGCATCCGCAGACGGTTGCCTACATCCTTTCGATGCTGCCGTCGTCCTTCGGCGCCAAGGTGCTGCTCAAGCTTCCGGAAAGCCGGCGCGCCGACATCATGAACCGAACCGTCAACCTGAAGGGCGTCAGCCCGAAGGCGGCACAGATCATCGAGAACCGGGTCCACGACCTGATCGCCGAGATCGACGCCGAGCGCAACTCGACCGGTTCGGCAAAGGTCGCCGAGCTCATGAACGAACTGGAAAAGCCCGACGTCGACACGCTGCTCAATTCGCTCGAATCGATCAGCAAGGAAGCCGTCAACAAGGTCCGTCCGAAGATCTTCCTGTTCGAAGACCTGCTGGCCATGCCGCAGCGCAGCCGCGTCATGCTGCTCAACGACATCTCCGGCGACATCCTCACCATGGCGCTGCGTGGTGCCAGCGCCGAGATCAAGGAATGCGTGCTCTCGGCCATCAGCCCGCGCTCGCGCCGCATGATCGAATCGGACCTGCAGGCGGGAGCCACCGGCATCAATCCGCGCGAAATCGCGATTGCCCGCCGCGCGGTCGCCCAGGAGGCCATTCGCCTGGCCAATGCCGGCCAGATCCTGCTCAAGGAGACCGAAGGCGACCAGCAGGCAGCCTGAGGCCCGAGCGACTGTTGAAAACCGAAGACTTGCAGCGCCCGCCGATTGTATGCCAATCGGCGGGCGTTTAGCGTCGAGAAGCAATTGACGCGGTTTCCGATCGCCGGCCACCGGCGAAACGGAGCGTGCATCAAACCGGCCGGACCAGGCCGTGGGCGGACGACGGCTTCCGCCCTTTGTCCCCATTCCTGGCAAACGAGGGAAAAGGCGTGTCCGACGATCAGGACAAAGACAGTAAAACAGAAGACCCGACAGAGAAGAAGATGCGGGACGCGGCGGAGAAGGGGAATACCCCTATATCCCGCGAGGTCCCGATCTTCGCCTCCGCGCTCGCCTTCTATCTGTACCTCGTCTTCTTCCTCCCGTCCGGCATGGCGCGCATGGCCGAGACCCTGCGCGATCTGTTCGAGCAGCCCGATCAGTGGACAATCAACTCGGCAACCGACGTGGTGTCGCTGTTCACCCATCTCGCCTGGGAGGCGGGCGCCCTGCTCCTGCCGGCAATCGCCCTCATCATGATGTTCGGGGTGGGATCGAACGTCCTGCAGCACATGCCGAGTTTCGTGCTCGAAGCGGATCAGACCGCAATTCTCGCGTGTCGCTCTCCAAGGGCTGGGAGCGCCTGTTCAGCGTCACGGGGCTGGTCGAATTGGGAAATCGCTGTTCAAGATCATCATCGTCTCGACCATCATGGTCTTCGCCCTGAAATCGGAATATTTCGGCACGCTCAACGCGATGTTCTCCGACCCTCAGGTCATTCGCCGCCCGCGACGATCATGAAAAAGATCATGGTCGTCATCCTGCTGGCCACCTTCGTGCTGGCGGTGGTCGACTTCTTCTGGACGCGCCACCACTGGTACACCCAGCTGCGCATGACCAAGCAGGAGATCAGGACGAACACAAGCAGTCGCAGGGCGACCCGATCATCAAGGCCCGCCAGCGCTCCATCGCGCGCGACCGCGCGCCGCCGCATGATCAACGTGCCGCGCGCGACGCTCGTCATCACCAACCCGACTCACTACGCCGTGGCCCTGCGCTATGTGCGGGAGGAGAACGAGGCGCCGGTGGTCATCGCCAAGGGCCAGGACCTCGTTGCGCTGAAGATCCGCGAGCTTGCCCGCGAAAACGATATCCCCATTTTTGAGGACCCGCCCCTCGCGCGCTCCATGTTTGCGCAAGTCTCGGTGGATAGTGTCATCCCGTCGATATTTTACAAAGCCGTCGCGGAACTCGTTCATCGGGTATACGCCGCGAAGGCGCAGAAGAGACGGGTGCGGTAACTGCGATGAAAAAATGCCCCTACACCACCCAGCGTGAACGCATCGTCGCCGAAGCGATCAGCCCTGTGGCCACCGAATTGCGCCTGCTCGATGCGGCGGACCTGATTTCCCTGCTGCGCTTCGAGCTCTACGGGAACATCGCGGATCTGGTCTCCTCGGCGGCCGAGCTGTACTTCCACCCGGGAACCGTCAATTTCGGCGCCGGCGGCGAATACCGTCTCGAATGGGGCGGCGTGCCGGAGGTCGTTCTCGACCTGGAGATCGCCGAAGGACGTGACGATCTACGCGCAGCTGAAGCTTGCCAACGAGCATGCCGGCATCGAGATCAACCACATCGCTTTCCAGCAGCCGTCGGGCGATCCCGACGAGAACACCCGCATGCTGGAACGCCGGTTGCGCGAGGCGCGCTTCGTCAAGTCGCGATCCGATTCGCTCTATTCGTGAACTGGGTGACCGTGCCTACGTGATGTAGCCAAGGCGAATAGCCTTGGCGATCGCCTGGATGCGGTTGACCGAATCGAGCTTGATCGTCGCCGATCCCAGATACGCATTGACCGTGTGCACCGAAAGCTTGAGGTGAGCGGCGATCTCTTCACTGACCCGGCCGTCACCCGCCAATTGCAGGCAGGCGATTTCCCGCTCGCTCAAGGCCTCCGACGGCATGGTCCGGCGTTCGTCGAGCTGCAGAATCTCCGTCATGAGCTTGCAGCATCGCCCGTGCACGTCGAGGATCACTTCGCCCGGGAGGTCGACCGTGCCGGTTGTCGGGAACATCACATAGCCATTGCCGACCGCGCCGAGCCGTACCGGAAAGGCGATTCCCGAATAGGACAGCACGCGCGGCTCCAAATGCACGACGAAAGGCACGAAGTCGGACGCCTCGGCGAAACTGTCGCTCTCCGCGGCGCTCCACAGGACCGGCAGGAGCGAGCTCTCGATGTGGCTGAGCAGTGTTTCGCCATAGGCGGCGACAAAAGGCTCCGCACTCATTCCATGCGCGGCAGGCCAGTTCTCGTATTCGGCTGTCAGGCGACGCTTCGACAGCATGCCTGTGCCCGTTATCCGCAGCACTGCGAAGCCGCGCGCATGAAGAGCGCGCTGCAGCGAAACAAGCTTCGGGTAGATGTCGGAGCGGGACGTCACCTGGCGGGAGGTCGAAGCCTTCAGATCCTCCCGTACGGTTTCGAACGGCCCTTCCGGATACGCCATGCCTGCAGTTCCCCTGTATTCTAGACGAGATTGTTGCGGACCGCGTAGGCGATCGCCTCGGAACGAGTCTTGGTCGCCGTCTTGCGCATAACGCTGGTGATGTAGTTGTTGATCGTGTTTTTCGAGATGCCGAGAATGGTGGCGATCTCGTCGCTGGTCTTGCCCTCGGCGATCCAGAACAGGCATTCGAGTTCCCGTTCGGTCAGCTCGAAATCGCGATCACTCTTCTGCGCCTTGCGGGTCGACAGGCTGATGCAGTAGCCGGTGAGGAGACCGACTTCGCGCAACAGCTCCGGCGACAGGACGAAATTTTCCTCGAACAGCAGCATCAGCGCCAGACGGGTTCGGCCGACGCTGACCGTCAACGAACAGTACTGCCGGCTGATGCCCGCCGGCACGGCGGCATCGTCGGGCAGCAGGCCGAACTTCGGCTGCAGCACGGAAATACACTTGTCGAGTTCCGTCGAGCGCGAATAGGTCGCCGCGATCTCGCTTTCCAGCCGCCGGACGAGGTCGAAGGGCCAGTTGGACGATACGACGAAATCGAGCCCGTGCTCCTGCACCAGGTCGTATCGTGCCAGCAGGAAGTGGGAAGCGCCGACATAGTCGCTGAGGACGGCGAGGCTGGCGCTCATATGGCCGGCCTGCGAAGCGATCGCCAGCTTGCGGATCAGCTGATCGCGCGACGAAAGCCGAGGAGGAGCATCGGCCGCCACCGCAGGCGCCTTTCTGCTCCCGACCTTATCCTCGGATAGCTCCACGTCCATTCTGTTGCCCCCTCAAGGACGAAACGTTCGATCGCGTGGTTCGCGACATACACCCGGAATACCGCGGTCCTCCGAACGCCGCTTCGCTCGTTCTTGTCAGCTAACGAATCACAGTCATAGTAGAAGATAAAGAGCCAAAGATCACAGCCTCGAATCGTTGCACCCCAAACTTGTCGAATTCGGCAGTCTTATGGCAAAGGGCCGCGATAGCGCGATCAGTCCGACCAACCGGCGCTCCATGCGCGCCATCGCCTTAGCCGGACGGGGCGTCGAGCGACGCGCAAAGCAAAACCGCGCCGGGGGGAACCGACGCGGTCTTTTCATGTCTCGGATCTTTCTCAGGCCGCCTTGTCGATGGCCCACTTGCGGAGGATCTTGGCGGCACGCTCTTCCGAGATTTCCACCATCCGCGACAACCGGCGTTCCGGCCCTTCCTTGACCCGGCGATTGAAGCCGCCATTGGCATCGTCGTCCATGGTCAACAGGTCGTCGGTGCTGTCGAAGCCGAAGTCGGCGCCGAAACCTTCCATCAGCGAGCTGCCGCCCGATGCGCCGCCGAGGGCCGGCGAGAAGTCCGGCAGTTCCAGGCCGGCAACCTCTTCGACGCCGCCGGCAATCGCCGTTGCGGACGCGCCACCTGCGGCACGGACCATCGGACGGATACCCATCCAGACGATCAGGAAGGACACGGCGACGAAGGCGAGCGAGTTGATGATGCCGCCGAGATTGCGGTTCAGCGTTTCCATCAGGCTGGGGCCGGAGGCCGACTCCTGCAGCAGCTGGTTCTCGAGGAAGTCCATGGCGGTCAGGGTGACCAGGTCGCCGCGGGCGGTATCGAGGCCGGCGGCGGTCGAGACGATCTTCTGCATCTCGGCCAGATAGGCGTCGATCTTGGCCTGGTCGGCCGGCTCGCCGACCATGGTGGCGATGCGGCCCTTGTTGACGACGACGGCGACGGAGATCTTCTCGACGGTGTAGCTGTTCTTCACAGTCGCAACCGTCTTGCTGTTGATCTCGTAGTTGGTCTGCTCCTCCTTCTTGTCCTGCTCGTCGGAAGACTGCGGACCACCGGTCGCGCCCTGGACGTCGCCCTGCGGAATGTTCTGTTCGACCGTCGCCGCCGAATCGGCCTGCTTGCTCTGCGACTTCTGGTTTTCCTTGGTGACGCGCACCGAGCGCTCGACGCGCGATTCCGGATCGTAGATGGTTTCCTGGATCTGCTGCGTGTCGGTGTTCAACTGGGCCGTGACCGACGAGCGGAAGTTGTCCATGCCAAGGAAAGGCGCAAGCGCCTTGTCGATATTGGATTCGATCTCCTGCTGCACCGACTGCACCACGCCGAGCGAACGGTTGGCGGCGCCACCGCTTTCGTCGCCCGAGGCGAGGAGCTGGCCGGTCGAATCGAGAATCGTCACGTCCTCGACGTCCAGGCCCGGGACGGAGGAGGCAACCAGGTGGCGGATCGACGCGGCCGCCTTGCGGCCGGTTTCGGTCGAGGCGCGGACCATGACGGACGCGGTCGGCTTCTGGTCGCCGCGGCGGAAATTGCCGACGTCGGGCATGACGATGTGAACGCGGGCGGCGGCAATGCCGCTGATCTGCTGGATGGTGCGGGCGACTTCGCCTTCGAGGGCGCGGACCCGGGTGACTTCCTGCATGAACGAGGTGAGGCCCAGCGAACCGACATTGTCGAACAGTTCGTAGCCGGCATTGGCGCTGTTCGGCAGGCCGCGCTCGGCGAGCAGCAGGCGGGCCTTGCCGGTCATGCCGACGGGAACCTGGACGCTCTTGCCGTCGGTGCCGACCTCAAAATCGATGCCGGCCTCGGCAAGGGCGATGCTAACCTGGTTGAGATCGGTCGTCTCGAGACCGACATAGAGGGTTTCGTAGGCGGGCTTGTTGACGAAAATCGCAGCGGCGATGACGAGCGCGAAAGAAACGACGGCGACACCGGCCATTGCCAGGAGCCGGGTCTGGCCCAGCGACGCCAAGTTCTTAAAGACTTGAAGTAATTGATTTAACAGATTCATTCTGTCTCGCACCATCAACAAGAAGGGTCTTGGGGCATTTGCCCTTGGCGAGACATTAGAAATCGAAACTTGTGCGAACGTTTCGTGGAGGGCGAAATGCCGTCGTCATTGCGGCAAATCGTCCCGAACCCCTGGGAATCGTAGGCGCCGGCGCCCGGCGGTCAGAAGAAGTCGAAGTCGCCCGCCGCCTTGCTGAGCGGCTGGGAGTGTCCGTGGCGCAGACCGGCGCCGAGCGCCTTCTGCATTTCGGCAAGTTTCACCAGGCTGAGGGCCGTGCTCATGTCGACCATCCAGTCCGACGGGATCGAGCCGGTGATGGTGTCGATGAATTCGGCCAGGCCGCGCGCCTTCTGCACCGCAAGGTCGATGCCTTGCAGCACCTTGATGCTGTCCGGATGCTCCAGAACGTTGGTACCACCAAGCTCGAGGAGTTGAGGCTCGATGCGCTCGATCAGATAGGCGACATCGTGCAATTCCGACACGACCCGCATCATGATTTCCGGCAATGCCTCTTCCACGATAGCCTTCTCCGCTTTGTTCTCTTTTGGCATCCGGATTCCGATACTTAGAAAAATTCGATTGAACTCTCGACGGGCTTCGACACCGGCACGGGACGCTGTTCGAGCGCCACGGTCTTCTGGGTCTCCGCACCCGTCAGCGGATATTGCCTTGCCCGACCGCTGACCGGCCAGAATTCCAGTTTGCGGCCATGCTCTCCGCCCGTCGACGAGCCGACCACCTTGATGCCTTCGTCGCGCAGGAACTGCATGGCAAAGGCGGCATTCTGTTCGCCCACATTCGAGAACGTGGCGATCGTCTTGGCGCCGCCGAACACTTTGGCCTCGAGCCGTTCGCGCCGGGCACCCTGTTTGAGCAGACCGTTGATCAGGAGTTCCATCAGATGGACCCCGTAGCGGGTGGCATCCCCGCCCCCGGATCCAGGGTTGGCCGAGCCGGGCAGCAGGAAGTGGTTCATCCCGCCGACACCCGCTATCGGGTCCCGCAAACAGGCAGCCACGCACGAGCCCAGGATGGTGGACAACACCGCGTTCGGATCGCTGAGGACCTTGAACTCACCCTGGATAATATGCACGCGCCTGACTGCACTGTCCTCTGTCATTTCAGCGCTCCGAATACCGCCTCGATGGCGGCCTTCATCTTTTCGATCGTGAACGGCTTGGCGAGAACGTTGTTCGCGCCGAGCTGGGCTGCCTTCTGCACCAGCGCCCGGTCACCCTGGGCCGTCAGAATGATGAAGGCGGCCTTCTTGGTGTTCGGGTTGGTACGGACGTGCTGCAGGAAGACCAGACCGTCCATCTTCGGCATGTTGAAGTCGGAAATGACCAGATGATGGGGCTGCTGCTCCATGATCTTCATCCCCTGCTCGCCATCACCGGCGGCGGTGATCTGCTTGAAGCCGAGCTGGGTCAAGGCGTCACTCAACAGCAGGCGGCTCGTCACCTGATCGTCGACGATCAGAACTTTGATTTTTTCGGCTAGAGACATTTAATCGATACCTTCTTTTCGGGCGGCAGTAAGTTTGAGGATTTCCTCCCCAATGGAACCAAGCGGCAATTGCTGCTCGACGGCGCCTAGTTCATGGGCGACGCGGGGCATCCCATAGACAACGCAGGTCTTCTCGTTCTGACCGAGGGTGCGCGCACCGGCGTGGCGCATCTTCAGCAGTCCGGAAGCCCCGTCGCGGCCCATGCCGGTCAGGATGACCCCCACAGCATTTCGACCCGCCAGCTCCGCGACCGAATCGAACAGGACGTCCACCGAAGGACGGTGCCCGTTCACCGGCGGTCGATCGACCAGCCGGCAGCTCGGTGCGGAGGCGTTGACCACCTGCAAATGGCGGTCGCCGCCTGGGGCGAGATAGATCTTGCCAATCTCAAGTCTGGCTCCGTCGGTCGCTTCCTCCACGACCGGGGCGCAGAGACGATTAAGCCGTTCTGCGAAACTTTTGGTAAACGTCGGCGGCATGTGCTGCGTAATTACCGTCGGCGGGCAATTGCGCGGGAATTTCTGCAGGACCGTGATCAGCGCCTCCACGCCGCCGGTGGACGAACCGATGGCGACGATCTTGCGGCCGACCCTGAAGTCGTTCGCAGGCGCCGGGGCCGCCGGGGCGGCCTTCGCCGCCGCCTGATAGCGGTGTTGCGAGCGCGCGGCCGCCTTGACCTTCTCGGCGAGATCGCCGAACGGACGGGAATCGCCCGGAACCGGCTTGCCGACGCAATCGAAAGCGCCGATCTCCAGCGCCGCCAGCGTTGCCTCGGCGCCGCGATGCGTCATGGTCGACACCATGATCACCGGCATCGGCCTCAGCTTCATGATCTTGTCGAGGAATTCCAGGCCGTTCATGTTAGGCATCTCGATGTCGAGGGTCACAACATCGGGATTGAGCTGTTTGATGGCGGCGCGGGCCTCCATCGCATCGCCGGCCTGACCGACGACGTTGACTTCCGGATCGGCGTTGAGCACGGCCGTAATGAGGCCGCGCATGGTTGCGCTGTCATCGACGACGAGGACGCGGGCTGGACCGCTCATGCGCGCGCCCCCACATATTTGCCGGTATAGCGGTAGGTCGTGATACCGATATTGTCGAAATGGTTCTTCGCATCGCCCGAAACGCGTTCGGAATGGCCGATGTACAGGTAGCCGCCTTCCGGCAGCAAACCGGCAAAGCGCGCCCAGATACGCTGCTGCGTCGGCTCGTCGAAATAGATCACGACGTTGCGGCAGAAGATGACGTCGAACTTGCCCTTGAAAGGCCACTGGGCCATCAGGTTCAGTTCGTTGTAGGTGATCAGCCGCTTCAGGCGGTCGTCCACCTGGAACTTGCGGCGCCCGCCGATTTCGACTTCCTTGAACCACTGCTTGCGCATGGCCGGCGAGACGGTTTCCAGAGCCTGCTCGTCATAGGCGCCCTGACGGGCGATCGCCAGGATCTTCGGATCGATGTCGGTCGCGAGGATCTTGAAGTCGTAGTCGAGCACGTTCGGGAAAGCCTGGAACACCGTGAGCGCGATCGAATAGGGCTCCTGCCCGTCCGAACTCGCAGCCGACCAGATGCGGACCCGGCCGCCCGCCTTGGCGCGGGCGATCAGGCCCGGCAGGACCTCGTCACGCAGATGTTCGAAATGATGGTTCTCGCGGAAGAAGCGGGTGAAGTTGGTGGTCAGGTGCGACAGCATTTCGCGCCGCTCCTGGGCCCCCTCGGGCGAGGCGACCAGGCTGCAATAGGCGCGAAATCCCGACAGACCCAGATTGCGGATGTGCTTCGACAGACGCGAATACACCAGCGAGGCCTTGGATTCATTCAGCGCGATCCCGGCATCCGAATAGATCATCGCCGCGATCTCGTTGAGATCCCGGCGCGACAGCGGATACTCGCCGCTGGCCAGGACCTCGTCGTCCGAATGGCGGGAAGATGTATTGATGGCAAGCGTCATGCGGCCTCGCTTTCGGCGTCAGGGAACAGTGCACCAAGCTCGATGAGGCAGATCATCCGCTTGTCGATCGCGAGAATGCCGCGGGCATATTGCTTCTCGAGGTCGGAGGTCACCTCCGGCGTCGGCTGTATGTTGTCGTCGCTCACGGTCAGGATGTCGGAGACGGCCTCGACCAGCAGGCCCACGACCTTCGCGCCGACCTGAGCGACGATGATGACATGCCGCGCTTCCGGTTCGACCGGCTTCATGCCGAGACGGATCGAGAGGTTGACGATCGGCAGCACGACGCCGCGCAGGTTGATGACGCCCAGGACGTAGGGTGGCGAATGCGGCAGCGGCGTCGCGGGAGTCCAGCCACGGATCTCGCGCACCGACATGATGTTCACGCAGAACTCCTGATCGCCGATACGA
>JAHRYZ010000136.1 GCA_020621905.1 Rhizobium sp.
CCATCACGCAGACATAGGACACGGTCGCATCCGCGCCCTTCGCCTTGCCCGACAAGACGGCGAGGCCGAAGCGCTCGCTGCCGAACGGGTCGACCGCGACGCGCGCGCCCTCCAGCATCGGTGCTGCCGCTTCGAGGCACTTCTTGCCGACCTCCTCGGCGAATTCCTGCCAGGCATCGTCGGAGGAGGCGAAGGCCGGACCGGCGGCGGCGAGGAGCAGGGCGAAGGCTGGAGCGAGACGCGGCATGGAAGCATCCTTTTCGATCGGAGGGCGCCAATTCGGCGACCATAGAAAACACAAGGATTTCTAGCCCACCGGCGGAGATAAATCTTCCCCTGCGCGGGACGATTTTGATCTTTCGCAGGTTGCCTCGCCGGGGTTACGCTCCTATGTTCCCGCTCATCGATTTCCGCATTCAGTTGCCAAAAGGAGATTTTGCCATGGCTTTCGAATTGCCCGAACTCCCCTACGCCTACGACTCACTCAACCCGTACATGTCGGCCGAGACGCTCGAATACCACCACGACAAGCACCACAAGGCCTATGTCGACAACGGCAACAAGCTTGCGGCCGAAGCCGGCATGGGTGATCTCTCGGTCGAGGACGTCGTCAAGAAGTCGTTCGGCACCAATCAGGGCCTCTTCAACAACGCCGCCCAGCACTACAACCACATCCATTTCTGGAAGTGGATGAAGAAGGACGGCGGCGGTACCCAGCTTCCGGGCAAGCTCGACGCAGCGATCGCTTCGGACCTCGGCGGCTACGACAAGTTCAAGGCCGACTTCCTCGCGGCCGGCACCACCCAGTTCGGCTCCGGCTGGGCCTGGCTCTCGGTCAAGGACGGCAAGCTCGCCATCTCCAAGACCCCGAACGGCGAAAACCCGCTGGTCCACGGCGCCTCGCCGATCCTCGGCGTCGACGTGTGGGAACACTCCTACTACATCGACTACCGCAATGCCCGCCCGAAGTACCTCGAAGCCTTCGTCGACAGCCTGATCAACTGGGACTACGTCCTGGAAATGTACGAAGCCGCATCGAAGTAAGCTTCGTCCGATCTCGACTATGCGAGAAACCCGGTGCCGAAAGGCGCCGGGTTTTCCTTTGGTACGAAGCCCCTTGCTTGGGCGGCTGTTGGGTGAAACAGTCGGGGTTGCAGAACGGTTCGGATTTCACCAGACCAGAAGGAGCCATCCATGGCCGACAATTCCCTACAGACACAACTGCGCGAGCTTCAGGCACAGGTGGCCGCGCTGACGGAAAGCCTGGCGGAACAGGGGGACGCTGCGGCTTCCCGACTTCGCAAGCGCACATCCGCCGCGATGCGCGATGCGTCACGCACCGCCGAGGAGGTCGTCGACTATGCCAGGTCGGAAGCGGAAAGCGTCGCCGGCATCGTGCGGGAGCATCCGGCCGCGACCTCGACGGCCCTCTTGACCGCCGGGCTGATCGGCGGCCTCGTCGGCTACCTCATCGGCGCCTCGCAGGCCCCACATCATCCGCACCGCCGCTGGTATTGACGGCTTAGGAAGCGTCTAGGCGTGCCTGCCGGCGCGCCCTGCCTTCTCCTTGTCAGTTCTCCGGCCTGAATTCCCACGGATCCCGGTCCGCACCGCCACCGATCGCCTCCACGAGGAAATCGATGAACAGGCGCACGCGCGCCGGCAGCAGGGTGCGATGGGGAAACAGGATATATATCCCCAGCACCCCACATTCGCAATCCGGGAAGAGCGACACGAGTTCACCGCGCGTAAGCATCTCGCCGCAGACGAAGGTCGGCAGCAGTCCGATGCCGACGCCCGCGCGCGCAGTCTGGAGCAGGGCCTCGGCGCTGGTGGACAACATGCGCGGCGTGATCTTCACCTGCCGCGTCTCGCCGCCATGACTGAAGGTCCAGGTGGTCAAGGGCTGTGGAACGGCAAAGGTCAGGCATTGCCGGCGCGCCAGTTCCGCCGGCTCCATCGGGCGCCCCTCCCGCGCAAGATAGGCCGGGCTCGCGACGACATGGAAGCGCGACAGCGCGATGCGCCGACCGACGAGGCTGGTGTCGAGATCACGGGCGATACGGATCGCCAGATCATAGCCCTCCTGGACGATGTCGACGCTGCGATTGGTGAGATCGAGCGCGATGTCGATCGCCGGGAGCCGATCGAGAAAGGCCGCGATCACCGGCGGCAGATGCAGGTTGCCGAACTCGGTCGGCGCAGTGATCCTCAGCGTGCCGCGCGGCGTGCTCGTGTCGGCGCCCGCCTCTGCCTCGGCCGCATCGACACTGCGCAGGATGGCGCAGCATTGATCCAGTACGTGGCTCGGTCTCGGTCGGCCGCACCTGCCGCGTCGTGCGGTTCAACAGCCGTGCGGTCCGCTTCTCCAGATGGCCGATATGCTTGCTGACCGGCGGGGCGACAGTCAAAACCCCGCGCCGCCGCCGCAAACTGCCAAGCTCAACGACCACACGAAGACCCACATGCTCTCCAGTGTGGTCCATGCTCCCTCCACCGTTCACTGCAGTACGGGTCCGTTTACCGCCGCACGCTTCTGCCGCAGGATGCGCTCCGATACAACCGCGCCATTCCATCAGAACTTTTCGCGGATGACAGAATGACGACGTTGCTGCAATTCGATTTTCCTTTCGACGGGCCCTTCGGCGCCGAGATGACCGCCGCCCTTTCGGGTCTGGCTCACGACATAGCCGCCGAGGACGGATTGATCTGGAAGATCTGGACCGAGAACGAGGCCGAGCGCCGCGCCGGCGGCATCTACCTGTTCGCCGATCCGGCCTCGGCCGCCCGCTATGCGGACAAGCACAAGGCAAGGCTGGAAGGCTTTGGCGTGAGGGGCATCATCGCGCGGTCCTTCGCCGTCAATGCCGACCTCTCGGCGATCACCCGCGCGCCGCTGTGAGGAGAAACGACATGTACACCACACTCGCAGAGGTACCGATCGAGGATCTCGCCCGTTTCATATCCGTCTTCGCCACCGCGGGCGCGAAAATGCGTGCCAGACACGGCAGCCTGGGTGCAAGCGTGCTTGCCACGGCCGAGCCCGGTCGTGTCTTCGTGCTGATCGACTGGCCGAGCGAGGCGGCCTTTGTCGCCTTCCGCGCCGATCCGGAGGTTCCCGGGACCATGGCCTCCGGCGGGGCGCTGGCGCCGCCGGTCTTCACCGCCGTCGAGCGGGTGGCGACGCTACCCGCCTGAGGCGCGATACGCCTTCGCACCGAGCAAAGGAACCTTACCCTCGGCGCCGCGTTTCCCCTGGGAACAAAGCCCTCAACAGGAAAGGATCACCCATGGCCAGCAACAACAGCGACATGATGAACGAACTGCGCAGCCTCCAGGCCCAGGTCATGCACTTCAAGGACCTGCTTTCGGAAGAAGGCGAAAAGGTTGCCGGTGAGGCGCGCGGCCGCGCTGCGACACTGCTGAACGGCGCCGGTCGCAAGGTCCAGGACGTTGCGAGCTATGCCAAGGACGAGGCCGTCAGCATCGGTTCGGTGGCGCGCGAACACCCGACGGGCACCTCCACCGCGCTGCTCACGGCCGGTCTCGTCGGCGGCGTGATCGGCTATTTCCTCGCGACCTCGTCGCAGGCGCCGACCTATTCGTCGCGCCGCTGGCTCTAAGCCTCGGGACGCAGGTTCCGAAGTTAAAAAACACCCGGCCCTCGCAAGAGAGCCGGGTGTTTTCATGTTGTTCCTTATCCGCGGATGGCGGTCAGAATTCAGACCATTCCTGCTTGGCAGCCGTGTTGCCCCCGGCGAAAGCCTGGGTGATGCGGCCGGCAAGCGCGCGGGCCGGCGAGGCGGCAGGTTTGGCGTTGCGATCGGCTGCGGAAAGCGGAGCGGCGCGGGTCGTGCGAACAGGAGCCGCTGCTGCGTGAGCCCGGCCGAGCTGGAACTGGGCCAGAAGCGCGTTCAGCGATGCGGCTTCGGTTGCCAGCGCATGGCTGGCCGCCGTCTGCTCTTCCACCATGGCGGCGTTCTGCTGCGTGCCCTGGTCCATGGTGTTGACTGCGGTATTGATCTCCTGCAGGCCGGTCGACTGCTCGCGGCTGGCGGTGACGATCGCCGAGACATGGGCGCTGATTTCCTCAACTGCAGAGACGATCTTCTCCAGCTCCGAGCCGGTCTCGCCGACCAGCGCCACGCCATTGCCGACCTGGGTCGACGAGGTCGAGATGAGCGCCTTGATCTCTTTCGCGGCATTGGCCGAGCGTTGCGCCAGTTCGCGCACTTCCTGGGCGACGACGGCGAAGCCCTTGCCTGCCTCGCCGGCACGGGCCGCCTCGACACCGGCATTCAAGGCCAGAAGATTGGTCTGGAAGGCGATGTCCTCGATGACGCCGATGATATTGCCGATCTCGCCGGACGACTTCTCGATCTGGGTCATGGCGGTGACGGCATTGCGGACCACCTGGCCGGAGCGCTCGGCGCCGGTGCGGGTGCTGGCGACCAGTTGGCCGACATCCTCGGCGCGGCGCGCGGTGTCCTTGACCGTCGTCGTCACCTGTTCGAGCGCGGCAGCCGTTTCCTCGACGGAGGCTGCCTGCTGTTCGGTGCGGCGGGCGAGATCGTCGGCCGAGGCGCGGATTTCAGAGGCTCCGGCATTGATCGCCGCGGCATTGGCGCCGACCGAACGAAGCGCGTCCTGGAGTTTCTCCAGCGAGGCGTTGAAGTTCAGCCTGAGCGCGTCGAGGCGCTCGGCAAAGGTCGTGTCGATGCGGTAAGCGACATTGCCGTCGGCGAGCGCCGACAGACCGGTCGCCAGCTGGTTGACGGCAAAGGCGATCTCTTCGGCCTCGCGGGCCTTGTCGGCCTCGGCGCGGCGGCGCTCCTGCTCGGCGCTGGTGCGCATGGCTTCCGTCTCGCCGGCAAGCCGCTGCTTTTCGATAGCGGCATTCTTGAACACGACAACGGCCTTGGCCATCTGGCCGACTTCGTCCTCACGGTCGAGGGCAGGCACGTCGACGTTATGATCCCCGTTGGCCAGCCGTGCCATGGCGCCCGTCATGCCGACGATCGGCGTGACGATGGAGCGCGACAGGACCCAGATCAAAGCGACCGCGACCAGCCCGGCGATCGAGCCGCCGATCAGGAGGGCGAGTTCAAGCGTGAGATGGGCACTGGCCAGCGCTGCCTGGTTCTTGGCCGACATGGCGGCGAGTTGGTCCTTGATCTTGGTCGCTTCCTCGCGGAAGGCGTCGAGCTGCCCCTTGGAAGCGTTGCGGCCGATCTCGATGATCTCGGCAATCGGAGCCTCGGTGTTCTTGCGGGCGGCAAGCTGCGGCTCTGTCAACTGGGTGTGGAAGACGTCGGCGGCGGCCTTCATCGCGTCGAGCGAGGCGACGATCGCGGCATCGCCCGCGGCGGCCTTCTTGGCCTCCTCGATATAACCGAGCATCTTTTCGCGGTGGGCAAAGACGTCCTTGTAGGTGCTTTCGCTGCGGAACAGCAGGAAACCACGCTGGTTCACCGCCTGTTCGAGCATCGATTCCAGCGCGCGATCGGAGAGGGAGAGGATCTCTTCGGAGCGCTGCTGCTCAACCGAAGCAAGCTTGGCGCGATAGGCCTCGACGAAAACAATCGCCGTCGCGAGAAAGCAGCTGGCCATGATGCCGAGGAAGGTGAGGATCAGCTTCTTGTTCAGGGAAATGTTCTTGAGGGACATGCGGGATTACTCTCTCGCGGACGCTCGTCCAGACGGACTCGTGGTCGAGCATGCGGGCACGCGGGGACTGACGCATGATTGCGTCCTTCCGCAGCGCCGCCGTCATGGTGCACCCTTGGTCGCGGAGTTCGTACAATCGTACCGAACGTGCACAAATCCTATTAGAAATCCGTTATACCGCAGCGCGAAATCTTACATTCCGGCGTTTACTGGCTCGGAACCACCAGGAGGATGTGAAGGTCCTTCTCCGGATAGAAGTCGGTGGCAGTCATTTCGAAGGACGTCGGCCCGACCTTGCGGACGTTCTGGCCGCAGAAACTGACGTAGTTCTTGGTGTCGCCCTTGTCGACGGTCAGCTTGAACTTGCCGATCGGACCGGCCCAGTTGGCGCCGGTGGTCAGGATGTAGGACATCCACTTTTCGTAGAAATAGATGCCGGCATCGTAGTTCTGCTGCTTCTCGAGCTTGATCGCCGTCTTGAGCAAGGCATCGTCGACGCAATAGCGCTCGCGGTATTCCTCCAGTTCCGGGGTCGGTGCGCCGTCGCGCACGAAGGTCATCGCCACCGTTCCGCCGACGCTCGGCTTGTAGCTGTGGTGAACCTTGACTTCCTTGCCTGCCGGGAAAGTGGTGCGCCACCAGTAGACGGTTTCCAGCTTCCACAGCGGGTAATAGTCCGGCGCCACCGGCTTTTCCGGATCATAGGCGGTGTTGAGGATGAGGCCGCGCGTTTCCCAGTCCTTCAGCACGTCTTCCGGCAGCTTGGCGATCGCCGCGCGGGTCGTTTCGCTGAGCGGAAGGAGCGAGACGCCCCTGCTCTTCACCTCGTCGGTCATGTCGATGCCGTTGACGGTGACCCGCTGCTGCAATTGGGGCTCGATCTCCCTGCCATCCTGCGAGACGGTGAAACCCATGAAGTTGTCGTGCTCGTAGTCGTCGAGGGCCGCATTGAACTCCAGGAAACCGCCGATCGCCGGCATCGGAAAGGCGACGACGGTCTCGAGATCGGTTTCGGCCTGGTTCTTGAAGACGTAGTCGACCGTGATCTCCTCCTGGGAGATGAACAGGTCCTCGCTCAGCATGTCGACCGAATCCTGCCGGGTGTAGACCAGTCCGCCGGCCTCGAGCACGGCGGAGGTGTCATTGGCCATCGCCGACGCCGTCATCGTCAGGGCGGCAAGCCCCCCCAGCATCGTTTTCTTCATCGCGCTCTCCCCGATGTAACGAACGGCCGAAGCGGCCTTTGCCGCAGTTAGGCGGCAAAGCCACGGCAAGTCAATCGGCAGAAACGACCTGATCTGGGCGGGTCGGCCGCGTCGCGGCGACCGGTTCGGCGCCATGTCGCAACGGGCATTGGAATCGCCGAAATGGCGACCAGCCAGGCTCTCCCGGCCATTCGCCCACAAAAGGCTTGCACTTGCACGCCGGGACGGCCCTTGACAAGCGATGTCATCACATCCCGAACCCCAGCGTCTCGACCAGCTCCTGGTCGCCCTCGACCTTTTCGCCAGCCGCTCGCGCGCGCGCGACGCGATCCAGCGCGGCACCGTCAAGGTCGACGGCAAGGTCGTCACCAAGCCGAGCCTCGTCTTTTCCGCCGAACACGAGTTCACCATCGACGATCCGGCGCAGGACTATGTCTCGCGCGCGGCCTTGAAGCTCGTGGCGGGGCTCGACCATTTCGGGCTTAACCCCGAAGGCCACGACTGTCTCGACGTCGGCGCGTCGACCGGCGGCTTCACCGAAGTGCTGTTGAAGCGCGGCGCTGCGCACGTCACCTCGATCGATGTCGGCCATGGCCAGTTCCATCCGCGGCTTGCCGACGATCCGCGCGTCACCAATATCGAGGGGCTGAACGCCCGCTACCTCGAACCCGAAGACATCGGCGACCGGCCGATCGATTTCATCGTCTCCGACGTGTCCTTCATCTCCCTGAAACTGGCGCTGGCCCCTGCCCTCGACATGGCGGAACCGGGCAGCCACTGCCTGCTGCTGGTCAAGCCGCAGTTCGAGGCGGGACGCGATGCGATCAGCAAGGCGGGGCTGCTGAAGGAGCCGGAAACCGCACCCCTCGTCGCCGCCGAACTGGAACGCTGGCTGGTCGAGGATATGGGCTGGGAAAGCCTCGGGCTCATCCCCTCGCCGATTGCCGGCGGCGACGGAAACGAGGAATTCCTGTTGGCCGGCAAGAAGTCCGAGGACAGCGAATGAGCACGGAAACCGTCACCATCGACATGCTCGGCGCCCAGGGCGACGGCATCTTCCACGCCTCGAACGGCCCGGTCTACGTGCCCTTCTCCCTGCCCGGCGAAACGCTCGCCATCGCGCGGGTAAAGAACCACGGCACGATCATGTCCTATGGCGAGACCTCGCCGGACCGCATTGCCCCCGCCTGCCGGCATTTCGGCCCGGACGGCAAGGGCGGCAGCTGCGGCGGCTGTTCGCTGCAGCACATGGCGAAACCCGCCTACAACGCCTTCAAGCGGTCGCTGGTCGTCGCGGCGCTGAAATCGAAGGGCATCGACAATGCTGTCGGCGAACTGGTCGAAGCTAAGCCCGGCGAGCGCCGGCGGGTGGTGTTTGCCGCCCGACGCACCGAGAAGGACGTGCTGATCGGCTACAACCAGCCGAGCCACCACATCGTCGCCATCGAGGAATGTCCGATCGCCGCGCCGGGCATTCTGGCCGGTCTCGATGCCCTGAAGAAGATCGGCGGCGCGGCGGCCACCACGGCGGAACCGTTCCGCATGACGGTGATGGAGACGCTGTCCGGCCTCGACGTGGCGATCGACGGCATCAAGACGCTGGCCGACAAGGAACGCCGCGCGGTCACCGAAACCGTGCTGGCCATGCGCAGCATTGCCCGCGTCTCGGTCAACGGCGAGATCGTCATCGAACAGCGCCGGCCGCTGATCGACATGTCCGGCGTCAATCTCGCACCGCCGCCCGGAGCGTTCGCCCAGGCAACGGTTGCCGCGGAAGAGGCCATGGTCCGCCTGACGCTCGAACATATCGGCAAGGTCAAGCGTGCCGCCGACCTGTTCGCCGGGGTCGGTACGTTTGCACTCAGGCTCGCACGCATCGCCCAGGTGCACGCGGTCGAGAGTGACGAAAAGGCGATCAAGGCGCTCGACCACGCCGCACGCAATGCGCAGGGGCTGAAGCCCGTCTCCATCGAGCGGCGGGACCTCTTCCGCCGTCCGCTGATGGTATCGGAACTGAAGACCTTCGATGCCGTCGTCTTCGACCCGCCGCGGGCAGGCGCCGAAGATCAATGCAAGGAACTGGCCCGCTCGGCGGTGAAGAAGATCGTCGCGGTCAGCTGCAATCCGCTGACGCTGGCCCGCGACCTGTCGATCCTGACCGGCGCCGGCTACCGTGTCACCTCCGTGACGCCGATCGACCAGTTCCTCTGGACGTCGCATGTTGAAGTGGTGGCAACACTCGTCAAGGGCTGAGGGGGCCGACATTCCCCGTGATTGCGGCCTGTTCTGCAACCGTCGTTCTCAGCTATGCCGCCAGACTTTCACGGCCGAGATCAGCAGGATCATGGCGAGCGCCGGCAGAAGGACGGCGTTCGGAACAAGCCCCAGCAGCAAGCCGCCGACAAAGGTTCCGACGATCGACCCTGCCGCCATGACGAGAAGAAAAGCCTTGTTGCGACCCAGCACCGAAAAGCTCTGATCGCGGCTGTAACGCATGAAGCCGACGAGCATCGTCGGCAGGCTGACGGTAAGGGACAGGCTTCCCGCGAGCTTGATATCCGCACCAAACAACAAGACCAGGGTCGGGATCAGCAATTCGCCGCCCGCCACGCCGAGCAGCGCGGCGACGATCCCGATGATGAAGCCCGCCGCCACGCCCGCGACGAGTTGCGCCAACCCCGTCAACACGGCATGTCCGGCCGTTGCGTCATGCCCGAGAACCAGCACGACAGCGATCGCAACGAGCATGGCCGCGATGACCTTGTAGAGTGTCTCGGACTTGAGACGTATCGCCCAGCCGGCTCCGAACCACGCACCGAGCAGGCTGCCGGCAAGCAGGTTGACGACGATTGCCCAATTGTCGGCAATCGTGCCGAAGGACACGGTTCCCGCGCGAAATGGCAGGGCGGTCGCGACCACCACGAGGCTCATCGCCTTGTTCAGGATGACCGCTTCCAGAGCCGCGAAGTTGAAGACACCGATCAGCAGCGGCAGGCGAAACTCCGCGCCTCCAAGGCCGATCAAGCCTCCGAGGGCACCAATGAGGGCTCCCGCGCCGAACGCGGCCGGACGGCTTCTGACAGTCGATATGTTGGCAGCGTCACGCATGACCGATATGTATGCACAGATATTTCGGCATGGATAGAAGGCAATGGTGACCAGCAAACCGGACTGTCGATGGTGTAAACCGGATGGGACATCAGGTGACGAACCGATAGCGAAGAACCGCTCCCACTTTGTGGTGGCGAAGCCCAATCCGCCAAATCCCTCGGCGATGATCATTCCCTTCCGGCACGTTGAAGCGCCCTTCGACTTCAGCGCTGAGGAGTGGGCAGACTTCGGAGAGATGCTCGATGAAGCCAAGCGATATCTGGCCGAATTCCAGCCGGAAGGTTTCACAGTTGGATGGAACGTTGGCGCGGCCGCCGGCCAGCACATTTTCCATGCCCATCTCCACATTATCTGCCGGTATCAGACCGACCCGTCCGGAGGCCGAGGGCTGCGCGACTTCGTCCTGCGCTGAGCGGACGGTTCGGAGCGTCTCCCAGGTCTTGTCCGTTTGACGGCGAAGTGACCGGTCATACCCGGTCGCCGCATCCTAGCGGACCCGGTTCGTGATGTTACCGAGATAGATCCATCGCCGATCCCAGAGATCAGCGCGCGTAGAGCGTGCCGCTGCCGACCATGCCCGAACAACGGCAACGGCCGCCGACCCGTCCCGGATTGGCCGGGCAGGAATACATCATCGAAGTCTCTGCGCTGTCGGGCGGCTGGATGACGCAGAAGAAGCGCTGCGGCCTGACACCGGGCGGCGGCGGATTGCGGTTCGAATGGCTTTCGACGATCACGTCGTCGCTGTCGGCCAGCGCAACCGCCGCGCCGAAGAGGACAGGCTCCGCCGCTCCGGCGAGAATTGCCACCAGCACCAGGGCTAGGCCCTTCACCCTTTTCCGCATCATCCGCTCCTTCTCCTCGTTCGATTTCCAACAAGAAACCGCGAAAGCATTAAAGAAGCGCGAAGGGGCGCAAATGTGGCCGTAGCTGGCCCTC
>JAHRYZ010000137.1 GCA_020621905.1 Rhizobium sp.
GCTGGACCATGGTGATGAGGTTGAGCAACTGCGGGCGGAAGAGTTCCGGGCGACGGCAGTCATGGGCGAGCGTGACGAGCGCGTTGCGCGTGTTGAAATCGCCCTGCACGGCGCCGAAATCGGTTTCCATGGCCCAGAAGGCGGCGATCACGCCGGCCGGCACGCCGTATTCCTGCTCGGCGCGGCCGAAGACTTCGGCATATTGCTGCATCTTCTGGCGGCCGATGTCGAGGCGCGCCTGGCTGACGGTGCGCTTGGAGAATTCGAGGAAGGTCTGCTTGAAGACACCCTGCGAGCGGTCGCGCGACAGAACCTTCTGGTCGATCTGCGCGCCGGCAAGCGCTGCATCCGCGGCCTCGGGCGATGCGCCGGCGGCGACCGCTTCGGCCTTCACGCCCTCGAGGAAGGCGCCGAGATCGCCGCCGCATTGCTGGGCTGCGGCAAGCGAGGAGGTGGCGAGAAGGGCGGTCAGGGCAAGAGCGAGGCGGGAGGCGGTCTTCATGGAATCATCCTTGCGGGTTCGGGCAGTGAATGGGCGCTGCGGCCAAGGGAACACCCCGGTCGTGACGGCGCCGTGAATGGCTTGACGAAATCCGCCCGGTCGCGAACGGCGGCCGGGCGGAACGATGCAGAAACGATATTGGCCGACTTTTTGACCAAAGCGAGATCGTCGCGGAAAAACTGCGCTCGATACGGCATTTTTCTCGGCAAAACCAAGGTCGTCAGCGCTTCGAGACGGCGGCGACCCAGTTCTTCCAGTTCTTCTCGGTGCCGGCGAAGACATTGATGTCGGTGTCGCCCTTGATTCCGGGAATCACCCCGGTCGAGGTGTACTGCCAGAAGGCCCAACGGCGCTCCGGATAAATCTCTTCCGGATGCTGGGCGACGGCGCGAACCCAGAAATGGTAGTCCTGGAAGCTGCCTTCGAGATTGTCGCGGTGGAAGTCGACCGAGGTGTAGATGATCGGCCGCTTGCCGTAATGCGCCTCGATGCGGTCCATGAAGCGTTTCATCTCGGCGCGCACCGTCATGGCGCTCGGGCGATAGTTGCAGGTCTTCGAGGTAGGGTTCCATTCCACGTCGAGCACCGGCGGCAGGTGCATCGAGGCCTTCGGCACGTTGTGGATGAACCAGTCGGCCTGTTCGTCGGCCGTCGAGCAGAAATAGTAGAAGTGATAGGGCGCGTGCGGAATGCCGGCGGCGGCGGCCTGGCGCCAGTATTCGTCGAAGCGCGCATCGACCCTGTCCTTGCCTTCGGTCGCCTTGATGAAGGCGAAGGAGACGCCGGACTTGCGAACCTTCACCCAATCGACGTCGCCGTTCCATTTCGACACGTCGATGCCATGCACCTTGTGGTGATTCGGTGTCTTGTCGCCGAAATCCTGCGGGTCCTTGTCGCCGAAACGCGGCGTCGAGATCGACGCGGTTTCCATCAGGTCATAGCTGGCGGATGTGCAGCCGCTGAAGGTCAGCGCGATCGGCAGGAGCGAGAGAATAAGCCACCGCATGGAACATCCATAGAAACGAATTCGAGATTATGCCCCTGATGCTGCGCGCGCACACGCAAATACAAAAGAGGCGCAAACCTCTTTCTGCCTCCATCATCGTTAAATATCGGTTATTTTCAACTGTTCTTATGCGGTTCAGGTGCGAATTACCGCATGCCAGGCATAACCGCGGCCGACGGCCTCGAATTCCAGCCGTCCGTTCACCGCATCGGCCCTCGCCGCCATCGCCTCGCGGAGCGTTGCCCGGGGCGTGACATGGAAGCGGGAAAGCCAGCCCTGCAGCAGGCTGCGGAACCAGGCGGGCAGGCGCTCCTGCTGGCCGAAATCGACGACGTGCAGCGATCCGCCGGGCTTGAGCGCGGCAAGCGAGGCGTCGATGGCACCCTCCCAGTCCGGGATCATCGACAGGGCATAGGAGATCATGATCCGGTCGAAGCCATTCACGCCGAAGGCGGCCGCGTCGAAGCGGGTGGCATCGGCCACCTGCAACTGCTGCACGACCGGAATGCCGCGAAAATTCGCCCGCGCGGAGACGAGCATTTCGGCGGAGATGTCGAGGCCGTAGAGTCTGGCTGTCGGATGCAGGCGGTGGGCGAGCAGGAGATTGCGCCCCGTGCCGCAGCCGACTTCCAGCAGCGTGCCGTCGCGCGGCACGTCGAGGCGGGCAATCATCCGGTCACGGCCGAAGAGGTAGTATTTGCGCGTCAGGTCGTAGATGTGCCGCTGGTAGCGATACATGCCGTCCATGCGTTCGGCGTGTTCGGTATCGAGGTTAGCGCCAGCGGTCGGCTCGACGGCCATCAGGCTTTCCTCTCGTAGATGTGGAAGCCGCCGTAGATCGCCGAACGGTCGAGCTTGTTCAGTTCCTGCGAGCGGGCGGCGTGGTAGGTCCACTGGCTGAGCACCGCGTCGGAAAGGCGCCCGTCGAGCACGCTCTTCTCCGCGGCCGTGCGGAAGATCACGCGGGCGCCGGGGGCGGCGGTGCGGGTGATCTCGCTCCACAGGGCGTTGAGCTGGTCGTCGTTCATCCAGTCCTGCGCGTCGAGCAGGCTGTAGCGGTCCACGCTGCCGGCCGGTTTCGAGGCCAGAAGCTCGGTGAAGTTGGCGTGATGGACCGTCACCCGCCCGGTATTGGCGCGGATCGCCGGATAATTCTCTACCCTCAGATAGGTCGGCAGGGCGCCCTCGTTCGGCTTCGGATAGCGGCGGGCGAAGGCCTGCCAGGCGAAATAGTTGTCCTTGAGCGGGAAGTGGCAGGCGAGCTTCTCCAGCCGGTGACGCAGCACCGGGGCGATCGTGCCGCCTTGGGAAAGGCTGGCAAGCTCGTCATATTGCTGCGGCGGAATGCCGAGGCCGAAGAGCGAGCTCTTGCGGCTGGTCATCCAGCGGATCAGCGGCTTTTCGAACAAGGGCGCGATACGCATGTCAAAGAACTGGCGCTGTTCGCGCAGCGATGTCGTCCGGGCGAATTCGGTGAGATCCACGCCGTGCAGGCGCGCCAGCAGATGGCCGGCGCCGATGAAGCGGCCGAGCAGGCCGGTGCGGCAGAAATTGCCGTCGAAGGCGGCAATCCGGCGCTTGCCGTCGAGGCCGCGCCGGTTCCAGTAGCTGCGCGTCCAGTCGTCGAGATTGGGGGCGACGTAGCGGTCGAAATTGCGGCTGTTGGTGCGGTTGCGCTCGCCGGCGAACTGACGCACCACGGCCTCGTGATCCGGCATGTGGCGGAAGGTGGCAAGCTTCAGCCGGTTCAGCGCGACATGGTTCGGATTGAGGTCGACCACGTCGATCCGCGAAGGATGGCGCGACAGGTAGGCGAGCATGTTGCAGCCACCCGAACCGATCGTCACGATCGAATGGCCCTCGGAGAGTTCCATGGCCTCCATGTCGACCTCGGGGTCTTCCCAGATCTGGGCATAGACTAGGCCGGAGAACAGCAATTCGAACAGCCGCTCCGACAGACCGTCGCGGCTCAGCGGCTTGTGCTGGAGCAGGGCGCTCTTCAGCTTGTGGTTCTTGCGAAAGCCGGCATCGGGCGCAACATCGGTCATCTGTGTCAGCCATCCATTGAACGTTGATGGCGTTTAGCCGCGCACTGCTACAGTTTGATGACGCGGCCTGTTGGCGAATGCGGGCGGGTCTTGCACGTGCAAAAAAGCCGTGCGCAGCTGCGTTTGACGCCTTTCGCGCGTCGGCAATTCCTGCTTGCATGAATGGAGATCGGCGGAGGAGACGTCCATGCAACTGTTGGTGACGGTACTGAAGGGAGCGGTGCTGACCGCGATCCTGCTGGTGGGCGGCGCGATCGTCTGGCTGTCCGCTGCGCCGCCTGAACTGCTTCGGGTCGGCACGGGCTATGCGGCGAAGATGATCTGCTCCAACGTCTTCCTCGCCGGGCGCGATCCGGAGGCGGTGCTGGCGCTCGACGTCCAGGCGCCCGGCCATCCGCTGCTGAAACTGATCGGCATCACCGTGGACACCGAGAACAAGGTGGTCACGGCGCGGATGCTCGGAGCGTTTGCCGCTGGCACCGCCGTCTATCGCGAGGGCCTCGGCTGCGCCAGCGTTCCCGATGGCGACGTTGAGGCGGCGCGCGCCGTTGCCGCCCCGTTGTTGCCGCCGAGGCCTGCGGGCGACCCGGCGACACCGTGGCCGGCCGGCGAGCAGACCGGCCCGACGGACGGCCGCATCGCTTCACTCCTTGCCGACCCGGCGCTTGGCGGCCCCGGCATGCGGGCAGTCGTCGTCATCAAGGACGGCCGGATCGTCGGCGAAGCCTATGGTGAGGGCTTTTCCGCCAGAACGCCGCTGCTCGGCTGGTCCATGGCAAAGACTGTCAATGCGGCGATCATCGGCCGGCTGGTCGAGGAGGGACGCCTCTCCCTCGACGATGACAAGCTTCTGGCGGGCTGGACGGATGCGCCGCACGCGTCGATCCGGCTGCGCAGCCTGCTGGCGATGGAGAGCGGGCTCGAATTCAACGAGGACTATGGCGACGTCACCGACGTGACCCGCATGCTCTATCTCGAACCGGACATGGCGGGCTTCAGCCTCGCGAAACCGGTGCTGGCGAAGACGGGCGAAAGCTTCGGCTACTCCTCGGGCACGAGCGTCCTGCTCACCCGCATCTGGATGAGCAAGTTCCCCGACCAGGCGCAGGCGCTCGCCTATCCCCGCATGGCGCTGTTCGACCCGCTCGACATGACGAGCGCCGTGCTCGAAGCCGATGCCGCGGGAACCTTCGTCGGCAGTTCCTATCTCTACGCCACCGCCCGCGACTGGGCGCGCTTCGGCCAGTTCCTCGTCGACGACGGCGTGTGGAACGGGGAGCGGCTGTTGCCGAATGGTTTCGTCACCGCGATGCATAGGCCGACGGCCGCGTCCGGCGGGCGATATACGGAGATCCAGGCCTGGCAGGTAGGGCCGGGCGACGAACCCGACGAGAGCTTCGGCCTGACGCCCGAGACCTTCTGGCTGGAGGGCCATGACGGGCAGGTGGTCGCGGTCATCCCTTCGGAACGTCTTGTCGTCGTGCGGCTGGGCCTGACGCCCTCCAAGCTCGGCTATCGGCCGCAGAAACTGGTGAAGGCCGTCTCGGACGCGCTGCGCTGACCGGCTCATGCGTCGGCCGTCGTGGCCTTCGGCGCTGGCGTGTGAGCCTGGCGGGCGAGGGTGGGGGATCGAAGTCCCGTGCGGCGGGACCCTGGCGCGGTGCCGAGGGTCAGCAGCCGCCAATCACATGAAACCGGGCTGGAGGACGTAGAGCATGTCCTTGCGCTTGGCGTCGTAGTAGTAGCCGCGCGAATAATGCCGGACGGCACCGTCATGGCTCTTGTCGGCGACGAGCCAGGCGCCCTTGAGATACTTGATCGCGTATTTCAGATTGGTTTCGGCATCGAACAGGCCGGAGGCCGGGCCGTCGTAGCCCATCGACTTGGCGGTCGAATATTTGATCTGCATGAGGCCGTAATGGCCGTTGTTGTAGGCGGTCGGCTTGTAGGTGCTTTCGCGGTTGACCACGCGGTGGATCAGCGATTCCGGCATCTGATAGATCGCCGCATATTTCTTGATCAAAGCGTTGATCACCGTCGGGCCGGACGTGGCCGGCTTGGTGGCTTCGAGCATCGGGGCGGGGCCGGGCGGCGTGACGTCGAACTGCGAGTCGAGCGCGGCAAGCGACGTGGCGGCGGAGGGCGAGGCATAGGCGAGCGCACCGCCGGCGGGCTTGGCGACCGGCACGATCGTCTGCTGGGCGGTCACCTCCGGCGGAAGCACGGCCGGATCGGCCGTATCCGTCGACATCTGCAGCGTGGTCACCATATTCGGCGAGGTCGGCATGGCCGCGGTCTGGATGGCGATGTTTTCCTGGCCGGCCGCCATGGCGATCGCCACCGGTGTGGCGCCCGGATTGGCGAGCGCTACGGCCTTGAAGACGGGAATGGGGGCCGGTGTTTCCGTGCCCGGAATGATCGGCGCGGGCACGGCCGCTGCGGCCGGATCGACGGGGGCGGGAAGGGTGCTCGCCGCCTCGGCGGCTGCGGTCTGGGCCTGCCCGGCGGCGGTGCCGGCGACCGGATTTGCCTTCAGTTCCTGCTTTGCGGCGTCTTCCATGCTGCTCGTGCAGCCGGCCAGTCCCGCGAGCAGCACGGCGGCGAGGCCGAGGTGCAATCCATGGTCTCTCTTTGCAATCATGCCGACTTCCCAATCAATCCTCGAGCCGCAAGCGAAGCGAGCGCCGTCCATTAACATTCCGTTGTCATAATGGATGGGCCAAATTGCGGCAAGCTGACTATTGGATCATGCGGCAATCTTGCGGTAACCGGCCGTTACGGAACTGGACGAAATCAGCACATTGCGATCCCGCCGCCTGGTCGAACGCTTCGGAGAATGGCTGCGGATGAAGCGATGCAGCGGGCCCGCGCCGATCGCGGCGGCGAGCCAGGAGACCAGCGCCAGGCCGAGAAACGTCTCGACAAACACCTGCGCCTGCTCGGGCAAGGGCGCTGCCGGATCCAGGAATTGTGCGATGAGTGCCACGAAAAAGGCGTAGCTGCGGCGATCGAGGCCCGTCTGGGCGAAGACGTACCGCATGATTCGCAGGGGCTTTTCCTGGGGCAGGTTGTCGTTGTCGGCGAGCGGCACGCCGCCGCCGGGCCTGCGCCAGGTGCGGATGACGGCGAAGACGAGATAGGCGCCACCGATCCAGCGGATCGGATCGAGGATCTCCGGTGCCACGAATTGCAGCCAGCCCAGCGACAGGATCACGAGGGCCATCGCCAGCAGCGAGCCGAGGATTGCCGCGGGAATCGTCGCCAGCATCGATTTGCGCCCTTGGCCGAGCGCATAGGATACGATCAGCATCGGCACGCGGCCCGGCGACATCAGGCAGACCGCCGACAGGGCGGCGAAAGCCAGCCAGTGTTCCAGTGACATCGTTTCTACTCCTCCACTGAAGAGCAAGCCAGCTTTCGCCCGTTCCGTCAATTGGCCGGGCGGAATTTCTGGCCCATGTAATCCATGACTTCGTGGAACCACGGGGTGTTGAGATCGAAGGCCTTGCCGCCCTTGATGCGCGGGAATTCGATGGTGCGCAGGCGTCCGCCCTGGTCTTCGTCGTGACCGGTCACGCCCGAGACCTTGTTGAGCGCACTTTCGACGGCGAGGTCGACCATGCTCTGGATCAGGCGCAGGTCCTCGTAGTTGGCCGGCGCGGAACGGGCATAGTAGCCCGACTTCTGCACCATGGAGCGGTCCGCCTTCAGCAGCTTGGCAAAATGCTTCTGGAACCAATTGCCGACATTGATCGTGTCGATCTTCACATGGCCGAAGGCGTCGCGCTTGACCTCCTCGCCGGCGGCCTCGCGGTCGGCGACGATTTCGTCGAGGCAGGCGCCTTCCGAGACGAACAGGGTGACGTAGCCGCTTCTGTCCATGATCTCCTTGAGGCGGCCGGCCTCGCTCTCGAGATCGAAATGGGTTTCCGGCAGGTAGAGCCCGTCGATGTTCTTGAGCTCGGTGTTCATCATCAAGCCTTCGACATACTCGTTGTTGCGCGTGCGGTCGATGTAGGCGCGCGCGGTCGCGGCGGTCAGCCAGCCGCAATGGCGGCCCATGACTTCATGGATGACGAGCGTGCGCGGGGCCGCACTCTGTTCGTTCGAGACGTGGTCGAAGAAGCGGGCACCGACTTCGGCTGCCGTCCAGGCGCCGAGCGACTGGCGGATCGGCACGACGTCGTTGTCGACGGTCTTCGGCAGGCCGACGACCGTCAGGTTGTAGCCGTTGGCACCGAGATAGGCGGCAAGGTCGGCGGCGGTGGTGTTGGTGTCGTCGCCGCCGATGGTGTGGAGGATGGTGACGCCGTCCTCGGCCAGGCGCTCGGCGGCGACGCGCAGCGGGTTCTGGCCTTCCTTGGTCAGGCCGCGCTTGGCGCAGTCGGCGGCGTTGGTCAGCTTGACGCGGCTGTTGCCGATCGGCGAGCCGCCGTAGCGGTGCAGCACATGGGCCTTCTCGCGCATGTCCTTGGTGATCTGGATGCTGTCTCCCAGCAGCACGCCCTGGTAGCCGGAGCGATAGGCGATCATCTCGATGTCCGGTGCGATGTCCGTGTAGCGCTCGATCAATCCGCCGACGGCGGACGAGAGGCACGGCGCCAGACCGCCGGCGGTCAGCATTGCAACTTTCTGTTTGGCCATTGATCCTCCTTCGGCGCGCCTCTGGCGCCGTTGTCTTTCAGCTTTTCCGCGCGAATGGATGCGACGAGCAGATGGCCTTGTAAAGCGAAAACTTCAGGAAATACGGGCCTTTCGGCCCAGCCAGACGACGAAGGCGACGGCAATTGCGAATATAATCGTTTCAATGCCGATGTGCTCGCCGAGCAGGAGTGTGGAAAACAGCAACGTGACGAAAGTCTGCATCAACTGGATCTGCGCGACGCGCGAAATCCCACCGATCGCGAGCCCCGCATTCCAGAAGATGAAGCCGCCGAACATCGACAGCAGGCCGTGGTAGAGGAGCGCGCCGATCGCGGCATGGCCGGGTGCCGTGACGCCGCTCGAAAAGGTCAGCGCCGCGCCGACCAGCGACAGCGGCAGCATGACGATCAGCGCCCAGGAGATGACCTCCCAGCCCGACAGCCGGCGCGCCAGCCGGGCGGACAGCACGTAGCCGAGCGAGGCCGAGACGGCGGAAGCGAGCAGCCACAGATCGCCGACCTCGAGATGGAAACCGCTCTGGCGGGCGGAGAAGGCGACGACGAGGCCTGCCCCGGCCACGCCGCACAGCCAGAAAACGGGGCTTGGCCGTTCGCCGTCGACGATCACGGCGAAGATCGAGGTGAGCAGCGGCAGCAGGCCGAGCACGACGCCGCCATGGGCGGCCGGCAGGCTCTGCATGGCGATCGAGGAGAAGATCGGAAAGCCGAAGACGAGGCAGATGCCGGCGAGGAACAGGGCCGGAAAGGCACCGCGCGGCCAGCGTTTGCCGAGCACGAGAAGCGCGGTGCCGGCTGCCGCCGAGGCGATCACCGCCCGGCCGAAGGTGATGAAAAGCGGCGAGAAGCCGTCGAGGGCGATGCGCGTCATCGGCAGGGTGAGCCCGAATATGGTGACGCCGATCATGCCGAGGACGAGGCCGAGCGCGGGAGAGGGAATTGCCGATTTCATGCGGGCTCCGCTGGGAGTAAATGCGGCGGTGGTCGCATGAGCCCGGCGAATAGTCCAATCAATCCGCGAGATGGACCGGCCGCCGGCCCAGGGAATTCGAAGGGTCGCAAGGCCGTTGCGGGGCGGGTTTCAGCCCTGTGATTCAGCGTTTTGCAATCGAACGTGAATAAAGTTTAATGTCGCAGATGGGGCACTTGGCTTGCTTTTTCCGGCGATATTTGGTCAAGCTCGCTGATGATTATCGATTTCGCCTGCGAACAGATCGCGTCGTTGTGGGATCGTCTGCTGGGCGCTATCGGCGATGCAGCGGGCAGCGTCCTGTCGGGTATGGTCGAGGCGGTTCGAACCGTTTTCGAGGGCGATCCCGAAACCCGCCGTCGCGTTTCCTTCTCCGTTGCGATCATCGCGCTGTCCGCCAAGATGGCGAAGGCCGACGGCATCGTGACGGCGGCGGAGGTCGATGCCTTCCGCAGCATCTTCGATTTCCCCGAGGAAGAGGCGAAGAACGTCGCCCGGCTGTACAATCTTGCGCGTCAGGACGTCGCCGGCTTCGAGGCCTATGCGGAGAAGCTCGCCAAGCTGTGCCGGACCTGCGACAATTTCTGCCCGGTGCTCGAGGACATCGTCGATGCGCTGTTCCACATCGCCACGGCCGACGGCCTGGTGCATGAGAAGGAACTGGCCTTCCTGTCGCGCATCGCCGAGATCTTCGGCCTGTCCGAGGAACGCTTCCACATGATCACCCAGCGCCACCTGCATCTCGAGGGCGATCCCTATGGCGTGCTGGGGGTCCAGCGGTCGGACGATTTCGCCACCATCCGCAAGCGCTACCGGGCGCTCGCCGCCGAGCATCACCCCGACCGGCTGCATGCCCGCGGCGTGCCGAGCGAGTTCCATGCCGTGGCCCACCACCGCATGGCAAAGCTGAACGCCGCCTATTCGGCGATCGAGAAAGAACGCCGCGCCGCATGAAGCCTTTCACCGCCGATTTCGCCGGCGCCACCATGATGCCGTCGCCCAACCAGGGCGAAAGGGCGGGCGGCTGTCGCCCCGACATGATCCTTCTGCACTACACCGGAATGCCCGAGCATGACGGCGCGCTCGCTTGGCTGTGCAATCCCGAAAGCCAGGTTTCCAGCCACTATTTCGTCCACGAGGACGGCCGGATCGTGCAGATGGTGCCGGAGGATCGGCGCGCCTGGCATGCAGGAAAGAGCTTCTGGGCGGGCGAGACGGACATCAATTCTCACTCGATCGGCATCGAGATCGCCAATGCCGGGCACCCTGCGGGGCTCCCCGGATTCCCCGAAAAGCAGATCGAGGCGGTCATTGAATTGTGTCGCGATTGCGGCCGGAGGCACGATATCGCTCCTGAACGGGTGCTGGCGCACTCCGATGTGGCGCCGGTTCGCAAGGTCGATCCGGGCGAAAATTTCCCCTGGGGACGGCTGCATGCGGCGGGCGTCGGCCACTTCGTCGAGCCGGTGCCGGTGCAGGGCGGCCGCTTTTTCCAGAAGGGCGACCACGGCCAGCCGGTCGAGGCCCTGCAGTCGATGTTGTCGCTTTATGGATATGATATTGAAATTACCGGGGAATATTCCGACAAGACGGAAGGCGTCGTGGCTGCGTTCCAGCGCCATTTCCGCCCCGAGCGGGTGGACGGGATCGCCGACATGTCGACGGTCGAAACGCTACATCGGCTGCTGACGACGCTGCCCCGCGACGCCTGACATGGC
>JAHRYZ010000138.1 GCA_020621905.1 Rhizobium sp.
AGAAGACCCGCGACTACGTCACGGCAGCTAGGCTCGCCGGCGCCGGCCCGATCCGCCTGATGTTCCGCACCATCCTGCCGAACTGCATGGCGCCGCTGATCGTCCAGGCGACCCTGTCCTTCTCCAACGCCATCCTCGATGCGGCCGCGCTCGGCTTCCTCGGCATGGGCGCCCAGCCGCCGGCACCGGAATGGGGCACGATGCTCGCCGAAGCGCGCGAGTTCATCCTGCGCGCCTGGTGGGTGGTGACCTTCCCGGGTGTTGCCATCCTGATCACCGTCCTTGCCATCAACCTGATGGGCGACGGCCTGCGCGACGCCCTCGATCCCAAGCTGAAGAGGTCCTGACATGGCGCTTCTCGAAATCGAAAACCTGACCGTCCAGTTCGAGACGGCGTCCGGCTGGTTCAAGGCCGTCGACGGCGTCACGCTTTCGGTCGAGGCCGGCGAAGTGCTGGCCATCGTCGGCGAGAGCGGATCCGGCAAGTCGGTCTCCATGCTCGCCGTCATGGGTCTGCTGCCATGGTCGGCCAAGATCATCGCCGACAAGATGCTGTTCCAGGGCCGGGACATTCAGGGCATCTCGGCTGCCGAGCGGCGCAAGCTGATCGGCAAGGACATTGCCATGATCTTCCAGGAGCCGGTGGCCAGCCTCAACCCGTGCTTCACCGTCGGCTTCCAGATCGAGGAAGTGCTGCGCATCCACATGGGCCTTGGGCGACAGGCCCGGCGCGAGCGGGCGATAGCGCTGTTCAAGCTGGTCGGCCTTCCCGATCCGGCCGAACGGCTCCATCACTTCCCGCACCAGATGTCGGGCGGCCAGTGCCAGCGCGTGATGATCGCCATGGCGATCGCCTGCAACCCGAAGCTCCTGATCGCCGACGAGCCGACGACCGCGCTCGACGTGACGATCCAGAAGCAGATCCTCGACCTCCTGATGAACCTGCAGGCCGAGACCGGCATGGGCCTGATCATGATCACCCATGACATGGGCGTGGTTGCCGAAACCGCCGACCGCGTCATCGTCCAGTACCAGGGGCGCAAGATGGAGGAGGCCGACGTGCTCTCGCTCTTTGAGGCGCCGAAGAACGCCTATACCAAGGCCCTGCTTTCGGCCCTGCCGGAAAACGCCACGGGCGACCGCCTCACCACCGTCTCCGACTTCATGGCGGGCGCGGCAGCAGGAGAGAACGCATGACCGACAAAGTCCCCATGCTCGAAATCCGCAACATCACGCGCGACTACCATGTGCCGACCGGCTTCCTGAAGCCGGAAAAGGTGGTTCACGCGGTCAAGGGCGTGTCGTTCAAGCTCGAAGCCGGCAAGACGCTGGCGATCGTCGGCGAGAGCGGTTGCGGCAAGTCGACCCTTGCCCGCATCCTCACCTTCATCGACGAGCCGACGTCCGGCGAACTGCTGATCGAAGGCAAGCCCGTCGACACGCGTCCGGGACACCTGACGGCCGACATGCGCCAGAAGGTGCAGATCGTTTTCAGAACCCTATGGCTCGCTCAATCCGCGCCAGAAGATCGGCGACGTGCTCGGCGAGCCGCTGCTGATCAATACGAACATGAGCTCGGCGGAGCGCCGCGCACGGGCGACCGAGATGCTGATCAAGGTCGGCCTCGGTCCGGAACACTACAACCGCTATCCGCACATGTTTTCCGGCGGCCAGCGCCAGCGTATCGCGATTGCCCGCGCGCTGATGCTGAACCCGAAGCTCCTGGTGCTCGACGAACCGGTCTCGGCGCTCGACCTCTCGGTCCAGGCGCAGGTGCTGAACTTGCTCGCCGACCTCCAGGAAGAGTTCGGCCTCACCTACGTGTTCATCAGCCACGACCTGTCGGTGGTGCGCTACATCGCCGACGAGGTGATGGTGATGTATTACGGCGAGGCGGTCGAATACGGCACGCGCGAGGAAGTCTTCTCCGATCCGAAGCACGACTACACAAGACGCTGTTCGCCGCGACGCCGCGCCGCCGACGTGGAGTCCATCCGCGCCCGCATGGCCAGCGCGTCCGCCCGGTCGCCAAGGCCGGCTGAGGCCGCTCAAAGGCCCGGTTCGAATTCGTCGCTTGAAGGCGGGCAGTGGATATTCCTGCCCGCCTTTGCTATTGCGAAGTTCCTACTGAAATCGGGTCACGGTCATTCATGACGCAGGCAAACGCCAGCAGAGCAAAAGCGCAGAAGAACCAGCCGGTGCTGCGCATCGGCTTCATCCTCGCGCGCAGCTTCACGCTCAGCGCGTTTCGCTGTTCGCCGGCGCTGCGCCTCGGCAGCGATGTGGAGGATCGGTCCGGCCGGGTGAATTGCGCCTGGGCGGTGCTGGGCAGCACGCGCAATTTCATCACGGCGAGCTGCGGCATCCAGGTCGCGCCGACCGCGCCGCTCGGCAATCCGACGCAGTTCAGCTACATCGCCGTCGTCGGGGGGCGGCTCAACGTCGCTGAGCCGATCGACCGCGAAGCGATCGCCTTCTTGCATGAAGCCGCAGCTGCCGGGGTGCCGATCATCGGGGTCTGCACCGGCAGCTTCATTCTCGCCGAGGCCGGCCTCCTGGAAAACCGTAGCGCCTGCGTCAGTTGGCTGCACTATGTCGAGTTCCGCTCGCGCTTTCCCTCGATCGACGCCACGTCCAAGCGCCTGTTCGTCGAGGACCATGGCCGCATCACCTGCGCCGGCGGGTCGAGCGTCGCCGATCTTGCCACCTATCTGATCCGCCGCCATGTGGGGGAGGCTGCCGAGCGCAATGCGCTGGAAATCATGCAGATCACCCGCCGCCGCGATGCCAGCGAGATGCAGACGCGCAATCCGCTCGGTTCGACGCCGGTCAGGGACAAGCGGACCAACATGGCGCTGATCATGATGGAGCAGCATATCGAGGATGTGGTCAGCATCGATGATGTGTCGGAAGCGGTCGGCTTGTCGCGCCGCCAGCTGGAGCGGCTGTTCCGAACCGAGTTTGGTGCGACACCGGTCGCCATGTATATCCGGCTGCGGCTGGAACATGCGCGCCGACTGGTGGTATTCACCGACAAGCCGCTGATCGACATCGCGCTGGAGACGGGCTTCGAGAACGTCTCGCACTTCATCCGCAAATTCCGCAAGGAGTTCGCCATCACGCCGGTCGCCGCGCGTCGGCGCCATGCGGCGGAAACCAATGCCTGAAAAAACAAAAGGCCGGCGAAAACGTCGGCCTTGGTCTTGGGTACTGGGAGTTTCGGTCAGCGTTTAGAGGCGAACCTTGCGGAAGCCTTCGGGGTCGATGCCGAGCGTGCGCAGATCACGGGCGCGCGGGCTGCGATGGGCCTCGACGGCTGCTGCGGCGGCGCTTGCTGCTCCGATGACGGCGAAGGCCCTACCAAGGAAACCCTTATGCATGGAACCTGTGAGGACAGACATTGTCTTTGCTTTCTCTGTGTGTTGACAAGAGAAAGATGGTCCTCATTAGCGGTTTCTACAATGGCGATATATTCAGTGCAGCCATGCAAGAAATGCGGGCCGGAACTGTTGGGTTCCGGCCCGCCTTGATCTTCGTCATTTCTATCAGGGTCAGTCTTCGCTGGCGGCCAGATGCGACAGGACTTCGCCCTTGCCGCGAGCGCGCAGGATCAGCGGCAGGATCAGTGCCGTGGCGGCCAGCAGCAGAAGGCCGGCGGCGATCGGCGAGGTGACGAGCACCGTCACGTCGCCCTGGCTGATCGACAGGGCACGGCGCAGCTGCTGCTCGGCCAGCGGCCCGAGGATCAGGCCGACGACCACCGGGGCGATCGGATAGCCGAAGATCCGCATGATATAGCCCATCACGCCGAAGGCGAGCAGCATGCCGAGTTCGTAGATCGACGGGTTGGCGCCGATGGTGCCAAGCGTCGCGAACAAGAGGATGCCGGCATAGAGCCAGGGCTTGGGGATGGTCAGCAGGCGGACCCACAGGCCGATCAGCGGCAGGTTGAGGATCAGCAGCATGAAGTTGGCGATCAGCAGGCTGGCGATCAGACCCCAGACGAGCTGCGGATTGGTGGCAAACAGCAGCGGGCCGGGCTGCAGGCCGTATTGCTGGAAGCCGGCGAGCATGATGGCGGCGGTCGCCGTGGTCGGCAAGCCAAGCGTCAGCAGCGGCACGAGCGTGCCGGCGGCAGAGGCGTTGTTGGCCGCTTCCGGACCGGCCACGCCTTCGATGGCACCGTTGCCGAACTCTTCGGGATGCTTGGTCAGCCGCTTTTCCGTCGCATAGGAAAGGAAGGTGCCGATTTCGGCGCCGCCGGCCGGCATGGCGCCGATCGGGAAGCCGATCGCCGTGCCGCGCAACCAGGGTTTCCAGGAGCGGCCCCAGTCGGCAGCCGTCATCCAAACCGAACCCTTGACGGCCTCGACCTTGTCCGGGCCGCGATCTCCCTGGGCGGCGAGGAATAGGCTTTCGCCGATGGCGAACATGGCGACGGCCAGCGTGGTCACCTCGATGCCGTCGAGCAGGTCGGGCACGCCGAAGCTCATGCGCGTCTGGCCGGTCAACTGGTCGATGCCGACGGTCGCCAGCGTCAGGCCGATGAAGAGTGAGGTGAGGCCGCGCAGCGTCGAGTCGCCGAAGGCCGAGGAGACGGTGACGAAGGCGAGCACCATCAGGGCGAAATATTCGCGCGGGCCGAAGACCAGGGCGAGCTTGACGATGAAGGGCGCGATGAAGGCAAGCGCGACCGTGGCGATCAGGCCGGCGACGAAGGAGCCGATGGCGGCGGTCGCAAGGGCCGGACCGCCGCGTCCGGCGCGCGCCATCTTGTTGCCTTCAAGCGCAGTCACGATCGAGGCGCTCTCACCGGGCGTGTTGAGCAGGATCGAGGTCGTCGAGCCGCCATACATGCCGCCATAGTAGATGCCGGCGAACATGATCAGCGATCCGGCCGGGTCGAGCTTGAAGGTGATGGGCAGGAGCAGCGCGACGGTGAGCGCCGGGCCGATGCCCGGCAGAACCCCGACGGCGGTTCCGAGCGTCACGCCGATCAGCGCATAGAGCAGGTTCATCGGCTGGGAGGCGACAAGCACACCCTGCCAGAGGAATTCGAAGGTATCCATGAGTGGCTACTCCTCAGAGGAACAGGCGTTCGAGCGGCCCGGCCGGCAACGAAAGTTGCAGCAGCAGGGCGAAGACCAGCCAGACGGCGAGCGAGATCGCGATGCCGATCGGCAGGGAGAACCACAGCTGGCGTTTGCCGAAGGCACGGGCGGTCGCGGCGAAGAGCACGCCGGTGGCGATCGAGAAGCCGACCGTCGGGAGCAGCAGCATCTGGCCGGCCAGTCCACCGATGATCCAGGCGACCGGTGCGATCTCCTGATGCTCGCGCTCGGGGAAGTCGCGGCGGAAGGCGGCGATCGCGGTCCAGGCGGCAAGGCCGGCAAGGCCGAAGGCGATCCATTTCGGCACGGTGGCCGGACCGACCGGCGAATAGCCGACGACGTCGCTCAGGCGATCGACGTCCCAGAAAATGAGCGCGGCGAGCGCCGCGAGCACCAGGGCGATGACAAGCGCCGCCCCGTCGGGGCGGCGTGTTTCCGTCGTTGAGGTGTTTGCCTCGCTCATTTCACCAGCCCGATGTCCTTGAGGACGGCTTCGGTGGCGGTGACGTCCTTGTCGAGCTGGGCCTTGAAGGCGTCGCCGGCGAGGTAGGTGTCCTGCCAGCCCTTGGTCTTGAGGATTTCCTGCCAGCTGGCGGACTTGACCATCTTCTCGACGTCGGCCGAGACTGCGGCCGTCTGTTCGGGGGTGAGGCCCGGAGCAGCTGCGACCATGCGCCAGTTCTCGACCACCACGTCGAGGCCGCTTTCCTTGAGCGTCGGCGCGTCGGCATTTGCCAGGCGTTCGGCGCTGGAGACGGCGAGCAGGCGCAGCGTGCCAGACTTGATCTGCGATTCGAACTCGCCATAGCCGGAAATGCCTGCGGTCACCTGGCTGCCGAGGATGGCGGCCAGAGCCTCGCCACCGCCGGAGAAGGCGATGTAGTTGATCTTGGTCGGATCGACACCGGCCGCCTTGGCGATCAGGCCGACAGCGATATGGTCGGTGCCGCCGGCGGAGCCGCCAGCCCAGGAGACCGAACCCGGATCCTTCTTCAGTGCCTCGACGAGTTCGCCCATGGTCTTGATCGGCGAAGCGGCGGGAACGACGATGGCTTCATATTCGCCGGTCAGGCGGGCGATCGGGGTGACATCCTTCAGCGAGACCGGGGACTTGTTGGTGAGGATCGCGCCGACCATGACATAGCCGCCGACGATGAGTGCGTTCGGGTTGCCCTTCGCCTGGTTGGCGAACTGGGCAAGGCCGATGGTGCCGCCGGCGCCCGGAACGTTCTGTACCTGGGCAGCGGGCGAAATGCCTTCCTGCTGCAGTACGGTCTGCATCGAGCGGGCGGTCTGGTCCCAGCCGCCGCCCGGATTGGCCGGTGCCATGATGGTGTAGTCGGCGGCAAAGGTCGGCAGCGCGATCGCGCCGGCCAGGATGGTTGCCAGGATAAACTGTTTCAAGATGGACTCCTCCGTCAGGCACTGCTCATCGGCAGTGCATTTCTTGTTGAGCGGACAAGGGGAGCGTTCCGGCAAGCGACAGGGCCGTGTCCAGACGGACAGGTGCCGGATCCTACCAGGTCTCCTCCCGACCTTGCCGGCCAAACGCCTCCACGCGTGACCGCACTCGAATAAGATCATATCAAGCTGACATTTGCCTGACATCGCCGACGCTCTTGCGTCATGCGATGTGGGTCAAGGAAAAGCATACGCCGAACTATTGCAGCCGCAAGACTTCGTTCCACCGGCTGATCAGCCGCGCGCGCTTGACCTGGTCGAGATAGACCATGAGGCCGGGGCTGACCGGGACGGGCCTCAGCTGCTTGCCGAGCTGTTCCTGCAGCGTGGTGGCGGTGTTCTCGCCGGCAACGTCGGGGCTCACCGCGGCGATCTGCAACTGCCGCGCCATGATGGTCTGGCCCTCGCGCGACATGAAGAACTCGAGATAGGCCCGCCCGAGGTCGGGCGAGGCGGCGGCCTGCGGCACGAGGCCGATGCGCGACATGACGACCGTATAGTCCTTCGGCAGGACGATGCCGAGATCCGGATGGCGCGAGGCCCAGTCGGCGGCGTAGGAGCCGAGGATGTTGTATCCCAGCACGAAGCGGCCGTCGGCGATGCGTTCGAGGATGGCGGAGCTGGTCGAGTAGAGCTTCACCCCGGCGGCCCCCATGGTCTGGATCACCGACCAGATGTCGCCGAACTGTTCCTGGTCCCTTGCCATGAACAGGAAGCCGACGCCGGAGCGTTCGATGTCGTAGGTGCCGATGCGGCCGTAGACGGTATTGCCCTGGCGCTTCAGATAGTCGACGAATTCGGCCCGGGTGGCGGGCGGCTTTTCCTTGGTGAAGCTCGGCTTGTGATAGACGAAGACGGCGGGTTCGAAGGTCAGCGCATAGGCTGTGTTGCGCCAGTTGGCCCAGGCTGGCCAGCGCGCGCTCATCGGCAGGTCGCTGCGCTGGGCATAGCCGTCGTTCGACAGCTTCACCTGCAGGTCCATGGCGGAGGAGAAGGCGAAGTCGGCGGTGCGCGCACCGCTGTCGGTTTCCTTGACGATGCGATCGTAGATTTCGCCGGTCAGCATGTCCTCGTAACGGACCGCGACGTCGGGATTAGCCTTCTGGAAGGCCTCGATCATCGGCTGGGCGACCGGTTCGTCGAGCGAGGAATAGACGACGAGCGTGCGGGCGTCGGCGCTTCCCGAGCGTGCCGGAAAGAGCGTCGTGCTGGCCCAAGCGGCCAACGATTGGCCGAGGATGAAGACGATGGTCAGGAGAACAATGCGCATAAATTCATAATGCCGCGGCCGGCAGGCGTTCACAAGCCGCAGGCTCGCCGCTAGAGTGGCGTCGAGGGGAACGATCTTGCGCATACTTTTGGTCGAGGACAACGAGACGCTGGCGGACGGGCTGTCCTCGATCCTGCGCGGCAGCGGTTACGCGGTTGACGTCGTCGGTGACGGCGCATCGGCCGATGCGGTCACGGCGACCGAGACCTTCGATCTCGTCATCCTCGATCTGAACCTGCCGGAAATGGGCGGCCTGGAAGTGCTGCGCTCGATGCGGTCGCGGCAGGACAAGGCGGCCGTGCTGATCCTGACGGCGCGCGGCACGACGGAAGAGCGGGTCAAGGGCCTCGATCTCGGCGCCGATGACTACATGACCAAGCCTTTCGACGTCAGCGAACTTGAGGCACGCGTGCGCGTTCTGCTGCGTCGGCGCGCCGGGCTGCACTCCTCCACCGCACAATACGGCAATGTGTCTCTCGACCTCACGTCGCGGACCTTTTCCGCCGACGGCGTGCTGATCGACCTGCCGGCGCGCGAACTCGGCATTCTCGAAGTGCTGTTCATGCGGGCGGGCAAGGTGGTGCCGAAGGATGCAATCATCCAGTCGCTGGCGGGTTTCGACGACGACCTCAGCGCCAATGCCATCGAGCAATATGTCAGCCGCCTGCGCAAGCGGCTCAGTCCCTACGGCCTCTCCGTCCGCACCGCGCGCGGCATCGGCTACTATCTCGACAAGGTGGCGGAACCGGCATGACCGCTGCCGTCTATTCGCTGCGCAGGCGATTGCTGGGCTGGCTTCTGCTGGCGACCGCAGTCCTCGGCATCGTCGCACTGGTCGATACCTACCGCGAGGCGGTTCGCACCGCCAATACGGTTTCCGACCGGGTGCTCGCCGGTTCGGCCATGGCGATCGCCGAGCGGGTGATCGTCTCCGAAGACGGGACGCTGGAGGTCGACATTCCCTATGTGGCGCTCGAAATGCTGACCTCGGCGGCCCAGGACCGCGTGTTCTACCGGGTCGACGGACCGCCCGGCAGCTTCATCACCGGCTACCAGAACCTGCCCACCTTCGTCGATCTCGGCGGCCAGTCGTCCTTCTATACCGACGCGATCTTCCGCGGCGAGCCGATCCGGGTCGCCGTCCTGCAGCGCTCGGCCTCGACCGGCATCGATTCCGTGCCGTTTTCCGTGACGGTCGCGGAAACCACCATCGCCCGCCAGCAGCTGGCGCAGGCGATCCTCTTGCGCTCGGCCGCCCGCCTAGCGCTGATGATCGGCGGTGCGGGCGCGATCGTCTGGATCGCGGTCACCTATTCGCTGCGGCCGCTCTATCGGCTTGGCGAGGCCATCGCCGAGCGTAATCCCGACGATCTCCACCCGATCGAGCACTCCGTGCCGACCGAGGTCCAGGGGCTGGTCGACACCGTCAATTCCTTCATGATCCGCCTCGGCTCGGCGCTCGATGCGCTGCGCAACTTCACCGGCAATGCCAGCCACCAGCTGCGCACGCCTCTCGCCATCATCCGCACGCAGCTGGCACTCTCTGCCCGGGCGACGACGCTGGAGGAGGCCAGGGCGGCAGCGCTGAAGGGCGACCGCGCCGTCGGCCATGCCGAGCATGTGCTGGCACAATTGCTGTTGATGGCAAAGATCGACGCCGCCAGCTCGGATCATCGGCCGCCGGTCGCCCGGATCGATCTCGTCCGGCTGGCGCAGGAGGTCACGGCCGACAACGTGCCGAAGGCCACCCAGGCCGGCATCGATCTCGGATTCGAGGGCGAGGGGACGGCCTTCGTGCTGGCCGAGCCGCTGCTGATCGGCGAACTGCTCGGCAACCTGATCTCCAATGCGATCGCCTATGCCGGGCCGGACACGGAGGTCACGGTCCGTGTGTTCGCCCGTCCCGAAGGCGTCTGCCTCGAAGTGGAGGACGACGGTCCGGGCATCCCGACGGAAAGACTCGCCTCGGTGCGGCAGCGCTTTTCCCGCGGAGACAAGGGCGAGGGCGCCGGCCTCGGCCTGCCCATCGTCGAGGAGATCGCCCGCCTCTTCGCCGGTCGGCTCGACCTTGCCCAGGGTTCGGGCGGACGCGGCCTCAAGGCGACCGTCACCTTTCCCCCGGCCGAACCGGCATACTGATCCGGACCGCCTATCTCAGGAAGGCGCGGAAGCGGCCGAGCGAGAAGAGGAAGAGCACCGTCCCGATCGCGATCAGCCACAGGAAATCCGGCCATACCACATCCATTCCGGCACCGCGGAACAGGATCGACTGCGCCATGGCGATGAAATGCGTGTTGGGTGCGAAGTTCATGATCAGCTGGATGATCTCCGGCATGCTTTCGCGGGGCGTGAGCCCGCCGGACAGCACCTGCAGGGGCAAGAGGATGAGCATCAGCAGCAGGCCGAACTGCGGCATGGACCCGGCAATGGTTGCCAGGAAGATGCCGAGCGAGGTGGTGGCGAAGAGCTGCAGCGCCGTGCCGGCCATGAAGAGGGGCAGCGAACCCTGCAGAGGCACTTCGAGGATCCAGTGGGCGACGACCACCAGCGAGAAGGCCGATGCCACCAGCACCACCAGGCTCATGGCCAGCACCTTGCTGACCATGATCTCGAAGGCGGTCACCGGCATGACCAGAAGATGCTCGATCGTGCCGTGCTCGCGCTCGCGGATGAGGGCGGCGCCGGTCAGGATGATCGACAGCATGGTTATGTTCGTGATGATGTTGTTGAGCGCCCCGAACCACACATTGTTGAGCTGCGGATTGAAGCGCGCCCGCATGGTGAGATCGACCGGCAGGTCGATCGTGCTGCGATAGCGGTCGACGAACTCGCTCACCTCGCTGTTGACGATGCTCTGGATATAGCCCGCGCCGCTGAAGGCCTGGGTCATGCGGGTGGCGTCGACATTGAGCTGGACGGTCGGAACGCGCCCGGCCAGCACGTCCT
>JAHRYZ010000139.1 GCA_020621905.1 Rhizobium sp.
CGATGATGTGCTTGACCTCGAGGGTCTCCACGGCAAATTCCACCACCGACAGCAGATTGAGATCGGCCCGGTGGACGAGGTTGGCGACATTGCGATGGACGAAGACCTCGCCCGGCTCGAGCCCAGTGATGACATTGGCGGGAACCCGGCTGTCGGAGCAGCCGATCCACAAATACTCCGGCCGCTGCAGGGCCGACAGCCTGTCGAAATAGTGTGGGTCCTCGGCGCATTTCGCCGATGCCCAGCGGACATTGTGTTCGAAGAGATCAAAAGCCCGGTACCTGGGCTGACGTCCCGTCCGGGCGGAACGGCAAGGCTGGCGGAACATCCTAAGTCTGCCCGTTTCGCCTTGCCGTTCCTTTCCGTCATCGCCGTTGCGTCACTGCATCAACGGTCCGTCGGCACCGAGCACATCGATCCCGGTGATGGTGGCATCGGCGGCCAGGATGGCGATGAACTGCGATACGGCTTTCGACCAGGTAGAGGCTTCGAGCCAGCCGGCGATCCGGTCCTGCACGAAGTCGAACGGCAGTTGTTCACCATCGATCCGCCGTTCCAGCCGGATGATGTGGAAGCCGAACCGGCTTTCGACCGGTGCGGAGGTAATCTGGCCCTCCTCCATCCGGGCAAGGCAACGCTCGAACTCCGCAACCGTGCTGCCATGGGTCAACTGGCCGAGATTGCCGCCCTGCGTGGCCGAGGGACAGGCCGAATGGGTTCGCGCCATCGTTGCAAACTCGCTCGGGTGCCCGACGAGGACAGCCGCCAGCCGTTCCGCGTCGTTACGGGCCGCATCGCGCGCGCGCTGGTCCGCAGGATCGGCGGCGATCAGGATATGGCTCGCCTCGAAGATCGGTTCGCTGCGGAATTTCGCCCGGTTGTTCTCGTAGAAACGCAGGCACTCCTCCGCCGTGGCCGATGGAACCGTAACCTCTCTCTCGATCAACATTCGGATGGCTGCGTCCTCGTCGGTTTCATGACGCCCATCCGCCGTTTCCTCTCGCGCAGGCGCAAGGTTCAGTTCGACCGCCCATTGCAGAAGGAGTTCGCGCACGACCAGCGCCCTTGCCGCCGCCAGAAGTGCCGCCCCCGGGTTTTCGGCCGGATGGTTCTGCGCCTCGGCGAGGATCTCGCTTTCATCGATTTCCACGCCGTTGACCGAGACGGCGTCGAGCACCGGCCGGGCCTTGGGTGGAATGCGGGTGTCCGGTTCCTGGTAGGTCGAATAGCTGTCCTTCTTCCCGGACACTTCGGAAGCGGTCGAACCCTTGTCCGCATTGTTGAAGAGCGTGACCATGGGCTTACTCCGCCGGAGCGCGATTGACGGAACTGCCGTTCCGCTGCCGGACGACCTGATAGCCCGGGCGCCAGAGATAGCGCACCGGCGCGCTCAGCATGTGAACCAGCCGGGTGAACGGGAAGAGCAGGAAGATCGTCAGGCCGAGGAAGAGGTGCAGCTTGAACACCAGCGCCGCGTCGGCGACGTAGGAGGCTGCTTCCGGGTTGAAGGTGAAGATACCCTGGGCCCAGTTCATAAACTTCACCATTTCATGGCCGTCGAGATGGGCAAGCGAGGTCGGGATGGTCGAGAGCCCAAGGAAGAGCTGGACCCAAAGCAGGATGATGATCAGCGTATCGGTCGTGCTCGATGATGCCCTCACGCGCGGATCGAATAGCCGGCGATGGACGAGAAGCGTCGCGCCGACGATCGCCATGGTACCGGCAATGCCACCGGCAACCACCGCCAGCGTCTGCTTGGCGCTGTGGCTGATGCCGAGGGTGTCGAAGATCACGATCGGCGTCAGCAGGCCGACTAAGTGGCCTGCGAAGATGAACAGCACGCCGAGATGGAAGAGCACCGAGCCCCAGATTAGCTGCCTGCGACGCAAGAGCTGGCTCGACCCCGAGCGCCATGTATAGGGCTCGCGGTCATAGCGGATGATCGAGCCGAGGATCAGCACCACGAGCGCGATGTATGGGTAGATGCCGAACCAGAGTGAATTGAAAAAGTCAGACATGTCCGCCCTCCTAAACCGGTATCGTGTTCAAGGGATCGTTCGGCTTGCGCGCCGCGGCCCTCATCTGTGTGCGCAGCCGGTCAGGGCCGCAGCTGTTGTCACCCGCATTGCCGCCGAAAGTGACGACCTCGTCCTCCCAGATGCGGTCCATCGCTTCGAGGTCGTTCGGATCGTCCTCGGCGCCGTCCAGGAGCTCCTTCAGGAGCTTCAGGTCCGGCTTGGCTTTCGATATGAGGCCGAGAGCAGCAAAGGCGTTGGAATAGACCGATTCCCGTTTCCGCAGCCGCTCGCCGATCGCCGCCGTGATATGGCCGGTCTGGGCGAGGAGGTCATCGACCTCTTCCGTTGTCAGGGTAGCAAGGAATTCGAGGAACAGCGGCAGATAGTCCGGCAATTCCTTTGCGTCGATTTCGAAGCCCTGGTCCTCGTACATGGTCTTCACGTCGACCATGGCCTGCCCACGGTCGCGGCTTTCGCCATGCACGTGCTCGAACAAGCTCAGCGAGAGCGACCGGCTACGGTCGAACAGGTACACGTAGCGCTCCTGAGCGTCGTAGAGGTCCTGTCCGGCGAGATCGTCGATCAGGCGGCCAAGCAGCAGCCTAACCTCCCGGGAGATCGCGTCATCGGCGTCAAGCGCCGTCTTGAGCTCCGGCGCCCCCGCGATGAGTTCCTCGGTCGGATAGCTGAGCAACAGCGATATAGCCTTCAGTGCCTTGTGCATCAGACATGCTCCTTGAAGAGATCGGTCGGGGTCTGGACCACCTTGCGGCGCTTGGCACCGAAGAGGTCGCTGTCCGACGTGCCGCCCGAGCAGCCATTGCCGAAGGAGAAGCCACAGGAGCCACGAACGTCATAGGCGTCCTCGGTCACCTCGCGATGCGTGGTCGGAATGACGAAGCGGTCCTCGTAGTTGGCGATCGCCATGATGTGATACATTTCCTCGATCATCTCGGCACTCATGCCAACCTTGGCGGCGATCGACGTGTCGATGACGCCATCGATCGTCTTCGAGCGCATGTAGGCGCGCATGGCGAGCATGCGCTCCAGTGCCGAGATCACGGGGGCTTCCTTGCCGGCCGTCAGCAGGTTGGCGAGATAGCGAACCGGGATGCGCAGCGACCGCACATCCGGCAGCGGGCCGTCCATGCCGAGTTTGCCCGACTGGGCCGCCGACTGCAGCGGCGAAAGCGGCGGGATGTACCAGACCATCGGCAGCGTGCGGTATTCCGGGTGGAGCGGGAAAGCGATCTTCCAGTCCATCGCCATCTTGTAGACCGGCGACCGTTTCGCCGCTTCCAGCCAGGCATCCGGAATGCCATCCTTGCGCGCCTGCTCGATGACGGCAGGATCGTTGGGATCGAGGAAGATTTTGAGCTGTTCCTCGTATAGGTCCTGCTCATTCGCCGTGGATGCGGCCTCCGAGATCCGGTCGGCATCGTAAAGGATGACGCCGAGATAGCGGATGCGCCCGACGCAGGTTTCCGAGCAAACGGTCGGATGGCCGGCCTCGATGCGAGGATAGCAGAAGATGCACTTCTCGGATTTTCCCGAGTTCCAGTTGTAGTAGATCTTCTTGTAGGGACAGCCGGAGACGCACATGCGCCAGCCCCGGCATTTTTCCTGGTCGATCAGGACGATGCCGTCATCCTCGCGCTTGTAGATCGCCCCCGACGGGCAGGCCGCCGCACAGGTCGGGTTGAGGCAGTGCTCGCACAGCCTCGGCAGGTACATCATGAAGGTGTTCTCGAATTGGCCGTAGATCTCCTTCTGGATGCCCTCGAAATTGTAGTCCTTCGAGCGCTTCTCGAACTCGCCGCCGAGGATCTCCTCCCAGTTCGGACCCCATTCGATCTTTTCCATCCGCTCGCCGGTGATCATCGAGCGAGGCCGTGCCGTCGGCATGGCGCGGCTTTCGCCGGCTGTCTGCAGGTGGCCATAGTCGAAGTCGAAGGGCTCGTAATAGTCGTCGATCTCCGGCAGGTCCGGATTGGCGAAAATCTTGGCGAGGATGCGCCACTTGGCGCCCATCTTCGGCTCGATCTTGCCGCTCGACTTCCTCACCCAGCCGCCGTTCCACTTCTTCTGGTTTTCCCATTCCTTGGGGAAACCGATGCCGGGCTTGGTCTCGACATTGTTGAACCAGGCGTATTCAACGCCTTCGCGGTTGGTCCAGACATTCTTGCAGGTGACCGAGCAGGTATGACACCCGATGCACTTGTCGAGGTTGAGGACCATGCCGATTTGCGCGCGGATCTTCATTCTGCCGGCTCCTTGTTGTATGGGGTGCTTTCGGTGTGCGGCCCTTCCAGCCAGTCCACCTTGTCGAGTTTGCGGACCACGACGAACTCGTCCCGGTTGGAGCCGACCGTGCCGTAGTAGTTGAAACCGTAAGCCTGATGGGCGTAGCCGCCGATCATGTGGGTCGGCTTGGTGATCACCCGCGTGACCGAGTTGTGGATGCCGCCACGCTGGCCGGTGATCGGCGAACCGGGCGTGTTCACGATCTTTTCCTGGGCGTGATACATGAAGATCGTTCCGTCCTTCATGCGCTGGGAAACAACTGCGCGGGCGACGATGGCGCCGTTGGCGTTGTAGACCTCAAGCCAGTCATTGTCGGCAATGCCGGCCTTCTTGGCGTCCGGCTCGGAAATCCAGACCACCGGGCCGCCGCGATTGAGCGTCAGCATCATCAGGTTGTCGCTATAGGTGGAGTGGATGCCCCACTTCTGGTGCGGTGTGATGAAATTCAGTACCAGGTGCGGCTTGCCGTCCGACTTCGCCTCGATCGCCGGATTGACGGTCTTGGTGTCGATCGGCGGTCGATAGACGCAGAAACCTTCACCGAAGGCCCGCATCCACAGGTGATCCTGATAGAGCTGCTGGCGGCCGGTCAGGGTGCGCCACGGGATCAACTCGTGGACGTTGGTATAGCCGGCATTGTAGCAAACCGTGTCCGATTCAATGCCCGACCAGGTTGGGGAGGAGATGATTTTGCGCGGCTGGGCGACCACGTCACGGAAGCGGATCTTCTCGTCCTCCTTGGGGATGGCGAGATGGGTGTGGTCGCGACCGGTGAACTTGGAGAGCGCTGCCCAGGCCTTGACCGCCACCTCGCCGTTGGTTTCCGGGGCAAGCGACAGGATGACCTCGGTCGCGTCGATGTCGGTCTCAATCCGCGGCCGGCCCTTGGTGACGCCCTCCTCCTGCACCACGCCGTTCAGGCGGGCGAGCAGGTCGACTTCGTGCTCGGTGTTCCAGGCGATGCCCTTGCCGCCATTGCCGAGCGTGTCGAGCAGCGTGCCGACCGAGGTGAACTTCTTGTAGAGGTTGGGATAGTCGCGCTCGACCACCGCGACCGACGGCATCGTCCGGCCGGGAATGGGCTCGATCTCGCCCTTCTTCCAGTCCTTGACGTCGAACGGCTGGGCGAGTTCGCCCGCCGTATCGTGCAGCGTCGGCACGAGGACGATGTCCTTCTCCACGCCGAGGACTTCCGGCGCCACTTCGGAAAACGCCCTGGCAATGCCCTTGAAGATGTCCCAGTCGCTGCGCGCGTCCCAAGCCGGATCCGCGGCACTTGACAACGGATGGATGAAGGGATGCATGTCGGACGTGTTGAGGTCGTTCTTCTCGTACCAGGTGGCCGTCGGAAGCACGATGTCGGAATAGACGCAGGTGGTCGACATGCGGAAGTCGAGCGTGACCAGCAGGTCGAGCTTTCCTTCCGGCGCTTCTTCGTGCCAGACGGCTTCCTTGGTGATCTGGCGACCTTCCTCGCCGAGATCCTTGCCGAGCAAGCCGTGCTTGGTGCCGAGCAGGTGCTTGAGGAAGTACTCATGCCCCTTGCCGGACGAGCCGAGCAGGTTGGAACGCCAGACGAACAGGTTGCGCGGCCAGTTGGCCTTGTCGTCGGGGTCCTCGCAGGACATGGACAGCGTGCCGGCCTTCAACTGCTCGGCGACATAGTCCTTGGCCTCCTTGCCTGCTGCGGCTGCATCCCTCGACACCTTCAGCGGATTGGTCTTGAGCTGCGGCGCCGACGGCAACCAGCCCATGCGCTCGGCACGGATGTTGTAGTCAATCAGTGTCGCGTCCCAAGGCCCTTCCGGCGCGGTCGGCGACAGGATCTCGTCCACCTTCAGCGTCTCATAGCGCCACTGGTCGGTATGGGCATAGAAGAATGAGGTGCCGTTCATATGGCGCGGCGGCCGGTGCCAGTCGAGCGCGAAGGCGAGCGCTGTCCAACCCGTCTGCGGGCGGAGCTTCTCCTGCCCCACATAGTGGCTCCAGCCACCTCCGGACTTGCCGACGCAACCGCACATCACCAGCATGTTGATGATGCCGCGATAGTTCATGTCCATGTGGTACCAGTGGTTCAGACCGGCACCGAGGATGACCATGGAACGACCATTGGTCTTTTCGGCATTGCTGGCGAATTCGCGGGCGACTGCGATGATCTGGTCGCGCGGAACGCCGGTGATCTTCTCGGCCCAGGCCGGCGTGTAGGGTAGGTTTTCCTGGTAGGACTTGGCCGAGTTCGGATCGTCGAGCCCGCGATCGAGGCCGTAATTGGCGACGAACAGGTCGAACACGGTGGCGACAAGAGCCTCGCCGTCGGCCAGCTTCACCTTGCGGGCCGGCACCTTGCGCACCAGAACGCTGGCATGATCCGTGCCTTCAAAGTAGTCGTGCTCGCGATTGCCGAAATATGGGAAGCCGACATTGGCGATCGTGTCGTGCTCGCCGTCGAGGATAAAGCTCATGGCGAGATCGACGTCGGCGCCCTTGCCGTCCTTCGCCTCGAGATTCCACTTGCCCTGCTCGCCCCAGCGATAGCCGATCGAACCACCGGGCGAGACGAACTGCTTCGTCTTGGCATCGACGGCGACCGTCTTCCATTCCGGATTGTTCGTCTCGTCGAGCCCGCCGGTGAAGTCCGAGGCGCGGACGAAGCGATCAGCGATGTAATGGCCATCCTTGCCGACCAGTTTGACCAGCATCGGCATGTCGGTATAGCGACGACAGTAGTCCTCGAAATAGTCGGCCTGGCGGTCGAGATGGAACTCGCGCAGGATGACGTGGCCCATGGCCATGGCGAGTGCCGCGTCGGTGCCCTGCTTCGGATGCAGCCAGAGATCGGAGAATTTCGCGGCTTCCGAATAATCGGGCGAAATGACGACCGACTTGGCACCCTTGTAACGCGCCTCGGTGTAGAAATGAGCATCGGGCGTGCGGGTCTGCGGAACGTTGGAGCCCCACAGGATCAGGAAGCCGGAATTGTACCAGTCGGCCGATTCCGGCACGTCGGTCTGCTCGCCCCAGGTCATCGGCGAGGCCGGCGGCAGATCGCAGTACCAGTCGTAGAACGACAGACAGACCCCACCGAGCAGCGAGAGGTAACGCGAACCGGCCGCATAGGAGACCATCGACATGGCCGGAATCGGCGAGAAACCGACCACACGGTCCGGGCCATAGGTCTTGACAGTGTAGGCGTTCGCCGCCGCGATGATCTCGTTGACCTCGTCCCAGGTGGCGCGCACGAAGCCGCCGAGGCCGCGCATCTTCATGTAGTCGGCACGTTTTTCCGGGTTCTCCTGGATCGCCGCCCAGGCGCCGACCGGGGTCTTGATCGTGCGTTCCTTGCGCCACAGCTTGAGCAGGCGCGAGCGGATCAGCGGATATTTCACCCGGTTGGCCGAATACATGTACCAGCTATAGCTCGCCCCGCGTGCGCAGCCGCGCGGTTCATGGTTGGGAAGGTCCGGCCGGGTGCGGGGATAGTCGGTCTGTTGGGTTTCCCAGGTGACGATCCCACCCTTGACATAAATTTTCCACGAGCAGGAACCCGTGCAGTTCACGCCGTGCGTCGAGCGCACGATCTTGTCGTGCTGCCAGCGCTTGCGATAGGCGTCTTCCCAGTCCCGGTTCTCGGTCGTGGTGACGCCGTGGCCGTCCGAGAAGGTATCGGCATTCTTGCGCGCCAGAAAGTTCAGGCGATCGAGGAGATGGCTCATGATGTTGTCCTCCGAATTCAGGCTGTGGCTGCGGCCGGGCTGGCCCGACCTCGCTCGACGTCATGGAGCAGTCCGCCCTTGCGGGTGTAGACGGCCCAGGTGATCGCCAGGCAGGTGACGTAGAAGATCAGGAAGGCCCAGAGTGCCGCGTCCGGTCCGCCGGTCATGGCGATCGAAGTGCCGTAACCCTTGGGGATGAAGAAGGCACCGAAGGCAGCGATCGCCGATGTGAAGCCGGTGATGGCAGCCGATTCCTTCTCGGCCTGCAGGCGGCGTTGTTCCGGGGTTGCCTGCGGCATCAGCCGCCCCATTTCCTTGCCCATGATCGCCGGGATCATCTGGAAGGTGGAGGCATTGCCGACGCCGGTGGCGAAGAACAGCAGCAGGAAGGAGGCGAAGAAACCCCAGAAGGCATTCGGCTGTTCCTTGATGCCGATGAACCAAAGCACGCCGAAGACGCCGATCATCATCAGGACAAACGCCCAGAAAGTGACCCGTGCCCCGCCGTACTTGTCGGCCAGCCAGCCGGTACCGGAGCGTGATAGCGCACCGACCAGCGGACCGAGGAAGGCGAACTGCAGCACATTGACGTCCGGGAACAGCGTCTTGGTCAAAAGCGGGAAGCCTGCGGAATAGCCGATGAAGGAACCGAAGGTGCCCGTGTAGAGCCAGCACATGATCCAGTTGTGCTTGCGCTGGAAGATAACGGCCTGCTCCGAAAAGGACGCCTTGGCCGAGGCGATGTCGTTCATGCCGAACCAGTTGCCAAGCGCCGCAAGGATGATGAAGGGCACGAAGAAGAAGCCGGCATTCTGCAGCCAGAGGGGAGCCTCGCCCGTCGCGGACTTAACCATGGCAGGGTCACCGCCAAGACTGCCGAAGATGCCGGCGGTGATGGCAAGCGGCACGACGAACTGCACGACGCTGACGCCGAGGTTGCCGAGACCGGCATTGAGTGCCAGCGCATTGCCCTTCTCCGCCTTCGGGAAGAAGAAGGAGATGTTCGACATCGAGGAGGCAAAGTTGCCGCCGCCGAAACCGCACAGCAGCGCGAGCAGCAGCAGGATCGCATAGGGCGTGTCGGGATTCTGCACCGCATAGCCGATGCCGAGCGCCGGGATGATCAGCGACCAGGTGGTGAGCGTCGTCCACAGGCGCCCGCCGAAGACCGGCACCATAAAGGAGTAGAAGATCCTGAGCGTCGCGCCCGACAGGCCCGGCAGTGCCGCCAGCCAGAACAACTGGTCGGTGGTGAAGGTGAAGCCGACCAGCGGCAGCTTGGCGACGACGACCGACCAGACCTGCCAGATGGCGAAGGATAGAAGTAGCGCCGGGATCGAGAGCCAGAGATTGCGGCGAGCGATCTTGCGGCCCTTTGCCGCCCAGAAAACCGGGTCTTGTGGGCGCCAGTCGGTGAGGATAGCGGCGCCTTGCTTCACAGCCTTGCGGCTGCGCTTTTCCATGCCCTGCAGTTCCGGGAAAGCCGGAAGTTCGCCCAGTTTCTCGCCGGCGGCCTCCTGCTCCATCTGACGGACGGCGAAATGCATCCAGGTGAGCGAGCCGAGCGCGATCAGGAACAGCAGCATGAAACAGCTGGTCCACAGGCCGGTCAGGTCGAGCAACAGTCCGAAGACGATCGGCAGGATGAAGCCGCCAAGACCGCCGATCATGCCGACCAGACCGCCGACGGAGCCGACATTGCCGGGGTAGTAGACCGGAATGTGTTTGAACACCGCGGCCTTGCCGAGCGCCATGAAGAAGCCGAGGATGAAGATCGTGACGGTGAACCCGACCACACCCATCTCCGCATGGAAGGCGATCGGGCCGTTCACGCCCTGGACGACGTAGTCGGTCGGCGGATAGGAAAGAATGAAGGTCGCGACGACCGACACCAGGAAGGTCCAGTACATGACGCGGCGCGCGCCGTAGACGTCGGAGAGATGGCCACCATAGGCGCGGAACAGGCTGGCGGGGACAGAGAAGAAGGCGGCGATCATGCCGGCGGCGCGGATGTCCACGCCATAGACCTTGATCAGGTATTGCGGCAGCCAGAGCGCCAGGGCCACGAAGGCGCCGAAGACGAAGAAATAGTAGAGCGAGAAGCGCCAGACCTGGACATTCTTCAGCGGCTCAAGCTCCATCCAGGTGCTCTTCGGCTTTTCGCCGGTGCGGCGCCGCTCAACGAGAACCGGATCATCCTTGGTGGTGAACCAGAAGATGATCGCCATGACCACGAGGGCACCGGCCCAGACCTGGGCAACGGTGTGCCAGCCGAAGGCGACGAGCACCAGGGGTGCGAGGAACTTGGTGACGGCCGAACCGACATTACCGGCGCCGAAGATGCCAAGCGCGGTGCCCTGTTTTTCGGGCGGATACCAGCGCGACACATAGGCCACGCCGACAGCAAACGATCCGCCAGCGATGCCGACGCCAAGCGCTGCGATCAGCATCTGCGGATAGGTCGTGGCGTAGGTCAGGAGGAAGGTTGCCACGGCTGCCGCCAGCATGGTGGCAACGAAAACCACCCGACCCCCGTACCTGTCTGTCCAGATGCCGAGCACGACGCGAATGAGCGAACCGGTGAGGATCGGTGTGCCGACCAGCAGGCCGAACTGGGTTTCCGAGAGGCTCAGATCCTGGCGGATCTGGATGCCTATGATTGCGAAGATCGTCCATACGGCGAAACAGACGGTGAAGGCGACGGTACTCATCGCCAAAGCTGTCTTCTGCCCCTGCGG
>JAHRYZ010000140.1 GCA_020621905.1 Rhizobium sp.
GTCGAGGCGCAGCGCTCGCCCGGCTTCAGCCGGTCGTCGTTCATGGCGAGGCACATCGAGCAGCCCGGCTCGCGCCATTCGAAGCCCGCGTCCTTGAAGATCTTGTCGAGGCCTTCGGCTTCCGCCTGTTCCTTGACCAGACCCGAGCCCGGCACGACCATGGCGGACACGGTCGGCGCGACATGGCGGCCTTCGAGCACCTTGGCGGCGGCGCGCAGGTCCTCGATGCGGCCATTGGTGCACGAACCGATGAACACGCGGTCGATGGCGATGTCGGTCATCTTCGTGCCCGGCTTCAGGCCCATATAGTCGAGCGCCCGCCACTTCGAGACGCGCTTGTTCTCGTCGGCGATCTCGTCCGGGTTCGGCACGACGCCCTCGATCGACACTACGTCTTCCGGCGAGGAGCCCCAGGAGACGATCGGCGGCAGGTTGGCGGCGTCGAGCACCACGACCTTGTCGAAATGCGCGCCCTCGTCGGTGTGGAGCGTCTTCCAGTAGGCGACCGCCTGGTCCCAGGCCTCGCCCTTCGGGGCGCGCGGCTTGTCCTTGATGTAGGCGAAGGTCTTTTCGTCCGGGGCGATCAGGCCGGCGCGGGCACCGCCCTCGATCGTCATGTTGCAGACCGTCATGCGGCCCTCCATGGAGAGCGCACGGATCGCCTCGCCGGCGAATTCGATGACGTGGCCGGTGCCACCGGCCGTGCCGATCTCGCCGATGATGGCGAGGATGATGTCCTTGGCGGTGACGCCGTCCGGGAGCTTCCCGTCGACGCGCACCAGCATGTTCTTCGCCTTCGACTGGATCAGCGTCTGGGTGGCGAGCACATGCTCGACTTCCGACGTGCCGATGCCATGCGCCAAGGCACCGAAGGCGCCGTGCGTCGAGGTGTGGCTGTCGCCGCAGACGATGGTCATGCCGGGCAGCGTGAAGCCCTGCTCGGGGCCGACGATGTGCACGATGCCCTGACGCTTGTCGTTCTCGGAATAGTATTCCACGCCGAACTCGGCGGCGTTGTTGGCCAGCGCCTCGACCTGGATGCGGCTTTCCACGTTCTTGATGCCGGTATGGCGATCGGGCGTGGTCGGCACGTTGTGGTCGACGACGGCGAGCGTCTTCTGCGGCGCATGCACGGTGCGGTGCGCCATGCGCAGGCCTTCGAACGCCTGCGGGCTCGTCACTTCGTGGACGAGGTGGCGGTCGATGTAGAGAAGACAGGTGCCGTCTTCCTGGCGGTCGACCAGGTGGTCGTCGAAAATCTTGTCGTAGAGGGTCCGGGGTGCGCTCATGGCTGAAGATCCGTCTGAGTTTTGAAAATGGAATGCGGGCAGGACGCCGCGGGGCGGCGCCGATGACGGACGCTTAGCCTAGCAGGCTGATGAGCGCCCCGGAGACGCGCGCGAAAAAGCGTGCCGGCAGACGCTTGTGGTCCTGCAGCACGTAGATATCAGGCGCGAGACATCCGAATTTCGATCCCATGGCCGGCCTCATAGCAGTTTTGCCCCCGCCCGGCAATGATTTTGCCGCAGGCAAGCCGAAGAGGGACCCGGGCCCCATCCACCGGCCGAGCCCGTCATCGGTCGCCGCTGCCGTGCTCGCGCATCCGGATCTCCAGGCGCCTGAGCACCAGCGACAGGCCGATGGTCAGCACCAGGTAGACATAGGTGACGATCGAATAGGTCTCGAAGAAGCGGAAGGAGCCGGCGGCATAGACCTTGGCCATCTGCGTCACGTCGGCGACGCCCAGCACCGAGACGAGCGAGGAATCCTTCACCATCGCCACGAAATCGTTCGACAGCGGCGGGAAGATCACCCGGATCGCCTGGGGAAAGACGATCAGCCGGAAGCGCTGGTAGCGGTTGAGCCCGAGCGACATCGCCGCCTCGATCTGTCCCTTCTCGACCGACTGGAAGCCGGCGCGAAAGATCTCGGCGATGAAGGAGGAATAGCCGATCATCAGCGCGATGATCGCCCGCCACATCAGCGACAGGTCGCGCACCACCATCGGTTCGAGCCAGCCCAGCGACACGAGCGGGGAGATCGCCAGATTGTAGAGCGCGACGAAGGCCGGTGCGCCGACAAATGCGATGTAGAACAAAAGAACCAGGATCGGAATGCCGCGGATCACCTCGACATAGAAGCGCGCCGTCTGGCGCAGCACCAGGCTGTTCGACAGGCCGAGCAGCGCGATGCCGAGCCCGAGCAGCGTGGCGAGGAAGAAGGCAACGAGCGTCACGAAGATGGTGACGAACACGCCCTTGCCGACGACGGTGAAGACCTGGGCATAGAGATCGTTGAAGGCGATGACGGCGGCCAGCACCAGGCCGATCAGAACGAGGGCGGCCAGCCACCACGGCCGGTCGCCCTTGTCGTCACTGGACGGAAGCGTCTGGAAACCCATCAGCGCCTCGCGCCCACATCAGCATGCATCAAGGATCACTCGCCCATCTTGTAGTCGAGGAACCATTTCTTGTTGAGCGCGTCGAGCGTGCCGTCGGCCTTCATCGCGGCGATCGCCGCATTGACGGGCGCCACAAGGTCGGAGCCCGTGGTGAAGATGAAGCCGAAATCCTCCGAGCCGAGCGGCCCGCCGACCAGCTTCAGCCCGCCGTTCGAAGCGTCGACATAGCCCTTGCCGGCCGTGCCGTCGGTCAGGACGACGTCGACGTCGCCGGCCTTGAGGGCCTGCACGGTGGCGCCGAAGGTTTCGAACAGCTTGATGCGCGGATTGGCCTCGTTGCCGTCCAGCACCTCGTAGACGGCGGTGTAGAAGGGCGTGGTGCCCGGCTGGGCGCCGACCAGCGCATCCTCGACCGCGGCGAAGCTCTTGCCGTCGGCAAAACGGGTCTCGTCGCCGCGCACCAGCATGAACTGTTCGGAGCGCATATAGGGGTCGGAGAAGTCGATCTTTTCCTTGCGGTCCTCTTTGATGGTGATGCCGGTCATGCCGATATTGTACTGGCCGTCGGACACCGCCTGGATCATCGCATCCCACGAGGTGTTCTGGTATTCGACCTTGAAGTTCAGCCGCTTGGCGATCTCGTCCATCGCGTCATATTCCCAGCCGATCGCCTTGCCGCTCTTCGGGTCGACGAACTGCAGCGGCGGATAGGCGTTTTCGGTGACGACGACGACCGTCTTGCCGCCGAGATCCGGCAGGTCGGCGGCAAGGGCGGAAAAGGGCGCGACGACGAGGGCTGCGAGCCCGGCGAGAAGAGCGCGTCTGGACGGCATGGTATTCTCCTGAAGATGTGGCCGCCGAGAGTGTCACGATTTGTTCGGCGCTGGCAAGGGATGGCGCTTGCCAATCCGCCGGCGCGCCGGGAAGAAAAGTGCAGCCGGCGTGACGGCTCGGAGATTCGTTTCCCGAGGCCCGGCGCCGGTCTCCGGGACCCGTTTCATCCCCCGCGCCTACCGGTCTGCGCTCGCATGCGGCACGACGACGGGCCGGCCGTTCCGGCACGACAGCACCTCCGCCTCGATGCCGTAGACGGTGCGCAGCGCCTCCGGCGTGACGATCTCCTCGAAGACGCCCATTCCCTCGAGCCTTCCGCCATTGAGCAGGAGAACGCTGTCGCTGTGCCGGGCGGCGAGGTTGAGATCGTGGATGGCGATCAGCACCAGCGCCCCGGTGCGGGCGACGTAAGTGCCGAGCAGGTCGAACACCCGCATCTGGTGGCGGATGTCCAGCGCGCTCGTCGCCTCGTCGAGCAGCAATAGCCTGGGCTCGCGCAACAGCCGCTGCGCCAGCAGCACGAGCTGCTGCTGGCCGCCGGAAAGGGTCTGCATCGCCCGTCCGGCCAGCTCGGCGATGCCGAAGCGCTCCAGCATGTCGGAGGCCGCCTGCAGAACCGCGTCCCCGACCCGCCAGCCCAGCGTCTCATGGCGCCCGAGCAGCAAGACTTCGAGCACCGAAAGCTCGGCCCGCACCTGGCACTGCTGCGGCATGAAGCCGATCGCACGGATATCGACCCGCCGCCCGCCCCAGGCGATATCGCCATCGTAGGGCGCAAGGCCGGCAATGGCATTGAGCAGCGTCGACTTGCCGGCGCCGTTCGGTCCCACCAGCCCGACGATCTGCCCGGGCGCGAGCGAGGCGCTGACGTCGTGAAGAATGCGGGTGCCGCCCCGCCGCACGCCGACTTGCTCAAGGGTCAGCCGTTCCGTCATGCGATCCCCTTTCCGCCACGCCGGGCGATCACGGCAAACAGCATGGGCACGCCGGCGACAGCGGTGATGATGCCGACCGGGATGACGGCCGCGGGAGAGATGAACTTGCCGAACACCGAGGCGCCGACCAGGATGATCCCCCCGGTGACGGCCGAGAGCGGCAGGGCGTAGCGGTGATCCTCGCCGACCAGCGTGCGCGCCACATGCGGCGCGATCAGCCCGACGAAGCCGATCGTGCCGACGAAGCAGACGGCTCCGGCCGTCAGCACGGCGACAATCAGGAAGGCCTCACGGCGAACATGTTCGACCGACAGGCCGAGGCTCCGGGCATTGGCGTCGCCGAGCCTGAGCGTCGTCAGTGCCCAGCAACTGCGCAGCACCAGTGGAAGGCAGACAATGAGGATCGCGCCCGTCACCGCCACGCTGGTCCAGCTCGCCTTGAGCAGGCTGCCGAACAGCCAGAAGACGATCTGCTGCAACACTTCCGGCGAGGCGAGAAACTGCAGCAGCGACTGCAGCGACTGGAAGAAGAACAAAACGGCGATGCCGCCGAGAACGAGGATTTCCGGGCTCGCCCCGCGCAGGCGGGCGATGAAGTAGACGAGCCCGCAGGCGACGAGCGTCATGGCGAACGCCATGGCCGGCACGACGACGAAGGACGGCAGCGGGATCAGCTCGCCGAACATGATGCCGAGCGCCGCCCCGAAGCCGGCCGCGGCGGAAAAGCCGAGCGTGAACGGGCTCGCCAGCGGATTGGCCAGGATCGTCTGCATCTGCAGGCCGGCAAGGCCGAGGCAGGCGCCGACCAGCATGCCCATCACGGTCTGCGGCATGCGCAAGTGCCACAGGATCGTCGCGGCCATCCTGTCGTCGCCGTTTGGCCGGCCCACAATCCCGCCAGACGTCGTGAGCGGCATGCCGAAGGGCCGGTCGTGAGATCGAGCAGCATGAGGGCGAGAAGAAAGGCCGCGGCGGCGAGCAGGGCGGCCACCCGACGCGAGCCTGCGCGACGATAACCGTCGCGCAGGCCTTGCATGTCGCTGGTGATCGCGGTCATTGGCCCGCGGCTTCGTACGGCAGCACGAACACGCCGTCCACCTTGATCGGCAGCCAGGTGTCGTAATAGCTGCGGATGTTGGCGGCCGGGTCGACGTCCTTGAACGCCTCCGGATAGAGCTGCTTGGCGATGTACTGCGCATAGACATAGTCCGACAGCGTGCGGGCACCGCCGTGATAGATCGCGTGAACGCCGCCATGCTGTACGGCCGGAAGCTCCGACCAGCCCGGGCGACCGAGATAGGCTTCCATGCGCTCGCGCGTCAGCTTCGGATCGGCGCCGAAGCCGACCTGCACGGACAGCGGCTTGTTGACCCATTCTGAGCCGGCCAGGAAGATCAGGTCGGGCTTCTGCGCCAGCACGTATTCCGGGCTGAGCGGCCCCCAGTTCTCCACCTGCCCCTTGGCGATGTTGGTGCCGCCGAGGCTGTCGATCAGCGAACCCCACATGCCGTTGCCGTAGGAATTGCCGACCTCGGCTGCGCCCTTCTGGGCAAGCTCGACATAGACCTTCTTGGTCGTCGGTCCAGCCGCCTTGATGCGCGCGTCGATGTCGGCCATGGCTGTCTTGTAGTTGTCGGCGAGCTTGGTGGCGCGGTCCTCGGCCCCCATCACCTTGCCGAGCACCTCGGTGGAGAGCACGTGCTTCTCGACCGTCTGGGCATTGTAGTCGAGCGTGACGACCGGAATGCCGGCGGCCTCGATCTGCTTCACCCCTCCGCCGAGCGCGTCATAGGACCAGGCGGCGAGGATGACGAGATCCGGCTTGGCGGCGATCACCTTTTCAATGGAGAAGGTCCCGTCCTCCGTATTGCCGACATCCGGGATCAAGGAAAGCTTCGGCAGCGCCTTCTCATAGGCGGCGAACTGGTTCGGCCGCCAGTCCTTCCACGTCGACAGCGACGCGCGACCACCTTGTCCGCGCGCCGGGCCGGCGACGGCGAAATCCTCGGTAGAAGCCGAGCACGACGCGCTCGGCCGGTTTTCCAGCGTCACCTCGCGGCCCTTGACGTCAGTGACCTTGATTTCGGCGAGGGCACGGCGGCAAGCGCGACAAGCGCGATGGCGGCGGAGACAAGCAGTTTCTTCATGATTTTTCCTTCAGGGTAATTTGGCGGCCGCTTTCGCGCGCGCCGGCAGAAGAGAGAGACGCGGGCGGCCATCAGCCGATGGCGCGCTTCAACGGCCTCACATGGCGGATGACCAGCGGTCGAGCGCGAGAACGGCGATCAGCACCGCGCCGCTCAGCGGAAACAGCAGTGCCACCGCCAGCATGACGATCGCACCGGTCTTCCACAGCGGACCCGGCTCGCTGACCGGGGCGAACAGGCGCGCAGCCCCCTTCGGCCGGCGCATCCACCACATCACGATGCCGCTGACCGAGAGGAAGATGACCGAAAGGCAGAACAGCGTGACCAGCGCCACGTTCCAGAGCCCCATGTCGCCCTCGTGAAAGGCGATGCCGACGGCCATGGCCTTGCCGGCCGCGCCGTAGTCCGAGAATCCGACATCGGCGAGAACCTTGCCGGTGTAGCGGTCGATATGCACGGTGCGGTCGGAAATCGGATTGCCGCTGTCATTGCTCATCGTGTCGCGCGAGATCGACCAGACCCCGGTGCCGTCGGCGGGAAAGGAGAGCTGGAAGCGCTGGTCGAAGCCGATCGCGCGGGCAAAGGCGACGACGCCGTCGAGATCGGCGGCCTGCCCTTCAGGCAGGCCCGCAGCACCGGCCTGCGAACCGGATGCCGGCATCGGCGTCTGCTCGAGCGTCCACGGCACTTCCTTGATGCCGCCGTGGTTCATCGAGGCATGCGTCGCGTCAGACAGGGGCACATTGTCCCATTTCTCCGTCGGGAAGGTGCTCCAGGCCTGGGTGAATTTCTCGCCCCAGATCCCGGCCCAGGTCAGCCCGGAGACGAGGAAGACCAGGAGAATGATCGAGGCATAGAAGCCGACGGTCCTGTGCAGCGACTTCCACAGCGCGCGGCCGCGTGCCGAAAGCTGCGGTACGAGTACCCCGGAAAATCCCCGGTCGTCCCGCGGCCACCAGAGATAGAGGCCGGTCACGATCAGGACCACGCCGAAGCCGGCGGCGATCTCGATCAGCCTGTCGCCGACGTCGCCGATCAGGAGCGTGCCGTGGATCGTGTCGGCGAGGTCATAGAGAGCGTTACGCCGCTCCCAGCTGCCGAGCGCCTGACCGGTATAGGGGTCGGCGGCGACCATGGTCGCTGCCTCGCCGACTGAGACGCGAAACACGGCCGCACCTTCGGGCGTGCGCGGCGCGATATACTGCACGAGGCTGCTGCCCGGCACGGCCGCAAGGGCCGCCTCGGCCTGCTGCGAGACAAGTACCTGGCTCGCCGCCGGCGTGACGGTGAAGGCCTTCTCCCCATCACGCCCGACCAGTACGGCGGACCACAGCATGATCAGACCGGTGACGGCCAGCATGATGAGGAAGGGGGCGACATAGAGCCCGGCATAGAAGTGCCAGCGCCAGGCGGTGTTGTAGAAACGTCGGGTCAGCGCGCCGGATGCCGGCGTCGCTCGGGTGTCCGATACGATCGTCATGGTGTCCTCACACGGGGTTGATGTTGTCGATGGCCCTGTTGCCCGCGGCGATGTCGGCGAGCGCCTGGGGCTGCAGCAGGGTGACGATTTCGGGGTGGCGGAATTCGATCAGCCCGGCGCGCTTGAGGCGGGTGAAGCAGCGGCTGACTGTTTCCACCGTCAGGCCGAGCCAGTCGGCGAGTTCGCCCCGCGTCGGGTGAAGGTTGAAGCAGACCGTCTCGCGCTTGCTTCGCGAAGGGCGGACGAACTGGCCGGCCAGGTCGAGGATGGCGGAAGCGACCCGCTCGGGCGCGGTCTTGCGGCCGAGCAGCGTCGCGTGTGCCTGTGCCCGCAGCACCATCTCTTCGAGCGCCTGCTCGAGATCGCGGTGATCGACCTCGCCGACCGGCTCGAGCGTGACATAGCTCAGCGTGTCGGCCGAGCAGCGGTTGTGCTCGCCCACGCCGATGCCGAGCAGGCGCCCGGGTCCGACCATGTCGATGATCTGCCGCCGTCCGTCGGGCAGCGACTGGGAAAGGGCGACGCAGCCATCGAGCACCCGGGACTGCGGCGCGCGGCCGTACCCCTGGAGAAAGACGGTGCTGCGGGGCGGGAGGTGCAGGGCGTTGGCGCCGTGGCGCCGCCCGGTCTTGTCGGAAAGCAGGTGTGGCGGCAGGGCGCGCTCGCCCGCAGCCTTGAGCGTGAATTGCAGCATGACGAAATCCGGCGTTTCGGCCGGTTGCGCATGCGGGATGCGTCTCTACCGGCCTCGATGAATGATTCCGGACGCAAGCGATGCCTCGCTCACGCAACCGGGCTCAGGCAAGGGCCGGATGGGGCGGCGCACGGGGTGCGGCATTGGGGGGGAAGAGCTGGCGATAGAAGGCTTCCACGCGCGGCGGAAGCAGCACGTCGACGGCCACGGCAAGGCGCTTGCCGGTGAGGTCCGCAGGCGCAGGCAACAGCACCGAGGCGGAGATGAGGCAGGCCTCGCAGTGGTTGAAGCCCGATTGCGCCTTGCCGTCGTCCATGTCGCCGGGCAGGCAGAGCTCCGGCACGCTGCCGTCGGGCAGCGTCATGGCCGCGACTTCCGCGGCGGAAAGAGCAGGGGAGGCGAAGGACGGAGCGCGATGGGAAAAACCGACGGCAAGCAGCGCGATCACGCACAAGGCGCGCACCACGACCGGCAATGTCGATCCCGAACGGCGCATTCGAAGTCCCCTCAACGAGGCAACTGGTAGCAGTCCGCGCGAAGCCTCGCAAGGCCGCCCACCCGCGCCCCAGCGCCGCACCCGGGCCGCCTCTGGGGCCAAGAAACGAAAAAGGCGGCCCGAAGGCCGCCTTGTCCGAAATCCCGTGACGGGAAATCTTATTCTGCGGCGCCTTCGGCCGGTGCAGCTTCGGCAGCGGCTGCAGCTTCTGCGGCGGCCTTGGCTTCAGCGGCTGCCTTTTCGGCGGCCAGAGCCTGGGCTGCTGCGACCTTTTCAGCTTCCAGGCGTGCCTTTTCCTCGGCAACGGCGGCGCGTTCGGCGTCGTTCAGCTTGCGGGCGCGGGTGCCGGTGTTCTCGACGATACGAGCCGACTTGCCGCGACGATCGCGCAGGTAGTAGAGCTTGGCGCGACGGACCTTACCGCGGCGAACGATTTCGACGCTTTCGACCAGCGGCGAGTAGACCGGGAACACGCGCTCGACGCCTTCGCCGTAGGAGATCTTGCGAACGGTGAAGCTTTCGTTGATGCCGCCGCCGGAACGGGCGATGCAGACGCCTTCATAGGCCTGCACGCGGGTACGGTTACCTTCCGTGACGCGCACGTTGACGCGTACGGTGTCGCCGGCTTCGAACTTCGGCAGCGGTGCGCCGCGCTTGGCTTCGATCTTGGCAGCCTGTTCGGCTTCCAGTTGCTGAATGATGTTCATGTCTAACCTCTAGTTCTTCTGAAACAGCCAGAGCGCTCTTGCATCCATCGGTCAAAGCCTCCGGATTTTGCCTTGTCAGGCGCGAGCGGATACGCATGCTCTTTGTTTGTGGCAGACGGGCTGGGCCCATTTCCGACGCGGCCAATACACCAAAGCCCGGCGTTTGTCATCCCTTGCCGCACATTTTCTCCGATCGCCGCCATTGCGGTCCGGGCGTGAACGAATAACCGTTCTCGACCACCGGGAAAGCTCAACATGTCGATCGCCACCATTGTCCTGCTGTTCGTCGCCGGCTTCCTCTCCGGCGTCGTCAATGCCATCGCCGGCGGCGGCACCTTCCTGACCTTCGGCGCCATGACTCTGGCCGGCCTGCCGCCGATCGCCGCCAACGCCACCTCGTCGATCACCCAGTTCCCCGGCTACATCACCTCGACGCTCGCCTATCGCCGCGAATTTTCCGGTCTGTGGAGGAGCGCGCTGATCCTCGGCCTGGTGTCGGCGCTCGGCGCGCTCGGCGGCGCGCTGTTCCTGATCGCCCTGTCCAACCCGGCCTTCCGCGCCATGGTGCCCTGGCTTCTGATCGCCGCCACCGCCGTCTTCGCCGCCGGACCGAAACTTCGCCCGAAAAACGCTGGTCAAAGTCACCCGGCCACTCCGCTCGGCCTCGCCCTGCAGGCCGTCACCTCGTTTTACGGCGGCTTCTTCGGCGCCGGCATGGGCATCATGATGCTCGCCTCGCTCGGACTTGCCAGCGGCGGCGACTATCACCGGCTCAACGCGCTCAAGAATTTCCTGTCGATCGTCATTGCCGCCGTCGCCATCATCGTCTTTTCGACCGCCGGCGCGGTCTCCTGGCTGCATGCGGCGATCATGGTGCCGGCCGTGGCTTTGGGCGGCTATGCCGGAGTGGCGATCGCCCGCCGCGTGCCCCAGGCCCTGCTGCGCTGGCTCGTGGTGGCCGCCGGCCTCGGCCTTGCGATCTACTATTTCGTCACGGGGTGAGGAATGGTCGGCGAAGCCGACGAAACGATCCAGCGAATCGTTTCGAATGACGAACGCCCTGAGCCCAAGCGAAGGGC
>JAHRYZ010000141.1 GCA_020621905.1 Rhizobium sp.
ATCTCGTCGATGTCGCCCTCCATCATCCGGTCGAGCTTGTCGCGCGTCAGGTTGATGCGGTGATCGGTGACGCGGCCCTGCGGAAAATTGTAGGTGCGGATGCGCTCCGAGCGGTCGCCCGAGCCCACCTGGCTCTTGCGGTCGGCGGAGCGCTCGCTGTCGGTGCGCTGCCGCTCCATGTCGTAGAGCCTGGAGCGCAGCACCTGCATCGCCTTGGCGCGGTTCTGGTGCTGCGACTTCTCCGAGGAGGTGACGACGAGCCCGGTCGGCAGATGGGTGATGCGCACCGCCGAATCGGTGGTGTTGACGTGCTGGCCGCCGGCGCCCGACGAGCGCATGGTGTCGATGCGGATGTCCTCCGGGCGAATCTCGATGTCGATCTCCTCGGCCTCCGGCAAGACGGCGACGGTGGCCGCCGAGGTGTGGATGCGGCCGCTCGCCTCGGTTTCGGGCACGCGCTGCACGCGGTGCACGCCGGATTCGAACTTGAGCTTGGAGAACACGCCGCGCCCGGTGATCGTCGCGATGATTTCCTTGTAGCCGCCGGCTTCCCCTTCGCTGGCCGACAGGACTTCGACCTTCCAACCCTTGGTCGAGGCGAAGCGCTCGTACATGCGAAACAGGTCGCCGGCGAAAAGCGCCGCCTCCGACCCACCGGTACCGGCGCGGATTTCAAGGATCGCGCTCTTCTCGTCGGCGGCGTCCTTGGGCAGGAGCAGGATCTGCATATCCTTCTCCAGCCCCTCGATGCGCGCCTCGACCTCGGGCATCTCCATTTCGGCGAGATCGCGCATCTCGCGGTCGGTGCCCTTGTCGGACAAAAGGGCCTTCAGCCCCGAAAGCTCGGCGATCGCCGCCTCGTATTCGCGGATCTTCTTCACCACCGGCTGCAGCTCGGAATATTCCGAGGCGAGCTTGACATAGACGTCGGCCGCCGGCCCCGCCGACATGCGTGCCTCTATCTCGCCGAACCGGCGTTCGAGTTCACGCATTTTCTCGACAGGAAGCTTCGCCACCCTTTACTCCACGTTGAATTCAGTCAGAGGGGAATATTGTTGTCTTCGGCAAAGCCGACCAGGATATCCCTGAGCGGCAGGTGCGAATGATGATCGTCCAGCGCGCCGTTGAGCTCCCGGCTCAGTTGCGCCACGTCGAGCCCCAGCAGCATCGACTTGACCGGACCGTTGGAGGTCGGCGACATCGAGATCGAGAGGAAGCCGATGCCGAGCAGCGCCATGGCCGAAAGCGGCTTGCCCGCCATCTCGCCGCACAGCGTCACCGGCGTCTCGTGCCGGTCGGCGGCGCGCACGATATCGCGCAGGATTCGAAGGAACGGCCGCCCCAGCACGTCGAAGCGGTCGGAAACGCGCGCATTGCCGCGGTCGACCGCCATGCTGAACTGGAACAGATCGTTGGACCCGACGGAGACGAAGTCGACCTCCTGCATCAGCTCGTCGAGCTGCCACATCAGCGCCGGCACTTCCAGCATGGCGCCGAACTGCAGCTTCTTCGGCAGCGGATGGCCGAACTTCGAGAGGTGCTGGACCTCCTTCTGCATCAGCTCGCGCACCGCGCGGATTTCGCCGACCTCGGTCACCATCGGCAGCATCATCTTGAGATCGCCGCCGGCAGCGGCCTTCAGCAGCGCGCGCAGCTGGGTCCGCAGCAGGCCCGGCCGGTCGAGCGACAGGCGGATCGCCCGCCAGCCAAGCGCCGGATTTTCCTCTTCATGGCCGCGGAAATAGGAGACCACCTTGTCGCCGCCGATGTCGAGCGTGCGGAAGGTCACCGGGCGCCCGCCGGACTGGCGAAGCACGCTGCGATAGAAGCTCTCCTGTTCCTCGCCCTTCGGCATGGTCGAGGAGATCATGAACTGCAACTCGGTGCGGAACAGGCCGATGCCCTCGGCGCCCGATTCGGACAGCTGCGGCAGGTCGACCAGCAGGCCGGCATTCATCTGCAGGGTGATGCGCGTGCCGTCCTTGGTGATCGGCTCGACGTCGCGCAGCGCGCGGAACTGTTCCTGGCGGCGGGCCCGAAGCTTGACCTTTTCCTCATAGGCCTTCTGCAGATCGGCCACCGGCCGGACATGCACCTTGCCGTCGTCGCCGTCGATGATCACCGGATCGCCGTTTTCGGCAAGCGCCACGGCGCCCGTCGCCTGGCCGACCACGGCAATGCCCATGGCGCGTGCGACGATCACCACATGGCTCGTCACCGCGCCCTCTTCCAGCACCAGGCCGCGCAGGTTGGCGCGCGGATAGTCGAGCAGCTCGGCCGCACCCATGGCACGGGCGAAGACGATCGCGTCGGCGGGAAAGCCCTCGGTCTGGCTGTGCGGCGAAAATCCGGTCAGCTGGCGCAGCAGCCGGTTGGCGAGATCGTCGAAATCGTGCATCCGCTCGCGCAGATAGGGATCCGTCAGGCGGATCATGCGTGCCTTGGTGTCGCTCTGCACCTTCTCGACCGCAGCTTCCGCCGTCAGACCGTTGTGGATCGCCTCTTCCATGCGCCGGACCCAGCCCTGGTCGTGGGCGAACATCCGATAGGTCTCCAGCACGTCGCGGTGCTCTCCCTCCATCGACACTTCACGCCGCGACAGCATGTCGTCGATCGAAATGCGCAGCGAACCGAGCGCGTCGGCCAGCCGGCGGATTTCCGTCTCGGTGTCCTCGTTCAGCAGATTGGTGACGACGATGCGCGGCTCGTGCAGCACGACATAGCCGAGCCCGATGCCTTCGTTGTAGCCGTCGCCGTCGATCGTCACCGCCCGCGTCAGGTCGAGTTCGAGACCGGGCCGAGTGATCTTCTTCAGTTCGCCGGTCGCGATCATCTCGGCCAGCACCATGGCGGTGGTTTCGAGCGCTTCAAGCTCGTCTTCCCGATAGTTGCGCTGTGCCTTGTTCTGCACGACGAGAACGCCCAAACTGCGGCCGGCGCGCAGGATCGGCACGCCGAGGAAGGAATGATAGATCTCCTCGCCCGTTTCCGGCAGGTAGCGGAAGGCCGGATGGGCCTGGGCGTCGGACAGGTTGAGCGGCTGGGCGGAGGCCGCGATGGTGCCGACCAGGCCCTGGCCCATCTTCAGCTGGGCGAGGTGGACGGCATCCTTGTTCAGACCCTCGGTGGCGTAGAGTTCGAGCACGCCGTCGGCGCGCAGCACATAGACCGAACACACTTCCGCGACCATGTTGCTCGCGATCTGGCGAACGATCTGGTCGAGGCGCTCCTGTGGCTCGAGCGGCTCCGCCATCAATTCGCGCAACCGCTTGAGGAGGACGCGCGGACCCGCGGAAAGGTCTCTCATGCGTGCATGCTCCCGAATTCGTCATTGGGCCGGGCGGCCTCGCCGCCCGTGTCGCAAACGACGGGGAGGGCGAATTCCGCTTTAGAGAATCAATTCTTATCGAGGCCGTAGCAGGAATGCAAAGTCCGAACGGCGAGTTCGGCATAAGGGCCGTCGATCAGGATCGAAATCTTGATTTCCGAGGTGGTGATCGCCTTGATGTTGATGCCCTTTTCGGCGAGCGCCTTGAAGGCCGTGGCGGCGACGCCGGCATGGCTGCGCATGCCGATGCCGATGACCGAGACCTTCACCAGGCCCTTTTCGCTCTGCACGACGTCGTAGCCGATCTTGTCCTTGTTCTCGCCGAGCACGGAGAGCGCCTTGTCGACATCGCCCGACGGAACGGTGAACGTCATGTCGGTGCGGGTGCCGTCTTCCGAGATGTTCTGGACGATCATGTCGACATTGATATGCGCCTCGGCCAGCGGCCCGAAGATCGCGGCGGAGACGCCCGGCCGGTCGGCGAGCCGACGCAGCGAGATCTGCGCTTCATCCTTGGCATAGGCAATACCGGTGACTACTTCCTGTTCCACGATCTCTTCCTCATCGCAAATCAACGTACCGGGCGGGTTCAACAGATCGCCCATGCCCGGTGCATCGGGATCCTCGAAGCTCGAGCGCACGAAGGTGCGCACCTTGTGGACCATGGCGAGCTCGACCGAGCGCACCTGCAGCACCTTGGCGCCGAGCGAGGCCATTTCCAGCATTTCCTCGAAGGCAATCTTCTTCAGCCGCCGCGCCTTCGGCTCGACGCGCGGATCGGTCGTGTAGACCCCGTCGACGTCGGTATAGATGTCGCAGCGGTCGGCCTTGATGCCGGCGGCGATCGCCACGGCCGAGGTGTCGGAGCCGCCGCGGCCGAGCGTGGCGATGCGGTTGTCCGGGCCGATGCCCTGGAAGCCGGCGACGACCGCCACCTGGCCCTCGCCCATGCGGCGGATGATGTCGGCGCCGTCGATTTCCTGGATGCGCGCCGCGCCATGCGCATTGTCGGTCTTGATGGCGATCTGCCAGCCCTGCCAGGAGCGGGCATTGATGCCCATCGACTGCAGCGCGATGGCCAGAAGCCCCGACGTCACCTGTTCGCCCGAGGCGACCACCGCGTCATATTCGCGCGCGTCGTAGAACGGCGAGTCGGCACCGGCCACCTTCGGCATGGTCTGAACCCAGTCGACCAGCTCGTTGGTCTTGCCGGACATGGCCGAGACGACGACAGCCACCTCGTGGCCGGCATCGACCTCGCGTTTGACATGCCGGGCAACGTTGTAGATGCGTTCGAGATTGGCGACGGAGGTACCGCCGAATTTCATCACGATGCGAGCCATGCCTTCGATACCGTCACGCTGATGGACGCCCGCCGGCGCCCCTTGGAAGAACCGCCCGGAAACATCTGACCGGGCGAAGTTGCGGTCTCATATCGAAAACAACGGGCAAGTTCAATGGGCGCCGGGCTAAGGCCTTCAGGCGATATGGCTGCGCGGCCATTGCCGCTCCATGTGCATCGGCACGGGCCCCGCACGAGGGCCGAACGCAGAACGCGGCCTTCGGCCGCCGTTCGAATGAGAGCACCAGTCGCTGCTCTGCGGATGGCATCTCTTGCCGTCCGGGCACAGGATCTTCCGCAGTGCCTTTCGATCCTTGTCCGCTTTCGCTGGACGGACGAGCGTCAGGATCACGCGGGGACGACGGACGTCCGGATGGCGGCGGCGGACGACGGATGTCCGGCCGCGCGGCGGCGGACGGCGGATGTCCGGATCACGCGGCGGCGGGCGGCGGATGTCCGGTCGCGGGCCGGAGGGCGGTCCCAGTCACCGTCATCGTAGCGCGGCGGCGGACGGCGCCAGCTGTCGTCGGGATCGCGCGTGGCCGGGCGACGCCATTCGCCGTCATAATCGCGCGGCGGCCGCGGACGATAATATCCGTCCCGCCAGCTGTCGCGATCCCGGTAGAAATCGCGGTCGCGGTAGTGGCGGTCCCAGTAGCTGCCGATCGAAAACGTGATCGTCGGGATGCCGAGCGGGCGGTAGTATTCCGGATCGACATAGACCTGGCGCTGCGAATAGGTCGTCTGCAGGTAACGGCCGGACACCCAGCCGCGATAGCCGGCATAGGCGACGTCGCACCAGTTGGCCGACTGCATGCAGCCCTGGATGTCGACGCGCACGCCGGCGGGGATGACGAGCACCGGCGGATACTGGGTGCTCGGGCCGGAGCGCATGTTCACATTCGCCGTCGAATAGGCAGTCGCCGCGGCGGCGAGGCCGGGAAGCACGGCGACAAACGCCGCGCTCAGGGCGAATATCCTGAGCTTTTTCATAGAGATATCTCCTCGGTATTCCGTTCTGCGCTTTACCTACGCCTGTGCGAATGAACCGCCCATGAACGTTCGGTTCATCCCGTTTGTTCCGTCGCCGCGATTTTCCTGCCTCCCTCGTTTTCCCCGCCCTCCCCGCCCATGCGATACTTGTCCTGCCCTGCCACGGATACACCGGAAAGCGTTGCCGGCGAGGTGGGGACGGTGCTGCGAAGGGTCCTTCTGAAACGCGGGAGGATGTCGCAGGCTGCCCTAAGTCGGTCCCCCTCCCTGAAAAGGGACGTGCCTGTGCGGCACCCAAGGCGTCGGTTTCGGCGCTGTAGAGGGACAAGGAACTGGGTGGCGAAAAACATCGAAACGGGGCGCCCTGCGTGTCACTGTTTTAATTTTGTCCGGCATGCCGGGCGCCCCGGCCGGATGGCCGGAAAAGGGAGAAGGCAGCAAGACACGGGTTTTGACCCGCGAACGATCACCCATGCCCGGAAAGGAGAAGAGCCATGGCAAAGACCGACCACCCAGAGCTGAACGCGCCCGCGAGGAGCACAACGAGGCCCGCTGGCGGATCGTGGGCACGCTCACCCTGCGCTATCACTGCGAATCGCTCAACCTCCCTTTCTGCCGCTACCGGTCCTGTCTTCGCAACCGCTTATGCAGCGGCCCGATGCTCGCCACGCCACGCCAGGGTCCGGCGATCGCCAGGGAGCGCGAACTCGGCCTGAGCGGTGCCGCCGTCGCCTGCCTTCCGCTCTGCATCGTCAATGCCGAAGGGAAGATCTTCGATTATCTCGTCGGGACGACACTGCCGCAGATCGACGCCATGCTGACCGAAGACGATCCGGTCAGCCTGGAATACGCTGTCAGGAGGCCGAACCGGCGGCAGCGTCGCCTCGACGCACGCTTTGCCCGCTATGAGCCGGACCCTTGACTTTGCCGCCCGATCGGCCGACTTGAACAGCAATATCCGTGCAGAGAGGATCCGACAATGAGCGCTGAAGCACGCACAACGATCGATCAAGTCGAAGTCGACCGTTTTTCCGCCATGGCCGCGGAATGGTGGGACCCGACCGGCAAGTTCAAGCCCCTGCACAAGATCAATCCGGTCCGCCTCGCCTATATGCGCGATCATGTCTCAGCCCATTTCGGCCGCGACCCCAAGGCCCACCGCCCGCTCGAAGGCCTGCGCATCCTCGACATCGGCTGCGGCGGCGGGCTGCTCTCCGAGCCGGTCGCCCGGATGGGTGCCGACGTGCTCGGCGCGGACGCCTCCGAGCGCAATATCGGCATCGCCAGCACCCATGCGGCCCAGACAGGGGTCAAGGTCGACTACCGCGCCGTGACTGCGGAATCGCTTGCAGCCGCCGGCGAAACCTTCGACGTGGTCCTCAACATGGAAGTCGTCGAGCATGTCGCCGATGTGGAATTCTTCATCTCCACCTGCGCCTCCATGGTGCGGCCCGGCGGCCTGATGCTCGTTTCCACCATCAACCGCACCTTCAAGGCCGCCGCCCTTGCCATCGTCGGCGCCGAATACGTGCTCGGCTGGCTGCCGCGCGGCACGCATCAATATGAAAAGCTGGTCCGCCCGGAAGAGCTCGAGGCCCCGCTGAAGACGAGCGGCATGGAAGTCGTCGAGATGAAGGGCGTGTTCTTCAATCCGCTGCAGAACCAGTGGAACCTGTCCGCCGACATCGACGTCAACTACATGGTGCTGGCCCGCCGTCCCGCGATCGCCGGCACGCAGACGGACACCCAGGCATGACGGCCCCCGCGGACGTCGTCTCCTTCTGGCTCGAGGCCGGACCGCCGAAATGGTTCGCCAAGGACGACGATTTCGACGCGGCGATCCGCGACGGCTTTCTCGACACCCATTTCGCCGCGGCCCGCGGCGATCTCGCCGACTGGGGCCAGACGGCCGAAGGCACGCTGGCGCTGATCATCCTGCTCGACCAGTTCCCCCGCAATCTCTTCCGCGGCAGCGGCCATGCCTTCGCAACCGACGGCTTGGCGCGCGCCATCGCCCGTCAGGCGCTGGAACAGGGTTTCGACCGCGCGGTCGACCCCAAGCTCCGCCCCTTCCTCTATCTGCCCTTCGAGCATTCGGAGGATCCGGCCGACCAGGTGCTCAGCATCCAGCTCTTCACCGTCCATCGCGACGAGACCGGCGACGCGGAAAGCCTGCGCTGGGCAGTCGAGCACCGCGACATCATCGCCAGATTCGGCCGCTTCCCCCACCGCAACGCCGCGCTCGGACGCGCAACGACACCCGCGGAACAGTCCTATCTGGACGATGGCGGTTTCAAGGGGTGAGTGGGGTCGGCCAAGGCGGCCAAGTGATCCAAGCCGAAAGCGAAGCATTTCCCCCACATCCTCGGTCGTGATATGCTGATCTTCTGATGGATGAGGAAATCGTGATGGCCGGAAAAACCGAGATTGCTGTCCAGGTGGACCCGCAGATGGAGGAATTCATCCATAGGGAAATGAAGCGCGGATCATTCGCCTCCGCCAGTGCCTATGTCGAGGCGCTCTTGCATGAACGCTTCGAGGATGAAGAAACCCTGCGGACATTGGAGCAGGAACTGGACCGCGGCCTCGCCGACATCGAAGCCGGACGCGTCACGTCCGTCGAGGAGGCTTTTGACAGCGTTCGCGCCGAACTTGGCCTAAAACGCCGGCGAGCATGAGGGTTGCGTTCACCCGTTCGGCTCGCGCCGATCTGACCGCGATAGGCCGCTATATCCTCGAACACAATCCTTCGCGCGCCGACGCTTTCTTGGACGAACTGCTACGGTGCTGTCTTGAGATTGCCGACATGCCGGAGGCTTTCGCGCTTGTCCATCTTCCACGTGTCGGTGGTATGAGGCGGCGCGTATTCGAACGCTATTTGATCTTCTACAAGATTGACGAGACAACGGTGACCATTGTCCGCATTCTTCACGGCGCCCGCAACTATGAGCGGATCTTGGCTCGGCAAGCCAAACGCAATCTCGGAGGTTCAAGCGCCTGAAGCGTCAATTCACGTCGTCCGGCAAAACCGGCAGCGGGGCGATCTCGATGCCCTCGTCGACCAGCGCCTTGACCTCGGCAAGCGACGCCTCGCCGATGATGCCCCGCGCTTCGGCTTCGCCGTAGTGGATCTTGCGGGCCTCTTCGGGAAAGCGCTCACCGACATCCTCGCTATTGGCCCGGATCGCGGTGATCGCCTCCTTCAGCTTGGCCATCGCCGTCTTCTGCGCCTCGGTGACGGCGAGTGCATGCGACGCCTCCTTCTGCCGCGCGGTCGAGACCGACGGCGCCATCAGCACCTTCGACACTTCGAGCGAGCCGCAGGCGGGACAGCTGAGATACCCGCTCGCCTTCTGGCGGTCGAAGTCGCCGCTCTCCGAGAACCAGCCCTCGAAGTCGTGTCCCTTGTCGCAGATGAGCGCGTAGCGGATCAAACGGTGACGCCCCCTTTCGCCAGTTCGGGCTGCATGCTGAGTTCGAAGTCGCGTGCATTCTTGAGGTTGGGGATCTTGGCGCGCGCCGCAGCCACCGCCCCGATGTCGATGTCGGCCAACACGATCGCCTCGCCCGTGCCGCCGGCCGCGGCCAGCACCTTGCCCCAGGGATCGATGATCATCGAATGGCCGAAGGTCTCGCGACCGTCCTCGTGCACACCGGCCTGCGCCGCGGAAATGACGAAGGCGCCGTTCTCGATCGCCCGGGCTCTGAGCAGCACTTCCCAATGCGCCTCGCCCGTCTGGCGGGTAAACGCCGCCGGCGTGGTCAGGATCTGGGCGCCTGCCAGCGACTCGGCGCGGAACAGCTGCGGGAAGCGCACGTCGTAGCAGATGCCGAAGCCGAGCCGGGCGAACGGCAGGTCGGCGACCATCGCCTTGTCGCCCGGACGGTAGACGGCGCTCTCGCGCCAGCTCTCGCCATTGTCGAGATCGACGTCGAACATGTGGATCTTGTCATAAGCGCAGATCCTGCGGCCATCGGGTCCGAACAGGAAGGCCCGGTTGGCGATCTTGCCGTCCGGCAGCAGAATGGCGGTCGAGCCGACATGCAGATGGATGGAAAGTTCGCGCGCCAGATCCCCGGCAGCCTTGACGATGATATCATGCTCTTCGTCGCGCAGGACGGCCATCAGGCCCGGACGGTCTTTCTGCACGGCACCGGTCATCTCCGGCGTCTGCACATAGATCGCCCCGTGACCGGCGGCTTCACGCACGAGGCGGGCCACGGAAGCGGCGTTCTTTTCCGGGTCGACACCCGAACACATCTGGATGGCGGCAGCCTTGAAGGTCATGATCTGTTTTTCCTTAAGCCGCCAGAAGGGTGTCGAGCTTGCCGGCCCGGTCGAGTGCATGAAGGTCGTCGCAGCCGCCGACATGGCGCTCGCCGATGAAGATCTGCGGGAAGGTCATGCCGCCGTTCGACTTGGCGATCATCTCCTGGCGCAGCTCCGGATTGCCGGTCGCGTCATGCTCGAGATAGGAAACGCCCTTGGAGGCGAGCAGCGCCTTGGCGCGCGAGCAGTAGCCGCAGCCCTGGCGGGTATAGATGGTCACGGATGCCATATGTGTCTCCGGTCGGATGGGGCCGGCAAGAGCCGGAAAGAATGTCGTTGTCCCTGTCATATAGGACCGGAGAATGCCCTTGCAAAGGTTAAAACTGTGACCTCCCGGGCACCTGCCCGCTTCAGCGCGCGGGTGGCGGCGCTGACCGTCGCCCCCGTGGTGAAGACGTCGTCGACCAGCACGACGCGCCGGCCGAACACCTGCGGCGAGCCGGCCTCCGGCACGCTGAAGGCGCCGCGCACGTTGAGCGCCCGCGCATTGGCGGTCAGCCCCACCTGCTGGGCGGTCTTCTTGTTGCGCACCAGCGCGAGCGGCAGGAAGGGTTTGCCCGAGAGCCGCGCCACATGCCGGGCGAGCTCGGCCGACTGGTTGAACTTGCGGGAAAACAGCCGCGTCCGGTGCAGCGGCACGGCCACCACCGCGTCGCAGGCGCCGAGCGCCACGCCCCCGGCCCGCACCATCCAGCCCGCCATCATCGGCGCGAGATCGGTGCGGTCGCGATACTTCAGGTCGTGCACCAGG
>JAHRYZ010000142.1 GCA_020621905.1 Rhizobium sp.
CAAGAGCCAGGTGGGCTCGGGCGACCGCTCGGAGCGCATCCGCACCTCCAACTTCCCGCAGGGGCGCGTCACCGATCACCGCATCAACCTGACGCTCTACAAGCTCGACCGGATGATGGAGGGCGACATCGACGAGATGGTCGACGCGCTGATCGCCGACTACCAGGCGGGCCAGCTCGCCCAACTCGGCGAGCAGACGTGAGCGGGGCCTCGGCGCTCGGCGCCGTCGTCGCCGAGACGCGGGCAGCGCTCTCCGATGCCGGCTTTGCCGACGCCGCCATCGAGACGCGGATTCTGCTCGGAGGCCTGCTCGGGCTTTCCACCACCGAAGTGTTCACCCAGGCCGACCGGCCGGTGACGGCGAGCGAGCGCGCGCGGATCGCCGATGCGGTGGCGCGAAGGCTGAAACACGAACCCGTGCACCGTATTCTCGGCCACCGCGAATTCCACGGCCTCGACCTGACGCTGTCGCCGGATACGCTGGAGCCGCGGCCCGACACCGAGATCCTCGTCGGTACGGTTCTGCCGCATCTGCGGCAGATCGTGGCGGAAAAGGGCGGCGCCCGCATCCTCGACCTGGGTACGGGGACCGGGGCGATCGCGCTCGCCCTCTTGAAGGAATGCCCGCAGGCACAGGCGCTCGGCAGCGATATTTCGCCGGGGGCCCTTCACATCGCTGCCGTCAATGCCCATCTCAATGGCGTGACCGACAGATTCGACACGCGCGAAAGCGCCTGGTTCGAAGCGATCGACGAGAGCTTCGACATCATCGTGTCAAATCCGCCCTATATACCCACCGAAGTGGTCGATGCGCTGGAGCCCGACGTTCGCGACTACGACCCCCGGGCGGCGCTCGACGGCGGCGAAGACGGCCTTGGCGCCTATCGCGCGATCGCCGAAAATGCAGCGCAACATTTGCTTGCAAAGGGCCTGGTCGGCGTCGAAATCGGCTACGACCAGAGGGAAAGTGTCACGCAACTCTTTGAACAAAGTGGTTTTTCGCTTGCCGAGCAGCATCGTGACTATGGCGGCAATGATCGGGTCCTGCTGTTCAGGCGGGCGAGTTGACCCCCGGTTTGCTGCGTCTGCTAAGGATAATTGCGCTTTTGAAAGAAAAGGCTTGGTTTTCCGAATGAAGCGTAATAGTTTGCGGGCACGCAACGGGCAGCAGGGAATGAACGAGATTCGTTCTGGTCTGGGTTTGCCGCGATTTCAGCTCGTGACTGGGCTTCACGGGACGAGCAAACCCCGATGCGTAACTCAGTAAACTTGACTATCACCAGCGGCACGAAAGCGATGGCGCGGTATGCCCGCGGCACGCATAACCTTGGTCCGGTCCAATCCAGAACCAACAGCGTTGCCATCTATCAGCACAACAGAAGAACTCAGGTGAAGTATCGATGAGGCCAGGACAGCAGAACAAGCGTGGTCGCGGGCGTAACAGCGGCGGCGGCGGTGGCGGCGGTAAACAAATTTCAACCGCGGTGCCAACCCGCTGCGCGGACGTATGACAGCTCCGGCCCCGACGTGAAGATCCGCGGCACGGCCCAGCATATCGCCGAGAAATATACGACCCTTGCCCGCGACGCACAGAGCGCCGGCGACCGGGTCATGGCGGAAAACTATCTTCAGCACGCCGAGCACTACAACCGCATCATCGCGGCCGCCCAGGCGCAGATGCAGGAACGCTTCCAGCGCGACGACCGTGACGAGCGCGACGACCGCGACGAGCGGGATGACCGCAACGAGTACAATGATCGCGACGGCGACGACATGGACGGCATGGACGAGCCGACGATCGGTGCCCAGGCCGCTCAGCCGCAGCAACAGCAGCGGCCGCAACCGCGGCCCCAGCCGCAACCGCAGCAGCAGCCGCAGCGACCCCAGATGCAGCCGCGGCCGCCGCGCCGCGAGGTCGAGATTGCCGGTTCCGGTCCGCAGCCGGTGCTGGAGGAAATGCCCGCCGAAGCCGTTGTCGCCGCCGCCGAAAGCGCTGCCGACGGTTCGGGAGAGCGCCTGCCGCGCCGCCGCAATGCCGCGGGCCGTCCGCGTCGCCAGCCGCGCCGCAATGCCGGCGAAGAGGGTGCGGAAGGTGGCGAATCCGCTGCCGATGCCGATGCCCCCGTACCGGCGCTCACCCCGTCCGAGTGATCGGACAGGCGCTTCCAATCGAAACCCCTTCTTCCCTCCGGAAGGAGGGGTTTCCTGCTTTCGGGGGACAGGAACATCGGCGCCGCCCTCCGTCCGTTCGGCTCCTGGTGCCTTCTCCGCGCGGCCCTGGTCTTGCGGTTCGTCAATCCTTGAACTTTTGCCCCAAATCGCTCTTTAAACACCGAAAATCCGTCCCCATATCTCGGTCAGAGGGACGGCGACGTCCCGCAAGGCCCGCCTTGTCAGGGGGCCTCATCTCAACCGCCGCGCTGTGCCGAACGGGCAGGGCGGCTACCGGAGACAGGCACGATGAACATCGAAAAATATTCCGAGCGCGTCCGCGGCTTCCTGCAATCCGCCCAGACCCATGCGCTCTCCGAAGGCCACCAGCAATTCACCCCCGAGCATGTGCTGAAGGTCCTGCTCGACGACGACCAGGGCATGGCCTCGTCGCTGATCACGCGCGCCGGTGGCGACCCGAAGGAAGCCCGCATCGCCAATGACGCCGCGCTCGCCAAGCTGCCCAAGGTGTCCGGCGGCGGTGGCCAGGTCTATCTGTCGCAGCCGCTCGCCAAGGTCTTCACCACGGCCGAGGACGCCGCCAAGAAGGCCGGCGACAGCTTCGTCACCGTCGAACGCCTGCTGCTGGCGCTGGCGATCGAGACGTCCGCCTCGACGTCCGCGACGCTGAAGAAGGCCGGCGTGACCGCGCAGGCGCTGAACCAGGTGATCAACGAGGTGCGCAAGGGCCGCACGGCCGACGGCGCCAATGCCGAAGCCGGTTTCGACGCGCTGAAGAAATATGCCCGGGACCTGACGGCCGAAGCCCGCGAGGGCAAGCTCGACCCGGTGATCGGCCGTGACGACGAAATCCGCCGCACCATCCAGGTCCTGTCGCGCCGCACGAAAAACAATCCGGTGCTGATCGGCGAGCCGGGCGTCGGCAAGACGGCGATCGCCGAGGGCCTTGCGCTCAGGATCGTCAACGGCGACGTGCCGGAAAGCCTCAAGGACAAGAAGCTGATGGCGCTCGACATGGGCTCGCTCATCGCTGGTGCCAAATATCGCGGCGAGTTCGAGGAGCGGCTGAAGGCGGTTCTCAGCGAAGTGCAGTCGGAAAGTGGCGAGATCATCCTGTTCATCGACGAGATGCACACGCTGGTCGGCGCCGGCAAGGCCGACGGCGCGATGGATGCCTCCAACCTGTTGAAGCCGGCGCTCGCCCGCGGCGAGCTGCACTGCGTCGGCGCGACCACGCTCGACGAGTACCGCAAGCATGTCGAGAAGGACGCGGCCCTTGCCCGCCGGTTCCAGCCGGTCATGGTCAACGAGCCGAATGTCGAGGACACGATCTCGATCCTGCGCGGCCTCAAGGAAAAATACGAGCAGCACCACAAGGTGCGGATTTCCGATTCGGCGCTGGTTGCGGCCGCCACCCTGTCGAACCGCTACATCACCGACCGCTTCCTGCCGGACAAGGCGATCGACCTGATGGACGAGGCCGCCTCGCGGCTGCGCATGCAGGTGGATAGCAAGCCGGAGGAACTCGACGAGCTCGACCGCCGCATCATGCAGCTGAAGATCGAGCGCGAGGCGCTGAAGAAGGAAACCGACGTGTCTTCGGCCGACCGGCTGAAGCGGCTCGAATCCGAACTCGCCTCGCTCGAGGAGGAGGCCGATGCGCTGACCGCCCGCTGGCAGGCGGAAAAGCAGAAGCTCGGCCTTGCCGCCGACCTGAAGAAGCAGCTCGACGAGGCGCGCAACGAACTGGCGATCGCCCAGCGCAAGGGTGAATTCCAGCGCGCCGGCGAGCTTGCCTATGGCGAGATCCCGAAGCTCGAGAAGCAGCTGGTCGAGGCGGAAGCCCAGGACGGCAATGCCCGCGATTCGATGGTGCAGGAGGTCGTGACCCCCGACAACATCGCCCATGTCGTGTCGCGCTGGACCGGCATTCCGGTCGACAAGATGCTCGAGGGCGAACGCGACAAGCTGCTGCGGATGGAAGACGAGCTGGCGAAATCGGTGGTCGGCCAGGGCGACGCTGTGCAGGCGGTGTCGCGTGCGGTGCGCCGTTCGCGCGCCGGCCTGCAGGATCCGAACCGGCCGATCGGCTCGTTCATCTTCCTCGGCCCCACCGGCGTCGGCAAGACCGAGCTCACCAAGACGCTCGCCCGCTTCCTGTTCGACGACGAGAGCGCGCTGGTGCGCATCGACATGTCGGAATACATGGAGAAACATTCGGTCGCCCGCCTGATCGGCGCGCCTCCCGGCTATGTCGGCTATGAGGAAGGCGGTTCGCTCACCGAATCCGTCCGTCGCAAGCCGTACCAGGTCGTGCTGTTCGACGAGATCGAGAAGGCCCATCCGGACGTCTTCAACGTGCTGCTGCAGGTGCTCGACGACGGCCGGCTGACCGACGGCCAGGGCCGCACCGTGGACTTCAAGAACACGATCATCATCATGACCTCGAATCTCGGCGCCGAATACCTGACCGGTCTTCGCGACGACCAGGACAGCGAGGCGGTGCGCGACCAGGTGATGGACGTGGTCAAGGCGTCGTTCCGGCCGGAATTCCTCAACCGCGTCGACGAGATCATCCTGTTCCACCGGCTGCGGCGGGCGGAAATGGGCACGATCGTCGACATCCAGCTGAAGCGCCTGGTCGCGCTGCTCGCCGAGCGCAAGATCACCATCGACCTTCGGCCGGATGCGCGCGAATGGCTGGCCGACAAGGGCTACGACCCGGTCTATGGCGCGCGGCCGCTGAAGCGGGTGATCCAGAAGTTCGTCCAGGACCCGATGGCCGAACAGATCCTGTCGGGAGCGATCCCGGACGCATCGACGGTGACCGTCAGTGCCGGGTCCGACCGCCTGCTGTTTGCCACGGAGCGAACGGTCAGCGAAGCGGCCTGATCAAACGACGGACGATCCGCGCATCAAGACAGGCGGTCCCTTCGGGGGCCGCCTTTTTTGCCGTCATGACGGGAGAGCCTTGGGATCTGCTGGCGGACGGATCCGCGGCGCGATGCCGCTCGTCCGCGTCCGCGTCAGTTGCTGGCGACTTCGGCCGGCTTGCCGCCGGTCAGCAGGGCGTCGATGCGCTGGCGCTCGGCCTCGAACTTGGCGAGCGTTTCGCCCTCGAGCGACTTGCCACCGGGCAGGCGGACGCGCAAGGGGTCGACCTTGGTGCCGTTGACGATCAGCTCGTAGTGCAGGTGCGGACCGGTGGACAGGCCGGTATTGCCGACATAGCCGATCACCTGGCCCTGGCGCACCTTGGCGCCCTCCGTCACGCCCTTGGCGATGGCGCTCTGGTGGTTGTAGGAGGTGACATAGCCGTTGGCATGGCGGATCAGCGTCTGGTTGCCGTAGCCGCCACTGTCCCAGCCGGCCTTCTCCACCGTGCCGTTGCCCGAGGCGATGATCGGGGTCCCGCGGGGGGCTGCCCAGTCGGTGCCGGTATGCATGCGCGAATAGCCGAGAATCGGATGGCGGCGCATGCCGAAGCCCGACTTGAAGATGCCGTTCGGCACGGGATTGCGCAGCAGGAACTGGCGGATCGACTTGCCGTTCTCGTCGAAATAGTCGACCGAATTGTCGTCCGGGTTCTGGAAACGGTAGAAGGTCGTGACCGTGTCGCCGAAGCGGGCGCGGACATAGAGCAGTTCGCTCTCCTCGGTCGCCTGGCCGGCCTCGTCCTCGACCGAGAAGAAGGCCTCGAGCGTGTCGGCCGGCTTCAATTGCGCCTGGAAGTCGACATTGGCGGCGAGCAGCTTGACGACCAGCGCCGTCATGTCGCGGATCATGCCGTAGGAGAGGGCGGCGCGGTAGATGCCGTCATAGACGCGCGGCAGGTCGCGGGCCGAGCTCGGCACCTGCGGGGCGCTGTCGTCGAAGGCGCCGGCCACCGCGTCGAGCCTGGGCGGTTCCTCGCCCTTGACCAGGCGGCCGGCATCGTTGACGGCGAGCGTCACGATATGGGCAGCCTGACGATAGAGGCTGATGCGCACGACGCGCGCTTCCTCGCCGCGCTGGATGATGCCGATGCGCAGCACGTCGCCTTCGGAGAGGTCGGGCGAACCGGCGGCGGGCGCGAGCGCGCGGGCCATATCGCCGGCCTTGGCTTTCGGATAGCCGGCGGCCACCAGCACCGCCTCGATCGGCTGCGGGCGGCGAACCGGAAGCACGTCGTCGGCATATTCCGGCGTCTCGGGCGTCATGATCTGCGGCTCGGCGACGCTCATGTTCTGCTCGACGACGCGGGCGGCGAGCCCCGCGCCGATGTCGACGCCGGCATCGCTGTCGAAGCGCTGCGGGTCGATATAGTAGAGGGCGGCGACCTGGGTCGATCCGTCGGTCAGCACGGAGCCGTTGGTGCGGACATTCTCCTCGACCTCGTCGAAGGACATGGCGCCGGCATAGGGCCGGGTATTGCCGGAAACGGGGAAGGGCGTGGTCTTGAGGCTCACCTCGGATTCGACGTCCGATCCGTAGATCGTGCCGGTGCGCACGCCGGCGGGCGCCGCCTTCTCGTCGGTGGCGAAGATCGCCAGCGGATCGAAGGCCGGATAATTGTCCTGGGTCTTGTAGTTGGCCGCGAGCCGCATCTTGACATGGGCGAACGGCTGGCGGCGCACCACCTCGCGTTCGCCGTCATGGGTCACGGTCGAGACCTCGAGGATCGCCTTGTCGACCGGGCGGGCGGCGATCTTCGGCCCGAGCAGCCGGCCGCCGCGCATCACTTCGGCGGCGTCCTGGCCGTCCGGGTCTGCGCCACCGGTCGCGGCATAGGCCTCGGCGGGGATTGCCAGCTGCTGGCGCCCGTCGAGCGCGGCAAGCAGGGCCACGCCCATCAGGATGCAGGAGGTGATGCCGGTCAGGAAGGTGCCGGACAGCCAGCGCAGCGAGATCTCGCGCCGGTCGGGCGCACGGTGGCCGTCCGCCAGGATCGGCGGTTCGGTTCCCAGTGATCGCAACATGGTGCGGTCCGTCATCATGCGTCCGGCATCCGTCATTCCCAGTGCCCGCGTCTGTCTTGCGTGCGGGCGCGTCATCATCTGCATGTTTCCGGCCGGTCCGTCAATTCGACGGCGGCGGGCGGGGCCGCGCCGAAGCGCCGCGCCGCCGGATCACCTCCTGTTAAGCAGGCAATTGTGAAAATCCCGGGACGGAAGCATGGCAGGGGCGAGGCCGCGGGCGCTCTCGCCTCACGTTCGGTAAGGCCCCGGCCTTCCTCGCGCCTGCCCCTGCATGGAATTACCATTAAATTCCAAACACTTGTATGATTTTTTGGAATTTTTGTTTGTGTGCTGTTGACTTGGGATATGGGGTAGAACTATAACCCGCTCACTGAACGAGGGCGGCGGCGCTGCTGGCGACGAAGTCTTTCGTTCTTCGAAAACCTCTAGAAATTGGCTGAGATGCTGATGGATTGCCGGGCCGGATGGTTTGGTGTTGAGTTTTTGTGACGGCTTGAGTGTCGTCTGTTTTTTGACAATTGAAGATGAGAAGAAAGAGAAACGTGGACGGCGGCGTCGCGGGAAGAGCTTTAGGGTTCTTCCATGGATGATACGCAGACGGTCACGTTTTGATATGAGAACGCCGGTCTTGATCGCAAGGTCGAGACTAGTGAGTTCTCGTCGATTCAGAACATACAGTGATTAGTCTAGATTGAATTCTCAACTTGAGAGTTTGATCCTGGCTCAGAACGAACGCTGGCGGCAGGCTTAACACATGCAAGTCGAACGCCCCGCAAGGGGAGTGGCAGACGGGTGAGTAACGCGTGGGAATCTACCGAGCCCTACGGAATAACGCATGGAAACGTGTGCTAATACCGTATACGCCCTTAGGGGGAAAGATTTATCGGGGTTTGATGAGCCCGCGTTGGATTAGCTAGTTGGTGGGGTAAAGGCCTACCAAGGCGACGATCCATAGCTGGTCTGAGAGGATGATCAGCCACATTGGGACTGAGACACGGCCCAAACTCCTACGGAGGCAGCAGTGGGGAATATTGACAATGGCGCAAGCCTGATCCAGCCATGCCGTGAGTGATGAAGGTCTTAGGATTGTAAAGCTCTTTCACCGGAGAAGATAATGACGGTATCGGAGAAGAAGCCCCGGCTAACTTCGTGCCAGCAGCCGCGGTAATACGAAGGCTAGCGTTGTTCGAATTACTGGGCGTAAAGCGCACGTAGGCGGATATTTAAGTCAGGTGAAATCCCAGAGCTCAACTCTGAACTGCCTTTGATACTGGGTACCAGAGTATGGAAGAGGTGAGTGGAATTCCGATGTAGAGGTGAAATTCGTAGATATTCGAGGAACACCAGCGGCGAAGGCGGCTCACTGGTCCATTACTGACGCTGAGGTGCGAAAGCGTGGGGAGCAACAGGATTAGATACCCTGGTAGTCCACGCCGTAAACGATGAATGTTAGCTGTCGGGCAGCTTGTTGTTCGGTGGCGCAGCTAACGCATTAAACATTCCGCCTGGGGAGTACGGTCGCAAGATTAAAACTCAAAGGAATTGACGGGGCCCGCACAAGCGGTGGAGCATGTGGTTTAATTCGAAGCAACGCGCAGAACCTTACCAGCCTTGACATTCGGGGTATGGGCAGTGGAGACATTGTCCTTCAGTTGGCTGGCCCCAGAACAGGTGCTGCATGGCTGTCGTCAGCTCGTGTCGTGATGTTGGGTTAAGTCCTGCAACGAGCGCAACCTCGCCCTTAGTTGCCAGCATTCAGTTGGGCACTCTAAGGACTGCCGGTGATAAGCCGAGAGGAAGGTGGGGATGACGTCAAGTCCTCATGGCCCTTACGGGCTGGCTACACACGTGCTACAATGGTGGTGACAGTGGGCAGCGAGACCGCGAGGTCGAGCTAATCTCCAAAGCCATCTCAGTTCGGATTGCACTCTGCAACTCGAGTGCATGAAGTTGAATTGCTAGTAATCGCAGATCAGCATGCTGGGTGAATACGTTCCCGGGCCTTGTACACACCGCCCGTCACACCATGGGAGTTTTTACCCGAAGGTAGTGCGCTAACCCGCAAGGGAGGCAGCTAACCACGGTAGGGTCAGCGACTGGGGTGAAGTCGTAACAAGGTAGCCGTAGGGGAACCTGCGGCTGGATCACCTCCTTTCTAAGGAAGCTGTGGAACTGGTAAGACGCCCAACTTGATTGGGATGAACCTTCCCGTGCTTTTTAGAACAATAGATGGCGCCAGTCAGGTGACCATCGAAACGCAATACGCCGACAGAGACTTCAATGTCCTTTCGGTATGGCGCGAGCCGCCGTCTACGTTTCTCTTTCTTCAAAAGACAAGGACCACGCTTTGGTCGCTTGGGTGCCTTTTGGGTATCCGGCGGTCTTCGTGTTGTTCAACCCTTATGGGCCCGTAGCTCAGTTGGTTAGAGCACACGCTTGATAAGCGTGGGGTCGGTAGTTCGAGTCTACCCGGGCCCACCATGTTTAGGATTTAGGTTTTAGGCGGCAGGCAGTAGTGTTGAGGAAACTCCCTATTGGCGACTGCCTACTGGCTACATCCTCCCGTAATTGGGGCTGTAGCTCAGCTGGGAGAGCACCTGCTTTGCAAGCAGGGGGTCAGCGGTTCGATCCCGCTCAGCTCCACCAAGGTTTTGGTGTTGATGCGAGTGGATTTTACAGACCGATAGGTCGTCGCCGATCGTTCGGCGCGCCATCGCAGGCCAGCCCGAAGGGCGCTCGGCCGTGAGATAATCCTTGTCTTTGAAGAAATAAAAGTTTGCATCACTTCGATGAAGTGCTGCCTGTTCTGCAAAATTGTGAAGAGAAGATTGATCTGGAGGCTTCCAGGTGTGGGTTTTACCCATGTCCGAGCCCTTTCCCGATGAACCCTTTGAAGGCCTAGCCGGCCTGAGATTGGTGAGGGATTGGAGGTAGGAAGGAAGCTTGTCACTCTGGATCGTCCGTTGTTCGTTGTCCTTCGGGGCATCGTCTGATGGATGGTCGGATTACCGTTGCCTGACCGCGCGGTACCGGATTTGATCTCGAGAAGCTGGTCTTAAGACAAGCTGCAAGTGAGCTGCTCGGCGTAGCTCCAATAAAGCAGACTTGTCGAACACGTCGATGGCATCTGAATTGGTTCGGCTGTAAAAGGTAGCCGGATTGGTGAGGCAGTAGGAATTGGGCAGTGGGCAGTAGGGTTTAGATCCTATTGGCTAATGCCTATTGGCTATTGGCTCTCCTATGGATGAGCATTGGCAATGAGAACGATTAAGTGTCGTAAGGGCAATTGGTGGATGCCTTGGCATGCACAGGCGATGAAGGACGTGATACGCTGCGAAAAGCCGTGGGGAGCTGCGAATGAGCTTTGATCCATGGATATCCGAATGGGGGAACCCACCTTAAATGCTTGG
>JAHRYZ010000143.1 GCA_020621905.1 Rhizobium sp.
CTTCTCCTCGGCTGTGAGGCCGAAGCTGTCGAGATAGGCTTCCTCGTTCCCCTTGAAGGCCTCCCGGTTGGCCGGCTTGCCGAGGGCCATGGCCATCTTATTGAGCCTGTATCCGCGGATCGATCCGGCGCGATCGAAGAGCGGCGTGTCGGGGATGGGCGGCTGTTCGAGCATCGGTCCTCCAAATCTGCGGTCGATCCAGTCGCAGATCGCGGCGACGACGTCGTCGGGGCGCTCGACCGGGGCGAAATGTCCGGCGTTCTCGACGACGACCAGTTCACTGTCAGGAGTCGCCTCGGCGATCTCGCTGTGCTGGGCAATGGGGCTCCAGCCATCCTGACGGGCCGCCACCAGCAAGATCGGGCAATGCAGGTTCGCCATGTAGGTGCCGGCGTCGGGGCGGTCGAGCAGGGCGCGGATCTGGCGCGCGTGCACGGCCGGACGGGCGCGCAGGACCATGGCTTTCAGGCGGCCGAGCAGTTCGGTGTCTTCCTTGCGGGCCGGGTCGAGCATCGGCGGCAGCCATTGGTCGGCCAGGGCTTCCATGTCGCGATTGCCGAGATCGATCATCTGCTGACGCCTGGCTTCCTCTCCGTCGCGCCGCGGCTGATACCCGGTATTGGCGAGAACCAGGCCGCGAACGCGTTGCGGTGCCTGCCGTGCCATCTCCATCGCAACGCGCCCGCCCATGGAATGGCCGATGGCGATGAGTCGCCTTCGACTTCGGCCAGAATGCGCGTTGCCATGGCGGGGATGGAGGCGTCGAGGGTGACGTCGGCGTGATGGGCCCGCATGCGCGCCTTTGCTGCGTCGGCGAGGGGTTGCCATACAGACGAATCGGACAGCAGTCCGGGAATGAGCACCAATGTCGCCAAAAACCGTCTCCTCCCGGTCCAGAACTGCGCGATGTATACAGCGAAATTTCTCTCATGTATACATTTTGGCACGGTTGCCCCATTGCGCGGTGGGCGCGTTTTCGGTTCACTTGTCTCTTGTGGATACATGAGGTGGCGGGTGGGATTTGCAGCGGCTTTCGTGGACTGCGCCCAGTGCTATAGATGACAGGGAAAATGGGGTGTATTCATGAAGGGTTCCGAAGTCGCGACGCATGGCCGCCGGGCGGTGATCGAGTTGCGCGAGAAGATCATCAGCGGCAGCTGCCGGGTGGCACGCGCCTGTTCGAGGTGTCGCTGGCCGAGGTGCTGGACATTTCCGCACGCCGGTGCGCGAGCCTGTCACGCCTTGCCAGAAGGGCTCCTGGACCGGCTGCCCAATGGCGGCTTCGTCGTGCGGCGGTTCGGTTATGCTGACGTGATCGATTCCATCGAGCTGCGCGGCGTCATGGAGGGAACGGCGGCGCGGCTTGCGGCCGAGCGCGGCGTGGCGCCGGAGGCGTTGGCGCGCATCAGCGACGTGGTCCGGAAGCTCGATACCTGTTTCGGGCCGGGGGCGGACGAAGTCGATTTCGACGCCTATGCGGACCTCAATGAGGAATTTCATCATCAGCTCGCGGGGCTGGCCGGCAGCGATATCGTCCGGCGCGAGGTCGAGCGCGCAAGTTCATTGCCTTTCGCCTCGCCGTCGGCCTTCCTGCCCAACAAGACCGAGATCGAAGCCTTCCGGCGCTCCCTGCGCTCGGCGCAGGAGCAGCACCATGCCCTGGTCGAGGCAATCGCCGCGCGCGAGGGGTCCCGGGCAGAATGGATCGCGCGAGAGCATGCGCGCACCGCCCGGCACAATCTCGAATACATTTTCAGTCAGGACCCCGAGCTGCTGCAGCGAATCCCGGGCCTCGCGCTGATTCACCGCTAAGCACCCAATCTCTCCAGCGACGAACGGGCGGCCATCGGCCGCCCTTGTCGTTTGTCGGGCGCAGTGCGGCTCAAGAAAGGGGCTTGCAATCTCTCCCGTGATCGGCATGAATGTATACATCGATGGCGAATACTCAGGGAGGAGTACCATGGCCAATTCCAGTCTTAGCGAGATTCTGGGCGAAAACCCCGATCCTGTCGGTTTGCTGCGCAATTCCCGCGTCGGCGTCTATGTATACCCCGTGGTGGCGGCCGAGTTTGCCAACTGGCGTTCGGAGCAGGCGGCCTGGCGCAATTCGGCCGTTCTCTTCGACCAGTCGCACCATATGGACGAACTGATCGTCGAAGGGCCGGATGCGGAGAAGTTCCTCGCCCATCACGGCATCAATTCCTTCGCCAATTTTGGGCTCAATCGCGCCAAGCATTTCGTGCCGGTCACGCCGAACGGCCACGTCATCGGCGACCACATCATCTTCCGCGAACGCGACGACAAGTTCATCCTGGTCGGCCGGGCGCCGACGTCGAACTGGCTGATGTTCTGCGCGGCCTACGGGAAGTGGAACGTGCGGCTCAAGCACGATCCGCGCTCGCCGTCGCGGCCGGAAGGCGAACGCGTGCTGCGCACCCATTACCGCTACCAGATCCAGGGTCCGGACGCGCCGAAGATCTTCGAGAAAATGAACGGCGGCCCCATTCCGGAGATCAAGTTCTTCCATGTCGACTGGATCAAGGTCGGCTCGAAGAAGGTGCAGGCGCTGCGCCACGGCATGTCGGGCGCTCCCGGTCTGGAGATCTGGGGTCCGTACGAGGACAAGGCCTATATTCTCTCGGTCATCCTCGAATCCGCCAAGGAAGCCGGCGTCGACCTCGTGCGCTGCGGCAGCCGGGCCTATTCGACCAATACGCTGGAGTCCGGCTGGATCCCCTCGCCGCTGCCGGGCATCTATACCGGTGACGGCATGCTCGCCGAATACCGCAAATGGCTCGGCGCCGACTCCTACGAGGCGACCGGCGCGATCGGCGGCTCCTTCGTGTCGAACAATATCGAGGATTATTACGTCAATCCGTTCGAGCTCGGCTACGACTTCTATATCGGCTGGAAGAAGGACGACTTCGTCGGCAAGGCGGCGCTCGAACAGATGAAGGGTCGCAAGAACCGCAAGAAGGTCACCTTCGAGTGGAACCGCGAGGACGTGCTGAAGGTCATCGCTTCCGGCTTCGAGGACGGCCTGCCCTACAAATGGATCGACTTCCCGCAGCCGAACTATGCCTCGACCAGCGCCGACATGGTGATGAAGGGCGATAAGATGGTCGGCATGTCGATGTTCAACGGCTACAGCTTCAACGAGCGCTGCATGCTGTCGCTCGGCGTCGTCGATCAGGATGTCGAAGAAGGCGACGTGCTGACGCTGATCTGGGGCGAACCGGACGGCTCGCGCAAGACCTCGATCGAGCCGCACCGGCAGGCCGAGATCCGCGTGCGCGTGGCACCGACGCCGTATGCGCGCGAGGCCCGCGAGAACTATGCCGACAGCTGGCGCAAGCGCAAGGACTGACGGGCGGTCCACCCGCAAGACAGGCGGCTCCTTCGGGGGCCGCTTTTTTTGGCCTGCCTGAAGGTTCGCCGCCCCCCCCGTTCGTCACACGCTCAAATGCTTCTCCAGCATTTCCGGCGAGGCCAGCAGCGCGGCGGAGGTGTCGTGGTAGACGATCGCGCCCCGTTCGAGGAAGACGACCTCGTCGGTGAGCGGTAGAATCTTGCGCGCCTTCTGCTCGACGATAATGGCTGAGATGCCTTCGTCGGTCACGATGCGGCGCATGGCGGCCAGAAGTTCGTCGACGATGATCGGCGCCAGACCCTCCAGGGGTTCGTCCAGCAGCAGCAGTTTCGGATTGAGCATGAGCGCGCGGGCGACCGCCAGCATCTGCTGCTCGCCGCCGGAGAGCTGATTGCCGAGATTGCGCCGGCGCTCCTGCAGGCGCGGGAACATGCCGAAGGCGCGCGCGAGCGTGAAGGGTCCGGGCCGGGCCGTGGCGGTCAGGTTTTCCTCCACCGTCAGCGAGCGGAAGATGTTGCGTTCCTGCGGCACCCAGCCAATGCCGAGCGCCGCCCGCTGTTCGGGACGAAGCCGGGAAATGTCCCGGCCGGCCAGGAAGATCGCCCCGGAATGATAGGTCGTGGTGCCGACGATAGTGTCGAGCAGCGTCGTCTTGCCGGCACCGTTGCGGCCGAGCAGCGCCAGCGACTTGCCCTCCTCGAGCGCGAGCTCGACGTTGAACAGGACGCGCGCCTCGCGATAGCCGGCCGACAGGCCTTCGATGCGCAGCAGTTCCGGCATCAGGCGTCCTCCCCGAGATAGATCGCCTTGACCTGGCGGTCCTTCGATATTTCCTCGACCGTGCCTTCGGCGAAGAGGCTGCCGGCAGCCAGAACCGAAATGCGGTCGGCAAAGGAAAACACAAGATCCATGTCGTGCTCGATCAAAACCACGGTGACGTCGGGGGGGAGGTCGCGCACGATCGACAGAACCTCATGGCGTTCCTCCTCCGGAACGCCCGCCGCCGGCTCGTCCAGCAGCAGCACCCTGGGGCGGGTGGCGATGGCGAGCGCGATCTCCAGCAGCCGCTGCTTTCCATAGGGAAGGAGGTTCGTTGGGACGCCCATCGTGTCGACCAGGCGGAACCGTTCCAGCAGCTGTGCCGCCTCGTCCGCCACTTCGCGGTCGCGCGACAGCGGCTTCCAGGCGCGCCAGCCGTGTCCTTCCCGTTCGCCGATCGCCAGCATCACCGATTCCAGCGGGGTGAAATCGCCAAAAAGCTGATTGATCTGGAAGGTGCGCGACAGGCCGCGGCCGACGCGGGCATGGGCCGGCAGATAGGTGATATCCTCGCCGCCGAGCAGGACCTGGCCGCTGCTCGGGGTGAGGGCCCCGGTGAGCAGATTGATCAGCGTGGTCTTGCCGGCACCATTGGGGCCGATCAGGGCATGGCGCGCGCCCTGCCGGATGCTGAGCGAGACGTCATTGGTGGCCATGAAGGCGCCGAAGCGCTTGACCAGGTTGCGGGTCTCGAGGGCGGCCGTCATGGCGCGTCCTCCGCTGCCTGCGCTTTCGCCTTCAGCCGGCCGGCCGCGCCGGGTAGGTAGGTCCGCCAGCGTCCGAGCCGCTCGCGCCCGACCAGGACAATGATGATCAGGATCAGACCGATCCAGAACATCCAGTATTGCGGGGTGATGACGGAGAGCCAGTCACGCAGCACGGAGAAGATCGCCGCGCCGAAGATGCCGCCGTAGAGATAGCCGACGCCGCCGATCACCAGCACCAGAAGCACGTCGGCGGAGCGGTGGAAGGCGAGCACGTCGGGCGAGACGAAGCTGGTCGTCTGGGTCAGGAGCGCGCCGGCGATACCGGCATAGGCGGCAGAAAGGGTGTAGATGGCGACGATCCGCCGCGTGGGCGAGATGCCGAGCATGGAGGCGCGCCGCTGGTTGCGCTTGATCGCCTTCAGCGACAGGCCGAAGGGCGAATTCACGATGCGGCGCGCGACATAGGTCAGCGCCATCAGCACCACGAGCGCATAGATGTAGCCGTTGCGGCCCCAGAGATCGAACTCGAAGAGGCCGAGAATGGGGGTGACCATGATGCCGCTCAGGCCGTCGGCACCGCCGGTCAGCCAGGCGGCCTGGTTGGCGATTTCGGCCAGCAGCATGGCGACGCCGAAGGTCGTCATCAGCCGGGTGAGGTCGGAGCCGCGCAGCACCAGGAAGCTGGTGACGAAACCGAACGCCCCGCTGACCAGGCCCGCGACCAGAAGGCCGCTGACGGGCTCGGAGAGATAGTCGCGGGCGAACAGCCCCGCGGCATAGGCGCCCAGTCCGAAGAAGGCGGTATGGCCGAGCGAGACAATGCCGGCATAGCCGAGGATCAGGTCGAGCGAGACGGCGAACAGCGCCAGGATGGCGATCTCGGTCAGGATCAGCATCTTGGAGGGCAGGATGAAGATCAGAGCCACCGCGAGCAGCCACAGGCCGATCTCCCAGAGGCGCCAGCGGCCCGCCTGCCTGAGCAGAGCCTGGGCGGTGTCGGCGGCGGAACTGTCGGGTCGCCTGTTCATCGGCCGCCCTCCCGCGCGAACAGGCCGTAGGGCCTCAGGATCAGCATGACGATCATGACGGCATAGATGATGAAGGAGCCGAGCTGAGGCACATAATATTTGCCGGCCACATCGGCGATGCCGAGCAGGAGCGCGGCGATGAAGGGACCGGTGATCGAGGAGGTGCCGCCGACAGTGACGACGATCATGAAATAGATGAGGAATTTTAGCGGGAAATTCGGATCGAGGCCGAGCAGATCGACCCCGAGGGCGCCGCCGAGACCGGCAAGGCCAGAGCCGAGCGCGAAAGTCAGCGCGAAGATCACCGAGACATTGATCCCTAAGCCGCGCGCCACCCGCCCGTCGTCGACGGCGGCGCGGAGCTGGCTGCCGAACCGCGTGCGGGTAAGGGCCAGCTGCAGGGCGACGGTCAGCACGGCGCAAAGCACGATGATGAAGAGCCGGTAGCGGCCGATCCCGATGCCGAGGAACTCGAAGCGTCCGCCCAGGAGCGGCGGCAGGTCGATCATCTGCTGCTGGCCGCCCATGGAATAGTCGACTGCCGCGATGGACATGAAGACCAGGCCGATCGAGAACAGCACCTGGTCGAGATGCGAAACACCGTAGAGATGCCGGTAAAGCGTACGCTCCAGGACGGCGCCGGCGAGCGCGGAGACGAGGAAGGCGGCGGGCAGGCACCAGTAGAAGGAAATCCCGTAGCGGTTCATCAGGATCACGGTGACGTAGCCGCCCGCCATGGCGAAGGCGCCATGGGCCAGGTTGACGAAATTCATCAGGCCGAGCGTCAGCGAAAGCCCGCAGGCAAGGACGAAAAGAAGCATGCCATAGGCAATGCCGTCGAACAGGATTGTCAGCATGGTCACTCGCTATGGCGTGGAGGGCCTGGTCTTGAGGCCCTCCACGCGGCTGTGGCGCTCAGTTGGCGTTCGGGTCGCGGATCTTCTCGTAGGTCTTGAGCTCGACATTGTAGAGCTCGCCGTCCACTTGCTTGACCTCGCGGATATAAATGTCCTGGACGATGTCGCGGGTGGCCGGATCGATGGTGATCGGACCGCGCGGGCTCATCCATTCCATGCCCTTCATGGCCTCGATCAGCTTCGTCCCGTCGGTGTCTCCACCGGTCTTCTCGATCGCCGCGTAGGCGAGATGCATGGCATCATAGCCGCCGACCGACATGAAGTTGGGGCGCATGTTGTCGTTGGCCTTGCGCACCTCACCGACGAAGGCCTTGTTTTCCGGGCTGTCATGGTTGGCCGAGTAGAAATGGCCGGTGACGATGCCCACGGCCGGTTCGCCGATGGCGTTGAGCAGGTCGTCGTCCGTGACGTCGCCGGTGGCGATCAGCTTGATGCCCGCTTCCTTCAGGCCGCGATCGGCGAACTGCTTCATGAACAGCGAGCCGACGCCCGAGGGTACGAAGACGAAGACGGCATCGGGCTTGGCGTCGCGGACGCGCTGCAGGAAGGGGGCGAAGTCGGGGTTCTGCAGCGGCACACGGACCGCTTCGACGATCTCGCCGCCTTCCTTCTTGAACTGGTCGGTGAAGCCCTTCTCGATGTCGTGGCCGGGGCCGTAGTCGGTGACCAGAGTGACGACGCGCTTCAGGCCGTTTTCCACGGCCCAGGTTGCGACTGGCACGGCCGACTGGGGGCCTCCCATGCTGGTGCGAACGAAATAGTCCGACTGCTTCATGATCGCCGAGGTCGTTGCCGAGGTGATGATGGCCGGCACCTTGGCCTGGTTGAGGACCGGCGCCACCGACATGGCAAGCGGGGTGAGCCCGAAGCCGGCGAGCATGGAAACGCCCTCATTGACGACGAGTTCCTGGGCGATGCGGCGTGTCTGGTCGGCGGTGCCGGCATCGTCACGCAGCACAAGCTCGATCTTCTTGCCGGCGACGGTGTCGCCATGCAGGGCCATATAGGCGCGGACGCCGGCCTCGACCTGTCTGCCGGTCGAGGCGAAGGGGCCGGTCATCGGCAGGATCAGTCCAATCTTGACGGCGTCCTGCGCCCAGGCGGAGCCGGCCGTCAGCATCGACAGCAGAGTGCTGGCAATGAAAATTCTTCTCGTAATCATGTATACTCCTCCCTTTTGTCCGATCCGGCTTCCCGATGCCGGATCCGCTGCAGCGTAGCGGTTTGTCGTTACTCCCACGACGAAATGCCGCTGCGCAAAAATCGCGTACCGTTATCCATGTATACATAGATCGAAGGCACTCACAAGGAGACGAAGCTGACGGATGGCAAATTTGCCGAGCTGGCGGTTTTCCCTCCGCCTTGGTCTGCTCGCCGCCGAACAGTACGGGTGGCCCGGCCTGCGGTCAGGGCGAGGGAATCGGCAAACGCAAACAGCCCGGCGGGGCCATGCCGCGCCGGGCTGTTCGTCTCATCGTTTATGTCCGGGCTCGCCGCCGTCCGGATCAGGCAAGCCGGGCGCAGGCGTCCGCGATGCGGGCCAGCGCTTCCTTGAGTTCGGACTCGGCGCTGGCATAGGAGATGCGGAAGAAGGGCGAGAGACCGAAGGCCGAACCCGGGACGACCGCGACATTGGCGTCTTCCAGCAGGTAGGCGCAGAAGTCCGTGTCGGTTTCGAGGCGCTTGCCGGAGGGCGTGGTCTTGCCGAGCACGCCGGCGCAGCCGGAGAAGGTGTAGAAGGCGCCTTCCGGCACGCGGCAATCGAGGCCGTCAATGGCGTTGAGCCCGGCGACCACCAGATCGCGGCGGCGCTGGAAGCTCGCCTTGCGTTCGACGAGGAAATCCTGCGGGCCGTTCAGCGCGGCGACCGAGGCGGCCTGGCTGATCGAGGAGGGGCAGGAGGTCGCCTGGCTCTGCACCACGGCCATGGCCTTGATCAGGTCGCGCGGGCCGCCGGCATAGCCGATGCGCCAGCCGGTCATGGCATAGGCCTTGGAGACGCCGTTGACGGTGAGGATGCGGTTCTTCAGGCGCGGCTCAAGGGCAGCCGGCGTGACGAATTCGAAGCCGTCATAGACGATGTGCTCGTACATGTCGTCGACCAGCAGCCAGACCTGCGGGTGCTTCATGAGCACGTCGAGCAGCGGGCGGTAGTCCTCGGCACGGTAGCCGGCGCCCGACGGGTTGGACGGCGAATTGAGGATGACCCAGCGCGTCTTTGGCGTGATCGCCGCCTCGAGCTGGGCGGCCTGCAGGCGGAAGCCCGCCTCGGCGTTGCAGGCGATGAGAACCGGCGTCGCCTCGGCGATCTGGACGATGTCGGAATAGGAGGTCCAGTAGGGCGTCGGGATGATCACTTCGTCGCCCGGATCAAGCGTCGCCATCATCGCATTGAACAGGATCTGCTTGGCGCCGGTCGCGACCGTGATCTCGTCGAGCGCGTAGTCGACGGCATTTTCGCGGCTGAACTTGTCGCGGATCGCGGCCTTGAGCTCGGGCGTGCCGTCGAGAGCCGTGTATTTGGTCTGGCCTGCCTGCATGGCCTTCCACGCGGCTTCCTTGATGTGGTCCGGCGTGTCGAAATCCGGTTCGCCGGCGCCGAGGATGATGACCGGGCGACCTTCGCGCTTCAGCGCTTGTGCCTTGGCTCCGATCTTCAGGATTTCAGAGACGCCGATCGACGAGATGCGCTTCGCCGGCCGGAAAACCGTCTCTTCGGGCTTGCTGTTGATGTTCATGACCATCCTCTCTCTTCCCTGGTGCTCCCGGTTGCGGGAGCGGTGCTCGTCGTCTGCCTGCTTATCCGAACCGGACCGTACCGAGCCGTCCCGGCGAGGTGATCGCCTTCAGGCCGGCCGCCAGGTCCTTGATCTTCTCGTCGGTGTAGAGGTCGTAATAGATCTGGTTCTTGCGGCCGATCGCGTGTTCGGCGCTGAAGCTGCCGTCAAAATCGTGTACGGCGATGTCGAACACCCAGTCGCGCAGGCGCTGTTCGAAGGCCTTGTCGCTGGCCGCCGGGCTGTCCTTCGGGACCACCAGGTTGAAATGCACGCCGCCGTCGCCGATATGGCCGAAATCGCAGATCGTCACCTCGGGGAAGGCCGTCGGCATGTCGCGCTTCATGCGGTCGCAAAAGGCCATGATGTCGCCGCGGCGGAAGGACAGGTCGAAGGCGATCAACTTTCCGGCGTGCTTGACGCCTTCGGACAGTGCGTGGCGCAGCGCCCACATTTCGTGGGCCGGGCCGACGAAGGCGTCGCCAAGGGGCGCCGCCTCGCTTTCCCAGATCTCGGAAAGCACGGTCTCCAGCACGGCGTCGAGCCCCTGTTCGCCCTCGCGCGGCTCCCAGGTGCGTGAGATCTCGCAGAGGATCACATAGTCTGGGATCACGCCGCCCTGGAAGGGATTGCGCAGCGACGGCACATGGTCGAGGGCGGCTTTGACTGCGTTCTTCGACATGCCCTCGAAGGCCGAGAGATAGGCGCCGAGCTTCTGCTCCATGGCGCGCAGCAGCGGCATGACATGCGCGCCGCTCGCCGGAACCAGATAGGCGGTCGCCACCTGCTTCGGCAGAGCCTCAAGGTTCAGCACGCTTTCGGTGATGATGCCGAAGGCGCCGGAGGTGCCGATGAAGACCTGTTTCCAGTCG
>JAHRYZ010000144.1 GCA_020621905.1 Rhizobium sp.
CTCCCCCCTTGAGGGGGAGATGCCCGGCAGGGCAGAGGGGGGAGGCCGGACGCTTGGAGGCCCTCGCCTTGCTCGGGCACCTCAGCATGAGGGTGGCGCACGACGGCGGCTCTCGCCGCGAGTTGGCCGTGGGAATGCCTCGCCAGGGCGCACGACGGAAGCCCTCACCCTGAGGCGGGAGCGGAAGCGACCCTCGAAGGGCGGGGGCGGATGGGGGCTGTCGGCTCCGCCGCGAGGCCGGGGCTGACGCCCGCGCAGCAGGGGGCAGGGAACAGATCGGCGCCGGCGGTGTTTCTCCATGGCGACAGGCAGTCTGCGCATATCGACAAGGAGAACAGCCAATGGCCATTCAGAAACATGGTTCCGCCCACTGGAGCGGCGGATTGAAGGACGGGCGCGGCAGCGTTTCGACTGAAAGCGGCGCGTTGAAGCAGCAGCCCTACGGCTTCAAGACCCGGTTCGAGGGCGTCGCCGGCACCAATCCCGAAGAATTGATCGGCGCGGCCCACGCCGCCTGCTTCACCATGGCGCTGTCGAAGATGCTGGAGGAGGCGGGGTCGCCGGCCGAAAGCCTGGAAACGCTCGCCAAGGTGTCGCTCGACAAGGTCGGCGAAGGCTTTGAGATCACCGCGATCGCGCTCTCGCTCGAAGGCCGTGTGCCGGGCATGGACGAGGCGAAGTTCAAGCAGATCGCCGAGCAGGCCAAGGTCGGCTGCCCGGTCTCGAAGGCGCTGAAGGCGGTGCCGATCACCCTTTCGGCGTCCTTCGCCTGACCCTTAGGCCTAACCGATCGCTTGCCGCCGGCGCAGCGCTTTGGGGGTTCTGCTTGAGAACGCCAGAACGCGCCGCGTCGGTTAAGGAAGTGTTTATTGATTCATGAAACTTAAAGGGAGCCTGCCGGTCGCGCGGGATCGCCGGGGGCATGGTCCGGCGGGAGGGACCGCGCCGCGGCAGGCTTGTGTACCTGAGTATTCGCCCGCTCCCTTCGGATGTGGGCTCTGTATGGAGTAAACCTATGACCAAGACCGTGAAGTCCTTCGCGCTGGTGCTGACGGCGGCATTTGCAACCACCCCTGTCTGCGCCGCCGATCTGACCTATGACGAACCTGCCCCCGCCTATGAGGAACCGGCCGCGACATCCTCCGGCTTCACCGGCGCCTATGCCGGTATCCATGCCGGCATGTCGTCCGAGCGGATCAATCCCTTTGCCGGCGACAAGGAATTCATGGGCGGCATCCAGGGCGGCTACAATACCGAGGTCAAGGGCGTGATCGTCGGCGGCGAACTCGAATATTCGCATCTCGGCGACACGGAAGTCGACGTGCCCGGCGGCAATCTGAAGGAGCGCCACCGCGTGGCCGCCAAGGCCAAGGCCGGTGCGGCCCTCGGCGAAACGCTGCTCTACGGTACCGCCGGCATGGCCATGACCAGCCTGCGCGACGGCAAGAATGTCGGTGGCCCCGACGGCTGGAAGCCCGGCTACCTGCTCGGGGTCGGCGTCGAGCAGAACCTCAACGCTAACCTCTCCGCCAAGGTCGAATACAACTATGTCCGCACCAACGACGTGCGCAGCTTCGACGGCGTCACGACCTCGCAGACCGACGTCAGCGACCACGTGATCAAGGGCGGCGTAAACTACAAGTTCTAGTCTCTTTCAGAGGCCTGGGTGAGCAAAGGGCGCCGGGTGACCGGCGCCTTTTCTGGTTTGTGGGGGGCGTTCAGGCGGCGCCTTTGGCCAGCGCCTTTGCGGCGCCGTCCGGGTCCACGGCGATCACCTTCAGATAGGCGCGGGCAGGGGCATCGGGCTCCGAACGGCCCTGTTCCCAGTCGCGCAGCGTGCCGAGCGGGATCTGATAGCGCGCGCAAAACGCTTCCTGGGTCAGACGCAAGGCCCGGCGGATGACCTTGACCTGGGGCATACGCGGCGCGGCGCGGAGCTGATCCGTCGTAAGCGGCGGGTTGTCGGGGTCGCTGAGCGCGTTGGCGTCCGCTTCCGCGTCGCTCATGGCGTCGAGGCGGGACCAGTCCGACGGCGTGGTTTTACCATCTGGCATTGTTATACTCCCTGCGTTCCGCGCGGGTCGCCCGCCTGGCCGAGATCAGCCGGATCGTCTCGCCACGCTCGGTGTAGGCGACGGTCAGATGCCGTCCGTGGCCGATGCCGACAACACGGCGCCTGACTTCCCCGTAGTCCATCGATCGGTCCTCGATGTCGAGGGCGAACGGGTCATCGAACACGGCCGCGGCATCTGCGAAGCTGACACCGTGCTTCGCAAGATTGGCCATCGCCTTGTCGTCGTCCCACTCGAAATCTAGCATGGGTAGGTACGGGTTTCCAGTATTTTGGTGTTTTCTGCTGTATCGCGTGTTTGGGCTTTCGGATCAAATTAGAAATTCTCTGCGGTTCAGCATACTCTACGACAACAGCAGTCTGGTGATCGCCGGACTATCAGTTGTGCAGTGCCGCGCTATCTCGTTCATTTTTCAGCCGGTTTATCTCCGAGATAGAATTTCTGCTGCTTTTCAGTCCCAACGAGGCCAGCTTGATCTGTCCCGCCGGGGAAAGCCGATCCTCCATTGATATTAGCGTTTCCAAGCCTTCCAAAATGGAGGAAAAGCGGTCCTCCGGGATTGGCCATTTGGCGGAAGGTGCGAGCTGTTTCATCGCTTCTGCAATGTGCGTTAGAATTTGACTCACTTGAAATAGAGCTCTCTCATGTTCGAATTCCCTAAGGTTTGGAAAACTGAAGAGATTCATCCCGCCATCGGTTTGAATGTGGCAAGAAACGTTGCTCAGCCGTGATATTGACGACTTGTGAAGGGCGCGAAGCATCTCATCGAACATCCGATCTTGCTTCTCTCTGTAATAGTCTTCCGCCTGCCTTTTGAGATTCTCAGTTTGCTCGCCGATGAAATTTGCCTGTCGCTGAGCCTGTACCGCTTGGTTTCGGGCCTGTTCTGCTTGCTCCTTCATGACCTCTCTGCTGTCGGCCAGTTCCTGGCGGGTCATGGCCAGTTCCTCCCGTTGGGCACGAAGCTCTTGCGCCTGGATCAGCACTGCGGCGACCAGCCACAAAAAAGCTACGGGCGCAAAGGCCCCAGATAGGAAATCGCCGAGTTCATTCGGGGTGCGGCAAGATAATATTCTCGACAGGAAACTTCCATCGTTGCTGGAGCAAGAAGATGTATTTGGCAATAAAACTGCAAATAGGAATAATAGATATAAAACCGTTACTACGGTCGCAGCGGCAAGCCAACTAAGACGCCATTTCTCATTCTTGAATTGAGGATCTTTCGTTTTCATATTTTTGTGCCCAACTATCTATGGAAGTTATAGTTTAAGAACGGAAAACCCGCGGTAAACTCAATCACCGCGGGTTCAACTTATGTACGTTTATATGCTGGAAAAGTGGCTGTGCGGCTTATTCCTGAGCTCCTTCAAGAGCACCCGCTCGTCGCACCGCACGTGTCGCACTTCTCGCACGTACCATTCCGCACCATGGTGAAGTTCTGGCACTCGGAGCACATGTTGCCGGTATAGCCTTGCGCGATCGAGCGCATGCGGCGGTCGGCTTCCTTTTTCTTGGCGTCGGCCTTGGCGGCTGCGGCATCCGCCGCGGCCTTGTCGGAGAACAGGGCGGTGGCCTCCTGGCTACCTTCGCTGGCGATCTCCTCCGCCAGTTCCACGGCGCGTTCCTCGTAGTCACGCTTGAAGGACACGACTTCGGAGGTCGAGATGGCGGTTGTGACTTCCAGCTTGCGGGCGGCACTGCCGGCGAAGGCAGAAATGTTGCCGCCCGACGAGGCCTTGGCGGGGGCGGCGGTTGCCGCGCCCTTGGGCTCGGAAAGCGAGCGGTCGACATTGCTGCCCGAGACCAGCGTCGGCTTGTAGCCGCGCGTCCAGCCGGTCGAGATCAGGTTGGTCTTGCCTTCGGAAATCCCCTTGCCGAGCGCGGTGTTGGAGAAGTCCGAGGTGTCGACATGCGCCAGATCGTGGCGGCCGAGATAGGAGACGGCGAGTTCGCGGAACACGTAGTCGAGGATCGACGTGGCGTTCTTGATCGCGTCATTGCCCTGCACCATGCCGGCCGGCTCGAACTTGGTGAAGGTGAAGGCCTCCACATATTCCTCGAGCGGCACGCCGTATTGCAGGCCGAGCGAAATCGCGATGGCGAAATTGTTCATCATCGCGCGGAAGGCGGCCCCTTCCTTGTGCATGTCGATGAAGATCTCGCCGATGCGGCCGTCGCCGAATTCGCCGGTGCGCAGATAGACCTTGTGGCCGCCGACGGTGGCCTTCTGGGTATAGCCCTGGCGGCGGTTCGGCAGCTTTTCGCGCTCGCGCACCACCCGTTCGATGACGCGCTCGACGATCTTCTCGGTGACGGTGACCGCCTGGGCGGCGGTCGGCTGCTGGATCAGGTCGTCCAGCGCATCCTCGTCCTCCTCGTCCTCGATCAGCGAGGCGTTGAGCGGCTGGGAGAGCTTGGAGCCGTCGCGATAGAGCGCGTTGGCCTTGATCGCCAGCTTCCACGACAGCATGTAGGCCGCGCCGCAATCCTCGACGGTCGCCTCGTTCGGCATGTTGATGGTCTTGGAGATCGCGCCCGAGATGAACGGCTGGGCGGCCGCCATCATGCGGATGTGGCTTTCGACCGACAGATAGCGCTTGCCGATCTTGCCGCACGGATTGGCGCAGTCGAACACCGGCAGGTGCTCGGCCTTGAGGAAGGGCGCGCCTTCGAGCGTCATCGCGCCGCAGACGTGGATATTGGCAGCCTCGATGTCCTTCTTCGAGAAGCCGATATGCTCGAGCAGGTTGAAGCTCATGTCGGCGAGCTGCTCGTCAGCCACCTTGAGGGTGTCCTTCAGGAAGTCGGCGCCGAGCGTCCACTGGTTGAAGACGAACTTGATGTCGAAGGCGGCCTTGGTCGCGCCGTTGATCGCCTCGATCTTGTCGGCGGTGAAGCCCTTGGCGGCGAGCGTCCCGGGGTTGACGCCCGGTGCCTGGTTGATGTTGCCGTGGCCGACGGCATAGGCCTCGATCTCGGCGATCTGGCTCTCGGTATAGCCGAGCGTGCGCAGCGCTTCCGGCACCGCACCGTTGATGATCTTGAAGTAACCGCCGCCGGCGAGCTTCTTGAACTTGACCAGCGCGAAGTCGGGCTCGATGCCGGTGGTGTCGCAGTCCATGACGAGGCCGATCGTGCCGGTGGGCGCGATGACCGAGACCTGGGCGTTGCGATAGCCGTGCTTTTCGCCGAGTTCCAGCGCCTTGTCCCAGGCGGCCGTCGCATGGGCGACCAGCGCCGGGTCGGTGCATTCCGAATGGACGAGCGGAACCGGGTTGACCGACAGGCCTTCATAGCCGTCCGACAGGCCATGGGCGGCGCGGCGGTGGTTGCGGATGACGCGCAGCATGTTGTCGCGGTTCGGCTGATAGCCCGGGAAGGGGCCGAGCTCCGAGGCGATTTCGGCAGACGTCGCATAGGACACGCCGGTCATGATGGCGGTCAGCGCGCCGCACAACGCACGGCCTTCCGCCGAATCATAGGGAATGCCCGACGACATCAGGAAGCCGCCGATATTGGCATAGCCGAGGCCGAGCGTGCGGTATTCGTAGGAGAGTTCGGCGATCTGGCGCGACGGGAACTGCGCCATCATGACCGAGATTTCCAGAACGACGGTCCACAGGCGAACGGCATGCTCGTAATCGGCGATGTCGATCTTCTTGGTCCCGGCGTCCTTGAACTGCAGGAGGTTCAGCGAGGCGAGATTGCAGGCCGTGTCATCGAGGAACATGTATTCCGAGCACGGGTTGGACGCGCGGATCGGGCCGGCGGCCGGGCAGGTGTGCCAGTCGTTCATCGTCGTGTTGAAGTGCAGGCCCGGATCGGCAGACGCCCAGGCGGCATAGGAGATCTTCTCCCACAGGTCGCGGGCCTTCAGCGTCTTCATCACGCGGCCGTCCTTGCGGGCGGTCAGGTTCGAGTCACCGTCATTCTCCACGGCGCACCGTCGTCCTTCAGCGAGACGGATTGTTGGGTTCTGGCGGAGACGGTGAATGGGCTTCCAATCAGTCGGTGTCGTAGGTCTTGAACTCCATGTCATGCTGGCGAACTGGATGACGCGCTTGACGTAGCTTTCCAACCGGTCCCCCATGGCAGCGCAGATTTCGCGCTTCAGGGCGGGTTCTGGTTCGGGTCGAAGCAGGCGTCGTTCTCCGGGCAGTTGACGCAGGCCTTCATTGGCCTTCAGTGCGGGCGACGATCTTCCGGGCCGGTGACGAGGCCGCCACCTTCTGCTCTTCCTTAACCTTCAGTTGATGTATTCCTCGATGTCCGGATGGTCGTGTCGGCGGCGACCATCTTGGCGGCGCGGCGTCGTACCGCCCGACGATCGCCCCGGCAGCGCGGTCGCCGATCTTGAGGGCTCATCAGGCCGGACGAGCGGCCGCCGCCCGAGAGCTTTTCGCCTTCGCCGCGCAGATAGGAGAAGTTGGAGCCGGTGCCGGAGCCGTACTTGAACAGGCGCGCTTCGCGGACCCACAGGTCCATGATGCCGCCTTCGTTGACGAGGTCGTCGCCGACCGACTGGATGAAGCAGGCATGCGGCTGGGGATGCTCATAGGCCGACTTGGACTTGACGAGCTTGCCCGTGAACGGGTCGATGTAGAAATGGCCCTGGCCGGGGCCGTCGATGCCATAGGCCCAGTGCAGGCCGGTGTTGAACCACTGCGGCGAATTCGGGGCGACGCGCTGGGTGGCGAGCATGTAGGCGAGTTCGTCGCGGAAGGCGAGGGCGTCTTCTTCCGAGGTGAAATACTTGCCCTTCCAGCCCCAGTAGGCCCAGGTGCCGGCCAGACGGTCGAAGACCTGGCGGGCATCGGTTTCCGAGCCGTAGCGCTCGTTTTCCGGCAGCGCCTTCAGCGCTTCGGCGTCGGGGACGGAACGCCACAGGAAGGAGGGGACGTCATTCTCCTCGACGCGCTTGAGGATCTTCGGCACGCCGGCCTTGCGGAAATACTTCTGTGCCAGAACGTCGGTGGCGACCTGGGAGAACTGCGTCGGCACGTCGATGTCGGCCAGCCGGAAGACGATCGAGCCGTCGGGGTTCTTGATTTCGCTCAACGCCTTACGGAATTCGATCTCGGCATAGGGCGATTGGCCCGGCTTGGTGAAACGTCTTTCAATGCGCATCTTCGTCCCTCGATATTTAAGCGCCGCCGACGGCGCAAGAAGTCCCGTCCGGCTGCTCGGTTGAACGCGCGCAGCCAGTTTTTTCATCCGTCAGTCAGGTGAATCATCCGGAGATGGACACTCTGTATCTTGTGGTGATTTTGGCTGCAAACGCTAAATATAGTATTAACAGATTATTGCCGCCAGTCCCCGCATCATGTTTTCGGCGGTTGAAATCGCGCAGAAAGCCCAATCGGGTTTAAGGCCTCATGGCCCGGACCCGCGCTTACGCCTCGCGATTTACTGGAACGAACCGACCTCGTTATGTCCGGTTCAGTCGCCGCCGCAACATAAGAATGCATTAACTTTGAAAGGCCTGATTCCGTCAAGGGGTGGGTTATGACGAAATTATTAATACAAGATATTGTGGTTACCGGCTGTGGAAAACGGGGAAAGGAGCCATGTCGATGGAATCGCTTGGATTTTCCGCGAACCGCTGCCGGCGGCGGGATTTGGCAGATGCCGTTCGCGTACGGCATTAACCTTCACGAAAGGATTTCAGCCACAGTTTTGTGTCCGTCCAGCTTCGCGTGGGCAGATGGACTAGGGCCAAACATGGTCTCGCCGGGCGTGCATCCGGCATTGCCAAATGGAGATGATCCTATTAATTCCAGCACACGCCCAACGCGCACTTGCGCTGTGTAGAGCCCGGTTACTCGATGAAATATTTTACCTGGATGGTACCTTTCATGATGGCGATTGTCGGGACGGGCAGTGCTTCCGCCGCAGGCGTCCCTGTCCTCTACTGCGACGCGCCCGCGACGGCCAAGAATGCCGATGTCTACAAGGCGGCCTGCGCCGAGGTGGCCAGGGAGGTGCGGCTGAAATTTCCGCAACTGATGGTGCGCGAGGGCGCTGCCGCGGATAAGCCCGTCGGCAATGTCATCAGACTCGATATCCTCAAGGTCGACAAGCACGCGATCGCCGGGCGCCTTGCCTGGAGCGGCAAGAAGAATTCGGCCGGCGGCTACGTGCTCGGGCCCGTCATCACCACGACAATCTCCGATGCGGAATTGAACAAGCGGTCGCTGCGCGAATTCGCGCGCGGTCTTGTCATGGCATCGAAAATCCAGTTCCCGAAATCCTGATCCAGGCGAGGAGATTTGCCGCAATGGGCATCAACGACAGTTCTTCCGTGCTTGCGGCGACGTCCGCCGCCACGAATGCCAGCTTTACCGAGACCACCGACGCCGCAGCCGGCACCGGCACGGGCTATACCATGGCGGTGGGCGATAGCTTCACCGGCGCCTTGTCGCCGGTGGGCGATCAGGACTGGGTGCGGGTTCAGCTGACGGCGGGCCAGACCTATACGTTCGCGGTCACCGGTTCGGGTGGCAGCCCTGTTGCCGACACGGTTCTTCAACTGCGCAATTCTGGCGGAACGGTACTTGCGTCGAATGACGACGCCGGTGGTACGCTATATTCCTCGATCACCTTCACCGCGAGCGCCAGCGGCTCCTATTATCTCAATGTCGCCAGCTACAACAACGCGGGCTTAGGTGGCTACACCCTGACCACTGCCGTCGCGCCGCCGCCGACCGTCTACACCAACGACCAGATCGCCGACCAATTGACGGATGGTTATTGGTCGTCGAACGGCGCCAGCCGCCGTGCCTTCGACATCGATGCCGGCCAGGCCCTGACCGTCAATATTACGGCGCTCACCGGGGCCGGCCAACAAATGGCGATCTGGGCGTTCAATGCCTGGACCGCAGCGACCGGCATCCGCTTCACACTCACATCCGGCACGGCGCAGATCTCTTTCGACGACAGCGATACAGGCGCCTATTCGACCTCGACGACCACGGGCAGCACGATCGTCTCGTCCTTCGTCAACATTTCGACCGACTGGCTCGCCAGCTACGGTACGACGCGCAACAGCTATTCGCTGCAGACCTATATTCATGAGATCGGCCATGCCCTGGGCCTTGGCCATGCCGGCAACTACAATGGTGCAGCGACCTACGGCGTCGACAACCATTATGCCAATGATTCGTGGCAGGCCTCGATCATGTCCTATTTCTCGCAGGAGGAAAACACCTACGTCGAAGCGAGCTATGCCTTCATCGTCACGCCGATGGTCGCCGACATTCTGGCCATGCGCGAACTTTATGGTATCACCGCGATCAACGCGGGTAACAACACCTACAACTTCCAGTCGGATTTCGGCGGTCACGTGGCCCGCACGATCGTCGATACCGGCGGCATCGACACGCTCAATTTCAGCTGGGTGACCGCCGACCAGAGGATCGATCTCAATCCCGAAGCCTATTCCAATACGGGAGGGCTGATCGGAAACCTCGGTATCGCCCGCGGGACGATCATCGAGAACGCGACCGGCGGATCCGGAAACGACATTCTCTATGGCAACAGTGCAGCCAACGTTCTCAGCGGCGGCGCCGGCAACGACTTTCTGTTCGGCCGGGGCGGCAACGACACGCTGAACGGTGGCATCGGCAACGACATCTACGCGCTGACGAACGAGAACGACACGGTCATCGACGCCGCCGGCACGGATACCATCACCTCGACGATCAGCCGCACCCTGGCTGCCTATGCGGCGATCGAGCGCCTCACGCTGACGGGCTCCGCCGATATCAACGGTACGGGCAACAGCCTTGCCAATCTCATTACCGGCAATTCCGGCAATAACGTGCTCGACGGCGGCACTGGAGCCGATACGCTTGTCGGCGGGGAGGGCAACGACACCTATGTGTTGGGCGCACAGAACGACACGGTGAGCGATAGCAGCGGGACGGATACGATCACCTCGACGATCACGCGTTCGCTCGCCGGCTATTCGATGATCGAGCGGCTGACGCTGGCCGGCACCGGCAACATCAATGGCACGGGCAACGGCCTTGCCAATATCCTCACCGGCAATTCCGGCAATAACGTGCTCGACGGCGGCACTGGAGCCGATACGCTTGTCGGCGGGGAGGGCAACGACACCTATGTGTTGGGCGCACAGAACGACACGGTGAGCGATAGCAGCGGGACGGATACGATCACCTCGACGATCACGCGTTCGCTCGCCGGCTATTCGATGATCGAGCGGCTGACGCTGGCCGGCACCGGCAACATCAATGGCACGGGCAACGGCCTTGCCAATATCCTCACCGGCAATTCCGGCAATAACGTGCTCGACGGCGGCACTGGAGCCGATACGCTTG
>JAHRYZ010000145.1 GCA_020621905.1 Rhizobium sp.
AGTCGGGCAACGGACGCGAATATGCCGACTGGGGCATCCACGATTTCCTCGAGATCAAGGGCATTGTCGGCTACGGGGATTGAGTATCGGCCAGAGACGCCCGGGACCCCTGGTCCTACGGCGGCCCGGGGAACACCGGCAGATGAAAATCGCCCGCGGCAGTCTCCTGCCGCGGGCGATCGTCGAAGGGCGTGGGGTGCCTGCGCAATCAGGCCGAGGGCTCAATCCTCTTCCTGGAAGACCTCTTCGCGCTTCGCCTTCACCGAGGGCAGGAAGACGACGACGAGGACGGCCACGGCAATGAGCAGAAGCACGGCGCTGATCGGCCGGGTGACGAAGGTCATCGGGTCGCCGCGCGACAGGATCATGGCGCGGCGCAGATTCTCCTCCAGCAGCGGCCCGAGCACGAAGCCGAGCAGCAGCGGCGCCGGCTCGCAACGCAGCTTGACCAGGATGTAGCCGAGCAGCCCGAAACCGGCGACGGCATAGAGGTCGTAGACGTTGGAATTGACGCTGTAGACCCCGATCGAGCAGAAGGCCATGATGATCGGAAAGAGCACGTAGTAGGGGATGGTGAGCAGTTTCACCCAGAGCCCGATCAGCGGCAGGTTCAGCACCACCAGCATCAAGTTGCCGATCCACATGGAGGCAATGATGCCCCAGAACAGCGCCGGCTGTTCGGTGGCGACGTTCGGCCCGGGCACGATGCCCTGGATGATCATCGCGCCGACCATCAGCGCCATGACCGGGTTGGCCGGGATGCCGAGGGTGAGCAGCGGGATGAACGAGGTCTGGGCACCGGCATTGTTGGCCGATTCCGGACCTGCGACGCCCTCGATCGCGCCATGGCCGAACTCTTCCGGATGGTCGGAAATGCGCTTCTCGACCGTGTAGGAGGCAAAGGCCGCGAGGATGGCGCCGCCGCCCGGCAGGATGCCGAGCGCCGACCCGATCGCCGTACCGCGCAGCACGGGCGCCACCATGCGGCGGAAGTCGTCGCGCGTCGGCCAGAGGTTGCTCACCTTCGACATCAGCACGGTGCGGGTCTTCTCGCCTTCCAGGTTGCGCAGGATCTCGGCGATGCCGAAGACGCCGACGGCGACCGCGACGAAGTTCAACCCATCGGCATATTCGCGGATGCCGAGGGTGAAGCGCGGCGTGCCGGAATAGATGTCGGTGCCGACGAGGCCGAGCAGCAGGCCGAGCGAGACCATGGCAAGTGCCTTGACGATCGAACCGTGGGCGAGAGCGATCGAGGAGACAAGACCGACGACCATAAGAGAGAAGTACTCGGCGGCGCCGAACTTGAGTGCCACGGCGGTGAGCGGGATGGCAAGAACGGCGACCAGGAAGGTGGAGACCGTGCCGGCGAAGAAAGAGCCGAGCGCGGCGATGGACAGCGCGGCACCGGCGCGGCCGTTTCGGGCCATCTGGTAGCCATCAATCGCAGTCACCGCGGACGAGGATTCGCCCGGCATGTTGATCAGGATCGCGGTGGTCGACCCACCGTATTGCGCGCCGTAGTAGATGCCGGCGAGCATGATCAGCGAAGAGACCGGCTCGAGCTGAAAGGTGATCGGCAGCAGCATGGCGATGGTCGCGGTGGCGCCGATGCCGGGCAGCACGCCGATCAGCGTGCCGAGCAGAACGCCGATCAGGCAGAAGAGCAGGTTTTCCGGCGAGGCCGCGGTGGAAAAGCCGAGGGCGAGATTGCTGAAGAAATCCATGGGTTCTTCCTAAAACCGGGTCCAGGGGCCGAACCGTTCGAAGGGCAGGCCGAGGGCGTAGCTGAAGACGATCACGGAGAAGACCGTGATGGCGGCGGCCAGCAGCAGTGCCATGACCGGGCCCATGCGGTGCGAGGCAAAGGCGGCGATCAGCGCTGCGAAGAAGATCGACGGCACGAAGCCGAGGCCGCGCACGGTGAGCCCGAAGAAGATCGGCGCCGGCAGGATGAGAAGGATGCCCCTCAAGGCGATCGGGCCGAGCGGTTCGCCCTCGACCTTGCCGGATTGGAGAAGAATGATGGTGCCGAGCAGGATCAGAATGGCGGCAAGCATGAGCGGGAAGAGCCCCGGTCCCATGCGAAAGGCCGTGCCGAGCTCGAGGCTGAGGCTTTGATAGGCGAAAAAGCCGCCAAGCCCCATGAACAGAGCGCCGCAAAGGGCGTCGGTCCGGTCGAATTTCATGGATTTCATGGTGTCCCCCTTGGTGCGGCCGTCAAAGCCGCTGAGTCACGCCGCGCGGGACTGCCGCCCGCAATCGCGCGGGCGGCAGCCACAAAGCGAGAGGTCAGTCGGCGAACTGGCCGGCGGCTTCGATCACGGGCTTCCAGCGGGCGATCTCGCTTTCGAGCTTAGCCTTGAGTGCTGCCGGCGTCGCGTCGGCTTCCGGCGACGGTGCGGTGCCGAGTTCGGCGAAGCGGGCGGCGACGTTCTGGTCCTTGAGCGCGACCTGAAGCGACTTCGACAGGCGTTCAATGGCCTCCGAAGGGGTGCCCTTCGGTGCGTAGATGCCGTGCCAGATACCGACCTGGAAATCGGCGAGACCGCCTTCGGCTGCGGTCGGCACGTCCGGCAGAACGTCGAGACGGGCGGGCGATGTCACGGCATAGGCCTTGATCGTGCCGCCCTGGATCTGCTTCGTCGTATTGGTGGTCTGGTCGCACATGATGTCGACCTGGCCGCCGAGCAGGTCGGTCATGGCCGGACCGGTGCCCTTGTAGGGCACGGTGACGAGGGGCGTGTCGATCGCGCTCATCAGCAGCATGCCGCAGAGATGCGAGGCGGTGACGATGCCGGCATTGGCGACGGTGACGGTATCCTTGTTGGCCTTCATGTAGTCGACCAGGCCCTTGAGGTCGGCCGGCTCGAGGTCCTTGCGGGCGACGATCGTCATCGGCACGTCGGTAACGAGGCCGACATAATCGAAGGCGTTCAGCGTGTCATAGGCGAGTTTGCGATAGAGTGTGGCGCTGGTCGCCATGCCGATGTGGTGCAGCAGCACGGTGTAGCCGTCCGCCGGAGCGGCAGCGACCCGGCCGGCGCCGAGCGTGCCGCCCGCGCCGCCGACATTTTCGACAATGATCTGCTGACCGAGGTCCTTCGACATCGATTCGGCGACGAGGCGGGCCACGGTGTCGGTGGGGCCACCGGCGGCGAAGGGCACGACCATGGTGATCGTGCGCTCCGGATAGCCCTCGGCAAAGGCGGCGGCGGACGACAGCGTGACAGCGAACGCGGCACCGAGGCCGAGCATAGTTTTCAGGATCTTCATCGAATTCCTCCCGGATGAATTGCGCCAGGCCGGTGCGGCTCCTTCCGCGCCGGTCCTGGATGCGCCAACAGTGCGGGGCGGAGGGCGGCTCGCAAGTGGTATGAGGCGGCACGGGCCCGGTTTTGACGATGCATGCAATGCAGCATGGGTGGGTTCGGGAACAAAGCGCGATGATGATGGGTGGAAATCCACCCATCGGCCGATCAGCTATCGAAGTCGTCGAGCGTCATGCCGGGCTTTCGTTCGAGCCCGTATTTCTGCATCTTCTCGTAGAGCGTCTTGCGGGAGATGCCGAGCTGCTCGTAGACCGGCCTCAGATTGCCGCCATGGGCGGAAATTGCGCTTGCTAGGATGCCGCGTTCATAGGTTGCGACCTTGTCGGCGAGGCGCTGGCGCACGGCGACCAGCGGGCTTTCGTCGGGGAGAGGATCGAGCCGTGCACAGCGGTCGGCGGCGTTGCGTAATTCGCGGACATTGCCTGGCCAGGGGCGGGCGGCAATCTCGGCCAGCAGGGCGGGGGAGACGTCGATATCGTCGCGCCTGTACCGGGCGGCGGCCTCGCGCACCAGCTGGAGAAAGAGGATCGGGATGTCCGCAAGCCGGTCTGCCAGGGCAGGCACATGCAGGGTCGCGACATTGAGGCGATAGAAGAGGTCTGCACGGAAGCGCCCTGCTGCGACCTCGGCCTCCAGGTCCGCCTTGCTGGTGGCGATGAAGCGTACGTCGAGCGGTACGACCTCGTTCGAACCCAGCCGCGTAATGACCCGCTCCTGCAGGACGCGCAGGAACTTCGCCTGCAGGTCGAAGGGCATGGAGCCGATCTCGTCCAGCAGGATCGTGCCGCCGCGGGCATGCTCGAACTTGCCGTAGCGCGGCCGTAGCGCGCCGGGAAAGGCGCCGGCCTCGTGGCCGAAAAGCTCGCTTTCGATCAGGTTTTCCGGCAGGGCCGCGCAGTTGATGGCGATCAGCGGCCGGTTGGCGCGCGCGCTCACGTCATGCAGCGCGCGGGCCACGACTTCCTTGCCGACGCCGGTGTCACCGATGATCAGCGTGTCTGCGTCCGTGGCGCCGATGGCCCGCAGCCTGTAGCGCAGGTCGACCATGACCTGGGTTCTGCCCGGCAGGCGGGTCTCTATGTCGTCGCGCTTGCCGGCGACGGCGCGCAGCCGGCGGTTTTCCATGACCAGGCTGCGCCGGTCCAGGGCCCGGCGGATGATGCCGGCGAGATGCTGGGCGGTGAAGGGTTTTTCCAGGAAGTCATAGACGCCGGCGCGCATGGCGCTGACGGCGAGCTGCACGTCGGCATGGCCGGTCACCAGGATCACGGGGATTTCGGCATCCACCTCTCGGATGTGCTGCAGCAATGTCATCCCGTCCATGCCGGGCATGCGGATGTCGCTGACGACGACGCCGCCGAAACCGTAGCCGACCAGTTCGAGAACGGGCTCCGGCGTCGAAAAGGTCGTCACCTCCAGGCCGAAGAGTTCGAGCGCCTGGGCCGAGGACCGGCGCATGTCTTCCTCGTCGTCGATCAAAAGGATGCGCTGGCCGTTCATTACTCAGCCGCCTCCTTCATCTTTTCCGCGGCGTCGAGCTCGATGCGGAACACCGCGCCGCCTTCCGCATGGTTGGCGACCGACAGGCTGCCGCCGAAATCCTTGACGATATTATAGGAAATCGAGAGGCCGAGGCCGAGCCCCTTGCCGACGCCCTTGGTGGTGAAGAAGGGGTCGAAGATGCGCTCGGCGATGGCTGCGGGGACGCCGGGTCCATGGTCGCGGATGGTAATGACGACCTTGCCGCCCTTGCGGCGAGCTTTGAGTTCGATGTTGCGGTCGGCCTGACCCTCCACCGCATCGGCGGCATTGGTGAGGATGTTGACGAGGACCTGCTGCAGGCGAACCGGTCCGGCCACCACGAAAAGATGTCCGCGACCGAGGTCGACGTCGAGGGTCGCGTTGGCCACCTTGAGCCGGGCTGCGACGATTTCCAGCGTGTCGTCGATCACCGCGTCCAGCGCCACCGGCCCGAGCTTCTCGTTTGGCTTGCGGGCGAAGTTCCGCAGGTGCCGGCTGATCGAGGCCATGCGGTCGACGAGGCCCGAGATGCGCAGCAGGTTGTCGCGCGCCTCGCCGGTGCGGCCGCGGTCGATCAGCAAGGCGGCGCTATCGGCATAGGTCTTGGCGGCGGCGAGCGGCTGGTTGAACTCGTGCGACAGGGCTGCGGACATCTGGCCGAGGCCGGCGAGCTTGCCGGCCTGGATCAGATCGGCCTGGGTCTTGCGCAACTCCTGTTCGGTAAGTCGCCGCTCGGCGATTTCCAGTTCGATCTGCTCATTGACGCGGGCAAGGTCGGCGGTGCGTTCGGCAACACGATGCTCGAGTTCGTTGCGGGCCCGCTCCTCGATACGCAGCCGTTCGGCCGTGCGGGCCCGGCGCTGCAGCAGGATGGCGATCGCCAGACCGGCGAGGCAGACGAAAAGCACGACGGCGATCACCACGGTGCGGGCCTGGCCGCGCACCGATGCCGTGTCCATCAGCACGTTCACGGTCCAGTCGGCCTCGGGCATGTAGTGCGACAGCACGAGGTATTCGCGGGAAGCGCCGCCCGCCGTGACCGTCATCAGCCGGTGGCCGCCTTCCTCGCTCTCGCGCAACGGCAATTCCTTGAGCGGCGCATCGGCATAGCGGCGCGAGGCCTGGGTGCGGGCGAGCCGCGCGGCGTCCAGCGGCAGGATGCCGCTGTAGAGCCATTCAGGGCTGCCGGTCATGAAGACGATGCCTTCCGGATCGGCGACGAAGATCTTGTATTCGCCGCCCTTCCACGACGCCTCGATCGAATCGATGTCGACCATGAAGACGATCACGCCGCGGATGTCTTCATCGACGCTGACGGGCGAGGCGAAATAGTAGCCGCGTTTCAGGGAGGTGGTGCCGAGGGCGTAGAACCGGGATTGCCGGCCCTTGGCGGCATCCTGGAAATAGGGGCGGTAGCTGAAGTTCTGCCCGACGAAGCTCGCCGGCCCGTCGTAATTGCTGGCCGAGATCGTCTCGCCGTCCATGGTCATGACATAGATGTCGGAGGACCGGAGCAGGGCGTTGATTTCCTTGAGGTAGGCGTTCGCGGTCTCTCTCAGGGCGGGATCGGAGGGCGCGCGCAGCAATGCCTTGATGTCGTCGTGATCGGCGATCAGCGCGGGGAGCGGTTCGTAACGGCTCAGGTGGCCGCCAAGCGCCGAGACGGCGAGGCGCAGTGCCGAACTTGCCTGGAGCGATGCCTCTTCCATATAGGCGCGCGTGGCCACAGCGCCGCCCTGGAAGACGGCAAGCCCGATGAAGACGGGTAGAATGACAAAGACCAGGGCATGTCGCAGTTTCACGGAACAACGGCCTCCTCTTCCGTTCCCCCGGCCAGGGCGGCCGTCGGCACGAGTTTAGAGAGGCAGGCGACCGTTTCCTAGAGGCGATCTGCGTGGAACCGCGTCCGGCGGGCGGGTACGCCTGTCAGTTCGCCGTGGTCGAACGATGCGCCCAGCCCGTCATGCCCGCTCATGCAGGGTGGTCGGCGGCAGAATGACCAAATCGGGCCGCTGCACTGCGATAAAATTTCGACAGATCATGCGACCCGTGACATAAGGCGCCCCGGAACCCCTCAAGCCCCCATGTCCGGTCATGATTCGTATCGAAAACATCAGCAAGCAGCTCAGCCACCGTATTCTCTTCATCGAGAGCTCCGCCGCGCTCAACAAAGGCGAGAAGATCGGCCTGGTCGGTCCGAACGGGGCCGGCAAGACGACGGTCTTCCGCATGGTGACTGGCGAGGAACAGCCGGACGAGGGCCAGATCTCGGTCGAGAAGGGCGTGACGATCGGCTATTTCAACCAGGATGTCGGCGAGATGTCCGGCCGGAGCGCGGTGGCCGAAGTGATGAACGGCGCAGGCCCGGTCAGCGAGGTCGCTGCCGAGCTGCGCGAGCTTGAGGCCGCCATGGTCGATCCGGACCGGCTGGACGAGATGGATACCATTATCGAGCGCTATGGCGAGGTCCAGGCTCGTTACGAGGAGCTCGACGGCTATGCGCTGGAGGGCCGCGCCCGCGAAGTGCTGGCTGGCCTGAGCTTCAGCCAGGAAATGATGGACGGAGACGTCGGCAAGCTGTCGGGCGGCTGGAAGATGCGCGTGGCGCTGGCCCGCATCCTTCTGATGCGCCCCGATGTCATGCTGCTCGACGAACCGTCGAACCATCTCGACCTGGAGAGCCTGATCTGGTTGGAGCAGTTCCTCAAAGGTTATGAAGGCGCGCTGTTGATGACCTCGCACGACCGCGAGTTCATGAACCGCATCGTCAACAAGATTATCGAGATCGATGCCGGCTCGCTCAACACCTATTCCGGCAATTACGAGTTCTACGAGCAGCAGCGGGCACAGAACGAAAAACAGCAGCAGGCGCAGTTCGAGCGGCAGCAGGCGATGCTGGCCAAGGAAATCAAGTTCATCGAGCGCTTCAAGGCGCGCGCATCCCATGCCTCGCAGGTGCAGAGCCGGGTGAAGAAGCTGGAGAAAATCGACCGCGTCGAGCCGCCGAAGCGCCGCCAGGTCGTCGCCTTCGAATTCCAGCCGGCACCGCGCTCGGGCGAAGACGTTGTCAATCTGAAGAACGTGCACAAGAAGTACGGCCAGCGGGTCATCTACGAGGGCTTCGATTTCATGGTCCGGCGCAAGGAGCGCTGGTGCATCATGGGCGTCAACGGCGCCGGCAAGTCGACCCTGCTGAAGCTGGTGGCGGGTGATTCCACACCCGATCAGGGCACGGTCAGCGTCGGCGCCAGCGTCAAGATGGGCTATTTCGCCCAGCATGCGATGGATATTCTCGATGGCGAGATGACGATCTTCGAGACGCTGGAAAGCACCTTCCCGCGGGCAGGCCAGGCGCCGCTGCGGGCCCTTGCCGGCTGCTTCGGCTTCTCCGGCGACGACATCGAGAAGCGCTGTCGCGTTCTGTCGGGTGGAGAGAAGGCGCGTCTGGTGATGGCGATCATGCTGTTCGACCCGCCGAATCTTCTGGTGCTCGACGAGCCGACCAACCACCTTGATCTCGACACCAAGGAAATGCTGATCAAGGCGCTGTCGCAGTATGAAGGCACGATGCTGTTCGTCAGCCACGACCGTCACTTCCTGGCGGAGCTTTCCAATCGCGTGCTGGAACTGACGCCCGAAGGCGCGTTCCAGTATGGCGGCGGCTACACGGAGTATGTGGCGCGGACCGGCCACGAGGCGCCGGGCCTGCGGAGCTGACGTTCGGGAGAGCCCGGCCGATCCGCTTGATCGGCCGGCTCGATCGTCAGGCCATGGCGCCGCTCGCTACATCGCGGGCGCGGGCCACCCAGGCCGCACCCTCGCGGGCGTGGTGGAAACCGTTGGACAGCGGCGCTGCCGGATAGATGTCCCGGAGATGGTCGATCGCCTCATCGGCCTCCAGCGTGCCGTCGAGCATGGCGCGATAGAGCCTTGCGACCGCGACCATGTCGCAGTCCTGCGGCGACAGGCGCATGGCCGAGACGCCGCACGCGGCGAGGTCCGCCAGTTCTCCAAGCAGCGCCTGGCAAGTGTGGGACACGGTCTGAACCCCGTTCAGCGCCAGGAAGGACTGGCGGTCCAGCGTCTTGACCGACAGGCCGTCCGGCTCCTCGCCGCAGACGAAAAGGCAGTTGTCCTTAATCTTGCCCTTGGAACGGGCATGGGCGCAGCGCGCCGAAATGGCGAGCGGCATGCGACCGAAGGCGAAGACCTCGAAATCGATGCCGGGGCTGTCGGCGACGATCCGCTCGACGGAGGTGAAGGGCAGTTCGGGCGGCAGGCAGATGGTCCTGGCGCCCCGGTTCGCCAGCAGCCTCGCGGTTGCCGCATTGTAGACATTGACCAGCGGGCCGACATTGTGCGGCTTGCCGTTCAACAGCCCGAGCGCCGAAAGGTCGTTAGCCTCGATCCGATGATCGCTCTCCTCGACCAGTTCGCGCACCTGCCGGCTTTCCCGCTCCAGCGTCACCAGCGCCAGCGTCGAGAACACCACGGTCTTGCCGGCCGCCTCGAGCCGTTCGGTCACTTCGGCAAGATGGGGTTCGATGAAATGCTGGCGCTTGGAGCACACGGTCTCGCCGATCACCACCGCGTCGAAGGGCGATTCGTCGGCGATGCGGAAATGGAAGTCGCGCCATTTGGGGCCGTCCCACAGATAGTAGACGGGACCCATGGTGAGCGAGGGGGAAGGGGAAGGGGAAGGGGAAGGGGTATCGGTATCGGTATCGGTCATGCTTATCTCCAGCGCTTCTCGTAGGCGCCCGATGTGGTCTTCTGCCCTTCGCTCAGACCCCGCAGGCCGGCGAGAAGCGCAGTGCGCTGTTCGGGTTTGGCCGAGAGCGCCTTCTTCAGCGTCGAGACGACTTCGGCGACATAGGCCTTGCCGCGCTGGCGACCCTCGATCTTCAGCGCGCTGACGCCGGCGGCGGTCAAGGCGTCGATCTCGCTCATGACGTCGAGCGAGACAGGATCCTCGAAAGCGTAGGCCCGGTCGTCGGCGATGTCGAAACGGCCCTTGCATAGCGTCGGATAGCCGGCGGCCTCGCCGGCCGGGAAGCGGTTTATGGTGTAGTCGCCGAGCTCGGAGACGAGCTCATTGCCTTCCTTGCGGTAGTGGACGTGGCTTGCCGGAGAGCAGACGCCGTTCATGTTGGGCGACTTGCCGGTCGCATAGGAAGAAAGCGAGCAGCGCCCCTCGGCCATGACGCAAAGCCCGCCGAAGACGAAGACCTCGATTTCGCAGCGAATCTTCGGGGCGATGCGGGCGATGTCGGCGATGGTCAGCGTGCGTGGCAGAACGACCCGCTTGGCGTTGAAGGCGTCGACGAGGAAATTGATCGCGTCGACATTGGAGGCGGAGGCCTGGACCGAGACGTGCAGCCGCTGTTCGGGATAGCGCTCCGTCACATGCGCCATCAGGCCGAAATCGGCGAGGATCAGGGCGTCGGCGCCAAGCGCCACGGCGTCGGCTGCGGCGCGGTACCAGATCTCTTCGTCGCCGGCGCGCAT